>NZ_JOHB01000011.1:0-164706 GCF_000719605.1 Streptomyces sp. NRRL S-1813
CACCACCAGCACACCCATCGAGAACAGCAGCTGCTGGAGCTGCATCAGGCAGAACGAGATGGGCAGGCAGGCGCGCGGGAAGTGCAGCGCCCGCACCAGGCCCAGGTTGCCCGAGATCGACCGTGTCCCGGCCATCACCGAGCTCTGGGTGAAGGTGAAGATGAAGACACCGGTCACCAGGAACGGCACGAAGTCGGGGACGCCCTTCCTCGTGCCGATCAGCAGACCGAAGATCAAGTAGTACACGAGCGCGTTCAGCAGCGGCGTCGCCACCTGCCAGACCTGTCCCAGCTTGGCCTGGCTGTACTGCGCCGTCAGCTTGGCACCGGCAAAGGCGGAGATGAAGTGCCGCCGGTCCCACAGCTGCCGGACGTACTCCGACAGCGAGGGGCGGGCCCCGCTCACCGTGAGGCCGTGACGCTCGGCCAGCGCGCTCAGCTCGGGGTCGGGAGAGGTGCCGGAGGCGGGCGCCCCGGCCGGTGCGGGAGCCGGAGGCGCGAGGGTCTGGGGCATGGAGGAGGCCGCTTTCGCTTGCGTACGGGGGCGGTGGAACGAGAACGGGGAGCCTACGACGGAACGGGTCCGTATCGTCGCGACGCCGACACTAAAGGGAGCTCACGTCGAAACGCAACCGTAGCGTCGTGACGCTATGCTCCCGGCATGGCAAAAGACGGCAGCGGGAACGACTCCGTGGCAGCGCGCCGGACCCCGGCAGGCGCCGCCGTACTACGCGAGGACAAGACCGAGGCGATCCGCGCCGCGGTCTTCGAGGAGCTCGCCGCGGTGGGCTTCGCCCGGATGTCGATCGAGGGCATCGCGCGGCGGGCGGGCGTGGGCAAGACCGCCGTCTACCGGCGGTGGCGCTCCAAGCTGCACCTCGTTCTCGATGTGGTCTCCGCGGTGGCCGCGGCGGGCATGCCGACCCCCGACACCGGTTCGCTCCACGGTGACGTGCGGATGCTGCTGGAGGTCGCGGCCCGTGCGCTGCGGCACCCGATGGCCTCGCAGATCATCCCGGACCTGCTGGCGGAGGCGGCCCGCAGCCCCGAGCTGGCGAGTGCACTGAAGGCCGCGCTGCACGACAGTCAGCAGGGGATCGCCGCGGCGATGGTGGCGCGCGCCGTCGAGCGCGGGGAGATCCCGGCCGGTGCGGACGGCCGGCTGGCCCTGGACCTGCTGACCGGCCCGCTCTACTGGCGGCTGCTGGTCGTCCGTGACGAGGTGCCGTCCGGCTATCTCGACGAGCTGACGGCGGCGGTGGTCAGCGCGCTCGGCGGGCGCTGAGACGGCAGGACCGGGCCGGCCAGGAACGGCGTGCGGGGCGCCGCGGCGGGGAATCCGCCGCGGCACCCCTCTCCGGGTCGGGCCCGATATCTCCGTGGTGCTCCTCAGGGATCTGGTGAAGTGGGGAGTTCCGGGTGAGCGGGATCGCGCGGGCGACCGAATACTGATGACGTGTCACCCGCGGACCCGCCCCGTGTCTCCCGCCGCTGGCTGCTTCAGGCCACCGGCGGCGGTGTGCTCGCCGCGACGGCGGGTGCGGGCGTATGGGCCCGGCTGTCGGACCGCCCTCCCCGTACGGCCGAACCGGCAGGCCCAGGAGGGTCCCTGGCCGATCCGGCGGCCCAGTCCTTCCTCCAGGTCATCGCGCATGCCGATGACGGGCTGTACTTCATGAACCCCGACCTGGAGCAGTCCCTGCGCGGCGGGGCGCGCTCGGTCACCGTCTGCCTCACGGGCGGCGAGGCCGACGGCCGCAACGTCAGCCGGCGCGCCCCCGATCCCGCCCGCGTCCCGAAGAACCGGGCCGCCTTCGCCCGGGCGCGGGCCAACGGACTGCGTGCCGCCCACGCCGCGATGGCCACCGGAAACCCCGCCGCCCGCTGGGACGTCGCGGCGCTCTCGCTGCTCCCCGGCTTCGAGGTGGAGATCCAGACGCTGCGCGACGCCCCGCAGCACCAGCTGATCTTCCTGGGACTGGTGGAGGCCAGGGCCGTCTGGCAGTCCCGGGCGGCCAGTCTGCGCGGTCTGTGGCTGGGGGCCACCGGCACCCTCCCCACGCTGCGCCCCCTGGGCACCCCCGTGAAGCGGCAGTTCCACTACACCCGCGACCAGCTCACCGAGACCCTGGTGGCGGTGCTCGACCGGGTCCGGCCCACGGTCGTCCGCACCCTGGACCCCAACGCGGTGCACTCCCGCAGGCGGCCGCCGGCCACCCCGGACCGCGACCCGCGGCTGGTGGGACTGCGCTACTACGACCATCAGGACCACACCGCCTCCGCCTACTTCGCGCAGGCCGCGCTCGCCGCCTACGCCGGCCGCGGCCGCCCCGCGGTGGTGGAGAACTACCTCGGTTACGAGGCCGGTGCGCTGCCCAACGACCTCGACCTCAGGGCCGCCCGCCGCAAGGCCCGGCTGCTGTCGGTCTACGGCTGGGCCGACCACCGTGCCTGCGGCGACCCGGCGGGCTGCGGCGACCGCAAGGTGGGCGGCTCGGCGCTCAACGACGGCTCACGCAACTGGACCCGCAGCACCCGGCTGCGCGCGCCCGGCTCCAACGCCTGGGTCCGCCGGGCCGCGGACGGCCGGCTCGCCGCCTTCGCGGTGCTGGGCGGTACGGCGTACTGCTGGGCGGAGACCCGTCCGGGCAGCGGGAGTTTCGGTGCGCCGGTGCCGGTCGGCGGTGAGCTGTTGCAGGGGCAGATCCATGTGGTGCGCCGCCCCGGCGGTGCGCTCCAGCTGTTCGCCTCCCGCACCGTGCTGCCGGGCCGCAACGCCGCCCACCGCCGCGAGGTGCTGACCGCACCGCAGAGCGGCACCGCCCCCGACGGCAGCCCCGTCTTCGCGCGCTGGGAGTCGCTGGGTTCGCCGGACCCGGACCCGGTCCGGTCGCTGGAGACCGGCTTCCCGGCTGCGGTGGCCACCCCGGACGGCACGGTGCATGTCTTCGTACGGACCTGGGACGGCAATGTCGCCCATCGCAGCGGTCGGCACGGCGGGAACTGGTCGCTGTGGCAGCGGCTGGAGGGCCCGGTCAGCACCCTGAAGGCCTCACCGCGGATCGTCGACGGGCTGGATGCGTGTGTGGACTCCGACGGGCTGATCCATCTGGTCGCGCCGACCGTCGGGACCGTGCAGCACTGGGTGTCCAAGGAGCCCGGCCAGATCCCGCGGCCGGCCGCGGCCACCGGACTGCCGCAGCCGGCCGGCCCGGTCAGCATCGTCCCGGTGGCCGATGGCGCGGTGCGGGCCGTCTTCCGGCGGTCGGTCACGGCGCAGGTGCTGATCGCCGAGCGGCAGCGGATGATCGGCGGCTGGCGGGTGTCGGCACGCTGTGAGGCGGCCGGCGGCCACGGGCGGGTGGCGGTGGCGCCGGTCGGCAGCGGCGACCGGATGGTGCTCGCGGCGCGCGATGACGCGGGCGATGTACGGATGGCCATGGCCCAGGAGGGCCCCAGGCCCTGGCAGCGGGGCAGGGTGCCGCACTCGGCGGCGGCCGGTGTCGCCCAGGATGCCGTCGGGCGCGCGGTGGTGGTCGCGCTGGGCCTCGACGGCAGGCTGTACACGACGCGTCAGACCTCCGTCGGGCAGACCGCGTTGTTCGGCGGCTGGCGGGCTCAGGCGGGTCCGCCGGAGCGGACCGGTGGCGGAGCGGCCTTTGTGCTCGGACCGGTCCGGGCGGACGGGCGCAGAATGCGCCGGGAGACCAGATAGCTGAACGGGAGGGCGCACAGCGCCGCCACCAGCGGCGCCACCGCGGTGTTCATCCCGCACCAGCCCACCAGCGCCACCAGCCCCGCGCTCTGCACGCCGTAGTTGGTGACCTGTGTCAGCGGGAAGAGCAGGAACTTCGTCCAGCTCGGGCGGGTGCGGTAGGTGAAGTAGGTGTTCAGGAAGAACGAGCCGACCATGCTCGTCACAAAGGCGGCGGTGTAGGCCGCGAAGTACGGCAGCAGACGGTGCAGCGGCAGATAACAGGCGTAGAACGTCAGGGTGTTGACCCCGCCGACGGCGGCGAAGCGCACGATCTGGCACCGGCGGCCGGGCGTGGGCAGGGCGCGCATCAGCCGGCCCGTTGGCCGGGGGTGGCGGCGCCCGCCGGACCGCGGGCGGCGGGCGGGGCGGGGGTGGCGGGGGCGACGGCGTTGCTCTCCTTGACCAGGAAGTGCGGCCGCCGCTTGGCCTCGTAGTAGATCCGCCCGATGTATTCGCCGATCAGCCCGAGCATCACCATCTGTAGCCCTCCCAGGCCCACGATGATGGCCACCAGCGTCACATAGCCCGGGGCGGTGACGCCGCCGACGAGGGCCGCGCCGATGATCCACAGGGTGTAGACGGCGGCGAGCGAGGCGAGGCCGAGCCCGGCGTAGATGGCCAGCCGCAGCGGGCGGCAGTTGAAGGAGAGCATGCCGTCGATGCCGTAGTTGACCAGTGAGCCGAAGCGCCACTTCGTCTCGCCCGCCTCCCGCGCGGCATTGCGGTAGTCGAAGGTGACGGTGTCGAAGCCGATCCAGGAGAACAGGCCCTTGGAGAAGCGGTTGTACTCCGGCAGCGCGAGCAGCGCGTCCACGGCCTTGCGCGACAGCAGCCGGAAGTCGCCCACCCCGTCGGTGAGTTCGACATCGACCCAGGTGTTGACGGTGCGGTAGTAGAGCCGGCTCAGTACGGTCCGCAGCCGCCGGTCGCCGGTCCGGCTGCGCTTGGCGACGACCTGGTCGTGGCCGAGCTGGTAGAGGTCGAGCATCGTCTCGATGAGCTCGGGCGGATGCTGGAGATCGGCGTCCATGAGGATCACCGCGTCGCCGGTCGCCGCCTTCAGGCCGGCCAGTATGGCGGGCTCCTTGCCGAAGTTACGGCTGAAGGAGAGGTAGCGGGTGGTGCCGCGGTGCTGCTGGGCGAGGCCGCGCAGCCGGGCCAGGGTGCCGTCGGCGCTGCCGTCGTCCACGTAACAGAGCTCGTACTCGACGGCGAGCGAGGCGAGGACCGTGCGGACCGTCGCGTCGAAACGGCTCAGGACGGCCTCTTCGTTGTAGCAGGGGACGACGATGGAAAGCTTCATGAGCAGCCCTTTTCGCCGGGGCCAGGGGGCGGCTCGGACACCGGCCCCTGAGGGGTGATCCTGCGCATCTGCGGGGCGGTCGCCGGGTGCGGGGCGGGGTGGTGGCGGACGCGCCGCCGGCCGCGCAGGGCGCCGGAGACGGCCACCGCGGCGACCACGAGCGCCGCCGCGACGCTCCCGGCTAGCCCCGTGTGCAGGCCCGGCGGCAGGTAGGAGCACGACAGCCGCCCGGCCCCCGGGCCCAGCGGAACGGCCAGCAGACCGCCGAACGAGTCCGGTGCGTGCCGCGGCCCGCCGTCCACCGAACAGCCCCACCCCGGCACGGCCGGCAGCGCCAGCACCGCGCTGCCCCTGCTGCCCGGGTGCAGCCGGGCCGTCAGCCGGTGGCCGCCCGTGGTGAGCGCCACCGGGCCCCGGGCCCGCAGCGCGTGCACCGCCGCCGTCAGCTTGCGCCCGGACAGACAGCCGAGCGCCTGCCGGGGGACGTGCTGCGGGCCCTTGCCGAGGAAGCGCACCGCCACCGTGCCGTCCGCGGGCACCCGGCCCAGGGGCCGCAGCGGATTGGCGGTGACGTCATGGCTGCCGATGCCCGTGGAGCGCCCGCCCAGGCCGCTGACCTCTCCGAAGAACCAGGGCGCGGACCAGAGAGCGGTGCTGCCCGGGGTGCAGTGCGCCGTGAAGGTGGTCCCCGCGCTGTCCGGGTCCGTCCCCGGCCGCCGCGCGGCGGGCAGCAGCCAGCCGCCACGGTCGGGCACCGGGGCCGCGCCCGCGGTGGGCGTCAGGGCCGGCACCTCGTACACGGCCGCTCCCAGCACCCGCTCCTGGCGGGCGAAGACGGTCTCCTCGCCGGCGGCGGGCGGGAGCGTGCGGCGTACGGTCAGCAGCGGGGCCGGGCGCGCCGGGCGGGGGACGAACAGGGCGCGGTGCTGCGGCACCGGGGACAGATAGCTGCCGACGCCCATGAGCGCTTGGCCCACCGGGTCCTCGAAGCTGAGCGTATGACGGCCCTTCATGTACCAGCCGGCGCCCAGGCCTTGGAGGGTGCGGGCGGTGGCCGCGGGCACGAAGCTGCTGTAGTACGAGCCGCCCTCGCCGCCGAGCAGCAGCGGGTCGTTGTCGGCGAACTCGTGCGGGCCCGGATCGGTGCGGGAGCGCGGCCAGTCGGCGCGGGCGAGCAGCCCGTCCCGCGCCGCGAGCGAGGGGCCGGCCAGCGTGATCTTGGGCTGGAACCAGTCGATCCCGTCCCGTACCGCGGTCACCGACAGCGCGGTGTACGCCGAGCCGAGCAGGACGGTGCAGGTCAGCACGGCGGTGACGGCGGTCCGGGTGCGGGAGGTGTGCGGCGCGGTGAGCGCGGCCAGCCCCAGGAGGGTCACCGTGCCGGCGCCGGCCAGCAGGATCCAGGTGGTGGTGCCGACCGCGGCCTGGTCGCGGCAGAGCCAGGCGAGCAGGGCGACCAGCCCCGCGCCCGCGGCCAGTTCGCGGGGCCGCGGGTGGTGTGCCAGCGCGAGCCAGGCGATCATCACCAGGATGCCGCTGAGGACGAAGGCGGCGCGGTAGAGGCTGCCGTTGGGCAGGGCGAAGCCGTGCCACAGCAGGATCGTCGGCTCCCAGGTGAACGAGGCCGCGACGGCCGCCGCCAGGCCGTACCAGCCGAGGCGCACCCGGAGCGGCAGGGCGCGCACGAACGGGAAGACGGCCACCAGCAGCAGCCCGGGGATACCGGTCGAGATGTTGGGGGCCGAGGTCCCGGCGGGGCCGCCGGGCAGCAGCTGCGCCCACTGGTCGAGCGGCGACGGCGGGTCGTCGTAGGGCATCGCCGGGGCCGGCTGGGCGGACCGGCCGGCCTGGAGGGTGACGGTCAGTACGGGGGCGGCGAGCAGGATGCCGGTCAGCGCCATCGAGGCGGCGCGGGCCAGCGCCGCCCCCCGGTCGCGCCACGCCATCCGGGAGGCCGTCAGCAGCCGTACCGCCAGCACCAGCGCCATCGCCAGGGTCGCCATCGCGGCCGTATAGAAATTGCCCGCCCAGGCGAGGGCGACCAGCAGGGTGCCGGCCACCCAGCGGGTGCGGCGCAGACACCAGTCCGCGGCGATCCCCAGCAGGGGCAGCGCGACCAGGCCCCACATCCACATCGGGTCGGCGAAACCGTCGTTCAGCACCCAGGCACACAGCCCGTACCCCACCGACAGCAGCGCCCGCAGCAGGCCGGAGCCCTGGTGCAGCCGGCCGAGGAAGACGGTCATCAGGGCGGCGCCCAGGCCGATGCTGAGCAGGGTGACCAGGAAGACGGGGAGGTCGGCCAGCGCGCGGGGGAAGAGCCCGACGAGCCAGGAGAAGGGGTTCATCAGATAGGTGAAGAAGTCGGCGAGGAACGGGACGCCGTAGCCGCTGCTCCAGTTGAAGAACAGATCGCCGCTGGTGGTGCCGTGCATCAGGTCCCACAGCCGGGCGTGGAACGGCACGAACTGATTGCCCAGGTCGTTGACGGCGCGCGAGCGCGGGCCGAAGGGGTAGCTGCCGTACAGAGCGAGGGCGAGGCAGTACGCCCCCATGGACAGGGCCGCCGCGAGCCAGGGCGCCGTCGGCCGCCCGCGGGGCCGGTGCCCGGCGGGCGGGCGTTCCCTCGGGGGAAGGGGCCGGGCAACCTCCAGGGGCCGGACCGCCTCTTGTGAGGTGGCGGGCGTCGGAGCCACCGGCACTCCTCCACGATCGGCGAACGTTCACCCCACGTTATATGTCTTAATAGTCCCTTTTGCTCGGCTGAGACGCCGGGCAATTCGGGGGATTGAGTAAAGAACGGAGGGCACGTTGCCCGCCCCTGACGACCTCGTGGCCGCGGCTCCCGCCGCCCCGGACACCATGACGCCGACGGTCTCCGTGATCGTGCCGGTGCACAACACCCGGCGCTACCTCGACCGCAGCCTCGGCTCCGTCTTCGCCCAGACGCTGGAACAGCGCCGCATCGAGGTGATCGCGGTCGACGACGGATCCACCGACGGCAGCGCGGAATGGCTGGCCGAACAGGCCCGCCGCCACCCCAATCTGACCGTGCTGCACCAAGAGGCCTCGGGCGGCGCGGGCAAGCCCCGCAACGCCGGACTGGACCGCGCCACCGGCGACTACGTCTTCTTCCTCGACTCCGACGACCGGCTCGGCCCCGAGGCCCTGCTCCGCCTCACCCGGATGGCCGAGAAATGCGGCTCGGACGTCGTCTACGGACGGATCGTCGGCGCCGACGGCCGCGCCGCCCCCGTCGAGCTGCGCACCACCAGCGAAAAGGTCTCGGTCTTCGACTCCCCGGTCTACTGGTCCCTGGCCGCCTACAAGCTCTTCCGCCGCTCCTTCATCGAAGAACACCGGCTGCGCTTCGTCGAGGGCCGGCTGCTGGCCGAGGACCTGCCGTTCGGCATCAGCGCCCTGCTGCGCGCCGAGACCGTCTCCGTCCTCGCCGATCACGACTGCTACTACCTGCACGGACGCGAGGACAACAGCAACGCCAGCCGCCAGGACATGGACTGGTGCGAGTACCTCGCCTACATCGGCACCGTCCTCGACGGTCTCGCGGCCGAGGTCCCGCCCGGCGAGCAGCGCGACACCCTGATGGTCCGGCACTTCCACGGCGAGATACTCATGCCCTTCGGGGCCGCCTACCTCGCCCGCGACGCGGCCGGCCGGCAGCGGATGGCCGCCGCCGCGCGCCCGCTCGTCGCGCGCCACCTCACCGACCGGGTGCTGGCCGCCCTGCCGCCCGGGCTGCGGCTGCGCGCCCACTGTCTGCGCGCCGGGCTCGACGACGAACTGACCGCCGTCGTCCGCGCCGACACCGCACAGGAACCGGACCGGCCGCACCTCGACGGCGACGGCCGGGTGTACGCCCGCTACCCGTACTTCCGCGACCCGCAGCGCGCCCTCCCCGACGCCTGCTACGACCTCACCGACCGTGTGGTGCTGCGCCAGCGGCTGATCCGCCGGCGCTGGGCGGGCGGCGTACTGCATCTGCGGGGCACCGCCACCCTTCCCGCTCTCGGCGGCGACACCGTCGAGATCGTGCTGCACCGCAGCGGCGCCACCCACCGCCTCCCGGCCCACTACGCGGACGGCGCGTGGCAGGCCGCCGTCGACCCGGCGACCGCCGCCGACGGCGGGCCGCTGTCCGGCGGCATATGGGGCCTCAAGATCGCGGTCACCGCCCATGGCACCGAGGGCGCGGACGGGCCCGCCTTCCGCCGTGCGGCCTGGCTGGTCCCCGAGGACGACACGGAGGAGGAGTGCGTGCCACGGATCGTCGGCCGGGGCCCGGCAGGTCCCGCCGTCGCCGCGCTCTTCCTGTCCCGGCCGCACGGCCATCTCCACCTCGACCTGGACCCGGACGGGGCACGCCGCCCGCTCGGCGGCGATCTGCGCGGCGCGGCGGACTGCACCCGCTCCGGGCGGGCCACCCTCACCGCGCGCCTCACCCTGCCCGGCTGCCCCATGGACGCCGAGCTGCGGCTGATCCTCTACGACGCGACACGCACGGTGGCACTGCGCACCACCGTCGAACGCGGCGCCGCCGACCACTACACCGTGCGCTCCCTGCTGCGCAGCGGCCCCCCGGGCACCTGGCGGGTGGCCCTGCGGGTGACCGCGGGCCCGCTCCGCCGCGAACTGCCGGTCCGGACGGCCGGCGGCCCGGCCGACGGGCGGACACCGCTGACCCTCACCGTCCCCGGCGCCGGTTCCCTGGCGCGGCAGCTCCGCCGCTGGCGCGGCTGACCGGGACGGACCGCGTGCGCCTGCCGGCCGGCAGGCGCACGCTGGTAGCAGGGGCTCCGGAGGTGACCGTCATGTTGCAGACCACTGTCGGATGGCATGTCGACATGGAATTCGAGGAGGACACCCACCGCACCCGCGCGGCCGCCCTCGTACGGCTCCCCGACGGGAGCGAGGTGCGGGCCCACGGATACGCCAGCCGCCACCCCGTCGACTCGAACCAGCCGAGGGTCGGCGAGGAAGTCGCGGGAGCCAGAGCGCTCAACGAACTGGCGATGAAGCTGCTGACCAAGGCACACGACGAGATCGACGAGGCCTCGGGCCGGACCTCGCACCCGCTGGCCTGACCCACGTCCCCCGGGCACCTCGCGGGTGGCCCCGGGCGCCCGCGGAGTAGGGTGCCCGACCGTGACCGAACCGGATTTCCTGCGGACGACCCGGGCGTTCTACGACGCCATCGCGGAGGACTATGCCGATCACTTCCGCGAGGAGGTGGGGGCCAGACCGATGGACCGGGCGGTGCTCGCCGGGTTCGCCGACCTCGTACAGGCCGCCGGCGCCGGACCGGTCGCCGATCTCGGCTGCGGACCCGGCCGCGTCACGGCCCATCTGGACGCCCTGGGGCTGTCCGTGTTCGGGGTCGACCTGTCGCCGCGGATGGTGGCGCTGGCCCGGCGGACGCACCCGGGCGTGCGGTTCGAGGAGGGGTCGATGACGGCCCTGGACGTGCCGGACGGCGCCCTCGCCGGCGTGGTGGCCTGGTACTCGATCATCCACACCCCGCAGGAGCGGCTGCCGGACGTGTTCGCCGAGTTCCACCGGCTGCTGGCACCGGGCGGCCATCTGCTGCTCGCCTTCCAAGTGGGGGACGAGCCACTGCACTTGAAGGAGCCGTTCGGCCACCCGGTGTCGCTCGGCTTCCGGCGCCGGCAGCCGGACCGGATCGCCGAGATGGCGGGCCGGGCCGGTCTCGCCGTGCGGGCCAGGACGGTGCGCGAGCCCGAAGAGGACATGGGGGAGTCGACCCCGCAGGCCTACCTCATCATCCGCAAACCGGCCGCGGCGGGCGGCTCATGACGGGCGGTGGTGCTGCCAGCCCGCCCAGGCCGAGGTGATCATGTCGCGGACGTCGTGACGGGCCTTCCAGCCCAGCTCGGCGGTGATCCGGTCGGCGGCCGCGACCACCCGGGCCGGGTCGCCCGCACGGCGCGGGGTGACCTCGGCGGTGACGCCCTGATGCCCGGTGATCTCGGTGATCAGATCGACCATCTCGCGCACCGAAACACCCTCGCCGCGCCCGATGTTGAGGGTCAGATCGCGGACCGGGCCCGGCTCGGCGAGCTTGCGGGCGGCCGTCACATGGGCCTCCGCGAGGTCGGCGACATGGATGTAGTCGCGGATGCAGGTGCCGTCGGGGGTGTCGTAGTCATCGCCGAAGATGCGCGGTGCGGCGCCCTCGGTGAGCTTCTCGAAGACCATCGGGACGATGTTGTAGACCCCGGTGTCGGCCAGCTCGGGGGTGGCCGTCCCGGCGACGTTGAAGTAGCGCAGACAGGCGGTGCTGATGCCGTGCGCCTTGCCCACCGCACGCGCCATCCACTCGCCGACGAGCTTGGTCTCGCCGTACGGGTTGATCGGAGTGCAGGGGGTCTCCTCGGTGACCAGGTCCACATCCGGCATGCCGTAGACCGCGGCCGAGGAGGAGAACACCAGCCGCCCGACACCGCCCGAGGCCATCGCCTCCAGCAGCGTCTGGAGACCGTGCACGTTCTCGCGGTAGTAGACCAGCGGCATCTCGACGGACTCGCCGACCTGCTTCTTGGCGGCCAGATGCACGACATCGGTGACGCCGTGCTCGGCGAGGGTGGCATCGAGCAGCTCGCGGTCGAGCGTGGAGCCGACGACCAGGGGAACGCCCTCGGGGATCCGGGCGGCCACGCCCGTCGTCAGATCGTCGAGGACGACGACCGTCTCGCCGGCCTGCCGCAGGGCCCGTACGACATGGGCGCCGATGTAGCCGGCACCACCCGTGATCAAGTAAGACATAGCGCCAATCCTAGGTCGGGGTCGAAGAGTGCGGGGGGCGGGCCGGGGCGGGTCAGCCGCGCAGCCGTCGGGCGGCGATCCGCCATACGCTGCGCGGGCCCGAGGCGACCCGCAGTGACAGTGCGCCGCCGGTCGTCGCATACGGCTGCACCAGCAGCACGGCATGGCGGCGGCTGGGCAGCACCCGGCGGCGCAGGCCCGGACCCGTGGCCCGCAGCGCGGCCCGGAAACCGGCCCCGTCCACGCAGCTGACCTGCGCCATCAGGTCCCATGGCTCGGGGTCGGCACGGTGCCGGCCGCCCCGTTCCACCAGCGCGCCGAGATCCAGCACGACCTCGGCGGTCCAGCAGGCCTCCGAACCGCCGACCGCCGGGGCCGGGGTGAGCGTGGCGGTGTGGACCGGGCCGCGCCGGTCGTCCCGGCGGCGCCGCAGCTCGACGTCGATGCTCTCGGGACCGGCCGCGGCCAGCCGCCCGTACAGATCGTGCACCCGCAGCCGCAGCACACCGGGGCTGCTGACGGACGGCTCCGCATCTATGGTCACCGGCAGACGGTGCATCGGCTTGGTGCCGATCGCGTCCAGTTCGACCTCCGGCAGGTCCTTGGACCACACCGCGCGGCCGTCGGCCTCCGCGTACGGCGGCAGCAGCCGGCCGGGCCGGGCCGCCAGCTGGGTCAGCCGTCCCAGGTCCCGCGGGGCCGGCGAGGCCAGCACCACCCGGGCCAGCCAGCGCGCCGGGGCGCGCGCCGCCCGCAGATCGGCCTCGTCGAAACCGGCCAGATAGTCACGGGTCAGCCGCCACCACTCGGTGCGGTAGTCGGCGCCGCGGGTGTGCAGCTCGCGGACGTACATCCGCAGATCGTGGTCGAGGAACTTGGTGGCCGCGGCGTGCGCCAGCGCCTTGTGCCCGGCGTCCTGGAAGATCTGCACGCTGGCGCGGTGCGCCGCGATCCGCGCCTGCCAGTTGGCGACGTCCTTGCGGTCCAGCGAGATCGACTGCCTGGCGGCCGACCGGCGCACATGCCAGAGATAGACGCGGTCGGGGATCGTGACGACCCGCGGGGCGGCGGCCAGCACCCGCGCGGTGAACACGAAGTCCTCGTAGGTGAAGCGGCCCTCGGGGAAGGTGATGTTGTGCGCGGAGAGGAACGCCCGCTCGTAGAGCTTGTTGACGCACAGCGTGTCCCGGACCAGCTGGGGGCTGTCCTCGGGGGAGTGGTGGACCGCCGGCTCGCGGTAGAGGCCGGGCTGCCAGGCGACATCGCGGTGCGCGGGCAGCTCACGGCGTACGCAGGCGCCGGCCGCGACCGGGGCGTCCTGTTCCAGAGCGGCGGCCAGCAGCGCCCGGGTCGCGCCCGGGGGCAGCACATCGTCGCTGTCGAGGAACATCACGAACCGCCCGGTGGCGGCGCGCAGACCGTCGTTGCGCGGGGTGCCGCAGCCGCCGCTGTTCGTGTCGCGGTGGATCACCCGCAGCCGCGGCTCGGTGTGGGCGAGGGCGTCCAGGGCGGCGCCGGTGCCGTCGGTGGAGGCGTCGTTCACCGCGATCACTTCGGTGACCGTTTCGCCAGGGGGCCCCTGCGCGAGTGCGGAGCGCACCGCCTCGCAGACATGGCCGGCATCGTTGAAGGCGATGACGACGATGCTGACCTGTGCGGATGGCGTGATGGTGGGCCCCGTCAGCGGATCGAGGGCTTCTTTCACAGTCACTGAATCTACATTTCGTGTCGACAGCATCTCTGGGCGCGAGCGGGGTCCGAACCTGTTTCCGATGGTTCAGAGGGCGAATCCCGTCGAGCGGTTGCACCCCCTGCTCCGCTTTTCCGCCCTCTTGCCGTCTTGTTGCCGGGCGGGAGTCGGGGCTCGGGGGTGTGCAGGCCCGTAAGGGCACCTGCACATGCTGTAACGACGCGAGTGCCGCACGATGTTGATCCGCACGCCACCACCTTGCGGCGGACCGGTCCCGGTCACCGCTCCATCAGATCCGCGACCCGGCCCGCCGCACCTCCGTCGTCCCGGTGGCAGAACGTTTCCCGGAAATCCGCATACGCTTCCGCCCCCGCCGCGGCGATCGCCTCCAAGTCCCCCAGCGCATCGATCAGTTCACCGGTCGTGGTGAGCAGCGGACCCGGCACCCGGGCCTCGAAATCGAGGGTGAAGCCGCGCAGGGTGTCGCGGTAGTGCGGCAGGTCGGGCGTCAGAAAGAGCATCGGGCGCCCGGTGTTGGCGAAGTCGGCCGCCAGCGACGAGTAGTCGGTGACCAGGACGTCCGCGGCCAGCAGCAGTTCGGTGGCGTCCGGATGGGCGGACACGTCGAGGGCGAAGGGAGCGTGGTGGGCGGGCAGCCGGTCGGCGACCAGCGGGTGGCTGCGGACCAGCAGGACATGGTCGTCCGCCAGCTCCCGCCCCGCCAGCTCCAGGTCCAGCGGCAGATGCAGCCGGTGATGGCCCGCGTCGTAGGCCAGATCGTCGCGGGGGGTCGGCGCGTACAGCACCACCTTCTTCCCGGGCTCGATGCCCAGGCGCTCGCGGACCGCGGCCGCTCTCCCGTCACGGTCGGCGGCGAAGAAGGCGTCGGTGCGCGGCAGTCCGGTCTCCAGCAGCCGGCCGGAGTAGCCGAGCGCGGAGCGCAGCACGGGTGTGCTGTGCGCGTTGGGCGACAGCAGCACGCTCCACTGCCGGCTGACCCGCGGCCGCGGCGCCAGATGGGCCAGCCCCGCGCACAGCGTCCCGGCCAGGTCGGCGCCGATCCGCTTGAGCGGGGTGCCGTGCCAGGTCTGGATGATGCGCTGGCCACCGCGCCGGGTGAACCAGCGGGGCAGATGGGTGTTGGTGACCACCCAGCGGCTGTGCGCCAGCGCGCCGTGCCACTCGGCGCTGCCCACCAGCACCGCCCGCGCCGTCTCCGGCACCGCGGTCTGCGCATCGCGCACCGCCCACAGATGCTCCACGTCCATGCCCCGGCGCACCAGCTCCTCGTGCACCGCACGCGGCGAGTCCCCGTACGCGCGGCCGCCGAAGCTGCTGTAGAGGACGGTGTCGCGCAGCGGGCGCGAACGGTGCAGCGAGTAGTGCTGCTCGCGCAGCACCCGGCGCCGGTAGGGGCCGCGGTCGGTGGCGGGCAGCGCGGGACCCGCCACCACCAGCGCCTCGTCGTGCCGGTGCCGGTCGAGGGTGAGCGGCTTGCCGCGGACCGTACGGGCCGCCGGCAGCCCGTCGAGGAGGGACGGCGCACAGCGCACCGGGGCGTCCAGCGGGGAGCCGGGCGCGCCCTGCTCGCGCAGGTGCAGCGTCCAGCGGCCCTCGCGCAGCGGCACCGTCCCGGCGAGCGAGGGCAGGGCGCCCAGCGGCAGCGTGCCGTGGAACCGGCCGTCGTCGTGGACGGTGGGAAAGGCCAGCTCGGCGGCGTGCGCACCGTGCTTGAGGACCAGTTCGGTGGCGTGCGGCGCGGCGTCCGGCAGCCTCCCCGCCACCAGCAGGGTGCCGTCCACGCGCCACAACGCCCGGTCCGCGAACGGCTGCGGGGTGCGGTCGTGCAGCACGAGGTGCCCGGCCGGGGTGGCCGCCACGACCAGCTCACGGCCGTGCGAGAGCGGATGGGCGACGGGGGCGAGCCGGGGGTCGCAGGCGATCGGATCGGTGCCGCCGTCGGCCAGCACCACCTCGGCCGCCCAGCTCTCGGTGTGCCCCGGCAAGATCGCCAGCGGCGCGCCGTCCCGGGTGGGGCGCGCGGCGGCGAGGGCGTCGAGACGGACACGGAAGGTGAGCGGCGGGGACGGGGCGCCGGGCGCGCCGTCGGAACCCTCGCCCGCTTCCCGCTGCCCATGGCCCGGCCCCGTCCCCGCGGGACGTTCCGTCTCCACCGGGAACGACACCACCGTGCCGCTCCCCTGGTGGGTCAGCCGCAGGGCCGAGAGCGGCGGGCCGGGCGTGGTCACGGTCAGGTCCAGGGAGCCGGCCGCCGCCGCACGATGGCCGGCCAGCCGCCGGGCCGGACGGGCCACCGACAGCCGCAGCCGCCCGTCCGTGAACCGGGGCGTGATCCGTACGCCGTCCCCGGGCAGCTCATGGGCGCACGGTGTGGCGCCGGAGCCGGTCTCCGGGGCGTGCAGGGCCGTGGCCCGCACCACGCCTGCCGACGCCAGCACCACCCCGACCGTCCAGTCGTCCTCCTCCCAGCGCCCGCCCTTGCGCAGCCGGGCCGGATCGATCCGCAGCTCGAAGCCCGACCAGTCGTAACAGTGCAGCTCCTGACCCGACTCGGCGGTCGCCTCCACCATCGACACCGGCCGCAGCGGCAGCAGGATCCGGCGCCGCCCGCAGGACAGCACCGCCGTGCGGAGATAGCTGTGCCGGGCCGCGGCGTCCAGATTCCGGATGTAGGCGTAGCCGCGCAGCACCAGCACGCCGTTGCGCCACACCGCTTCCCGGACCCGGGCCCGTACGGGGAAGTCGGCGCTGTTCAGCCGGGTCACGCCCGGCGGCAGCTCCAGCGGCGGCGTCAGCGGCAGCACCGCGCGCTTGCGCAGCGGCGGCCCGGCGACGGTGAACCCGGCCGGATTGCGGGCCTCGTGCACGAGCAGGGTGAGCAGGTCGGCCAGGCGCCCGGCGCGGACCAGATACCAGCGCATCCGCAGCTCGACGGGCAGCGTGGGGAACAGCCGCGGGTCGACGCCGGAGAGGAAGTCGCGGGCGCAGTCCAGGAACGCGGTCCGCCACTCCGGCGCGGCCGCCGGCAGGGCGTCGATCAGGTCGAGCAGCCCGTCGGTGAGCTGTGCGCGGTCGTAGTCGCGCTGATGGACGTTCAGCCGGGCGTGGGCGGGGTCCGCGAGGAAACGCCGGATGCCGGCCACCGCCGCGAACCGCTCCCGTACGCCCCGGGCATCGAGCCGCCGGTGGCGGTCGGGCCCTTCCGGCAGCCGCCAGTAACAGACGTGCTCGTGCAGGACGTCGATCGCCCCGGCGAGGAAGAGCGCGGGCAGCGTCACCGCCGCGTCATGACACAACTCCCCCTCGGGAAAAGCGAATTGATGGGTGTCCCAGAAGGTGCGGCGGAAGACCTTGTTGCGGGCGAAGTGGTCGGAGAGCAGGGTGAGGTCCTCACCGATGTGGGTGCGCAGCGCGGTGGCGCGGGTGGCCGGGTGGTGGCCGGACTGGCTGCGTCCGGCCGCACCGAGCCGGTAGACATTGCCGGTCGCGAGGTCCGCACCGGACTTGTCCAGCAGGCCGACCAGGTCCTCGTACGCGCGCGGCAGCAGCACATCGTCGGCGTCCAGGAAGGCCAGATATTCGGTGTGCGGATAGGCGTGCCGGGCACCGGTGTTGCGGAGCGCGCCACAGCCGGGCGCCGGACCGCCCCCGGGATGGTGGACGATCCGGAAGCGCGGGTCGCGCTCGGCGAAACGGCGGGCGGGAGCGGCGGGCGCGCCCGCCACGGAGGCGGCGTCCCCGCCCGCGTCCGCGGGCGGACCGTCGTCCACCATCACCACATCCAGCGCGGTCAGCGTCTGGGCCGCGACCGACTCCAGGCACTCCTCCACATTCCGCTCGGCCCCCTCGAGGCGATGGACCGGGACGACGACGGTGAGCCGAGGCTTCATACGTGGACCGAGCCTTTCCGGACTGGCGATGCACAAGACCGGTCCGTTCAACTCGCCCGCGGCGGCACGGTCACCGGATCTGCGCTGAAAGGGTGAGAGACGTCTTCGACAGTCCGTGTGTGCACCGTTACGCTCGGTGTGCGAATTCGGCGCGCCGTAGTGCCGGGCCGCGTCCGATGCCGTAGACCCGTTGCACAGCTTCAGGGCGCCCCGCGCGCCGTGTTTCCCCAGGGAAGGTGACCGCGTCCCGATGCCCGGCCGAACCGACAGCTCCGCCGCGACCGACAGCCCCGACGCCGGGCCGCCCGGCAGCGACACCCGGACCGCCCGGCCCGCGCGCCCCACGGGCACCGCACCGGCCGCCTCCACCGCGCGGCTGCCGGCCGAACGGGGGCGCGGCGGCCCGGCCCGGCTGCTGCCCGCCCGGTCCCCGTACCGCAGCCAGCTGCGGCGGATCGGCACCGGCCGGGTGCTGGAGATCGGCTGCGGGACCGGCGACACGCTCGCCGACTGCGCGCCCGGCAGCGTCGGGGTGGACCACGACCCGCAGTCCGTGGCGCACTGCCGCGCACGCGGCCTGACCGCCTACACGGCCGACACCTTCCTCGCGAGCCCGCACGCCCGGCCCGGCGCCTTCGACGCGCTGCTGACCGCGCATGTCCTGGAGCATCTGGACGACGAGCAGGTCGAGGTCCTGCTGCGGGCCTATGTCCGGTACGTACGGCCCGGCGGCGGGGTGCTGCTGATCACCGCGCAGGAGGCCGGGCACCGGGCCGGGCCCGTCCCCGTGCGCTTCACCGACTTCGCCCTGCTGCGGGCCTTCGCCGAGTCCGCCGGCCTGGCCGTACGGCGTACGTACTCCCATCCGCTGCCGCGTCCCGCCGGGATGCTGCTGCGGTCCAACGTCTTCGTCCTGGTGGGACAGGTCCCGCGCTGAGGCGGGCCCGGCGCAGCGGGCCGGACGGCCCCGGGGTGCGGCAGGGCGCGGGCCGGGGCGCAGTTCCCCGCCCCGGCCCGCGCCCGATGCCTCAGTGCGTACGGGCCCGTCGGCGGGCCTTCACCAGCGCACGGGTGACGACCGGCGGCAGCACGTCCAGGGCGACCCGGCGCAGCGCGGCGCGCGAGCGGACCGGCGGGCGCGCGGCCGGGCGGGCCGCGGAGGCCTTCGGCGCCCGCGCCGTCGGCCGCTGCGGGGCGCGGGCGGCGGACTTGTGCCGGGAGACCGGATGAGCGGGCTCCGCGGCGCCCTTGGCGCTCAGCCGCACCAGCGGGGCGTCGTTGACGTACTGCACCTCGTGCCAGATGTCGCCGCGCGAGGTGATCCACTCCACCAGCGCCTTCTGGAGCGGCTCGGGATCGCCCCAGGTCCCGTAGAACTTGGTGCCGGTGATGCAGATGGGGCGCAGCCCCTCGTTCGCGACGGCCTGCCAGGTGGCGGCGGCCACCCCCGGGCAGTGCTCGGCGCGGTAGTCGTCCATCACCACGACGCCCTGGGCCGTGAGCAGCTTGCGCACCGTGAGGATGTCGCCGTGCACATGCTCGTACAGATGCGAGGCATCGATATGGGCGAAGCGCACCGACCCCTCGTCCACATGGTCGCCGACGAACGAGCTGAGGCCCTGGATGATCGTGGGCAACTCCTCATGAAAGGCAAGGTAGTTCGCCTCGAAGGCACGGCGCGTCAGCGTCGCGTAGGACTTCTTCATCTCCTTGGAGTTGGAGGCGTCCTCGGCGGGGGAGTCGAAGAGATCGCAGATCGTGAAGCGCTCGTCGGGACGCAGCCGCGCACCGAGGAAGATGGCGCTCTTGCCCATATACGCGCCCAGTTCGAGCAGATCACCCGGCTCCGAACGGTCCTGCTGGTGCGCCAGGAACCAGTCGAAGAGCAACTGGTCGGCGGTGAAGAACCAGCCTTTGACATCGGACAGCCGGGTGGGGCGCGGGAGTTGTTCGGCACTCTGGTCTGCGATGGGGGCAGTCATGTGCGGTCCGTCTCCAGACGGTCGGGAACGTAGGGCTGAGTACGACGCGTGCAGGGGGAGTACGTGCGGTATGTGCCGGCGCTGTCCGCCGTGGATGTACCTCGTGTGCGAGGAGAAAACCGAGAGATCTGAGGGATCTACGTGATCTGAGGGATCTGCGGGATCTGGGAAGGGATCTGCTGTTGTCGGCGTCTGTTGCAGTTATGGACGCGCCCGGCGCCATGGCAGCCGCGCACCGCCGCGCACCGGCGCGGCCTCGTGGCACGGCAGCGACGTCACTGTAGGCGGACGAAAATGAACGGGAGATGGCGTGACGACGGGGACCGCCGGGACTGCCGGGCCCCACGGGGATCTCACTTCACCGCGCCGGCCATCACACCGGAGACGAACTGACGCTGGAAGGCGAAGAAGACGATCAGCGGCACCACCATCGACAGAAAGGCGCCGGGCGCCAGCACATCGATGTTGTTGCCGAACTGGCGCACCTCCTGCTGTAGCGCAACGGTCACCGGCGGATTGCCGCTGTCCGCGAAGATCAGCGCGATCAGCATGTCGTTCCACACCCACAGGAACTGGAAGATCCCCAGCGAGGCGATCGCCGGCCCGCCCAGCGGCATCACGACGCGGGTGAACAGCCGCAGCTCGCCCGCCCCGTCCAGCCGGGCCGCCTCCAGCAGCTCGCGCGGGATCTCGGCGAAGAAGTTCCGCAGCAGGAACACCGCGAACGGCAGCCCGAAGGCCGTATGGAAGAGGATCACCCCGGCCGTCGTCTCGAACAGCCCGACCGCGCCGAACAGCTTGGCCACCGGGATCAGCGCCACCTGCACGGGCACCACCAGCAGCCCGACGACGACCATGAACCAGCCGTCCCGCCCGGGGAACTCCATCCACGCGAACGCATAACCCGCCAGCGACCCGATGACCACGACCAGTACCGTCGCCGGCACAGTGATCGCCGCCGTCGTCAGCAGCGAGCCCATCACCTTGTCGTTCGACAGCAGCTGGCTGTAGTTGTCCCAGGTGATCTGGGCCGGTGCGCTGAAGACCTGCCACCAGCCGGACTCGGCGATCTGCTGCGGGCTGCGCAGCGAGGACAGCAGCAGCCCCACCGAGGGCATCAGCCAGAACAGGGCGACAAGGACCAGGAAGACCCGCATCGCGCCGCCACCGGCCCGCGCCGCGATCCGGGCGGCAAGCGGCTGCCGGGCCCGTACGGCACCGGCACTGCCGTAGCGCCCGTCCGGTACGACACCGTCCACGGTCGTCATCGGCGACGCTCCTTCCGTATACGCCGGAGATTGACGTACATCACCGGCAGCACGAGCAGCAGCAGGAATACGGCGATCGCGCTGCCCAGGCCCTCGTCGACATCGGTACCGAACGACGACTGGAAGAGCTGGAGCGCCAGCACATTGGCGGATCTGATGCTGGAGCCCGGCGCGATGATGTAGACCAGATCGAAGATCTTCAGCACATTGATCATGAGGGTGACCAGCACGACCACCAGGACCGGCGCCAGCAGCGGCACCGTGATCCGGCGGAAGACCTGCCACTCGCCCGCGCCGTCCACCCGCGCCGCCTCCAGCAGCTCCCGCGGAACGCCCGCCAGCCCCGCCGCGATCAGCACCATCGCGAAACCCGCCCACATCCAGACATAGGACCCGATGATGGCCGGGGTGACCAGAGCCGGGCCGAGCCAGTCGACGCCGCGGTAGGCCTCGGCGAAATCGGCCGCGGGCAGCCGGAGGCGGGCGCCGTCGGCCTGGGCGGCGGGCAGCGCAAAGGTGCCGTCCGCCGCCGTCGTCGCCGAGCCGACCACCCGGCCTCCCCTGACCGCCTCGACCGTCAGCCCGGCCAGCGCCTTCTCGCTGCCGTCGACGACGTCGGGGCGGCCGCCGCCACCACGGGTGAAGTCCAGCCACACGGTGCCGGTGACCTGGCCGGGCCGGGACCCGGCGGCGGCCGCGGACCGGGCGCCGCGCAGATCGCCCGGCTGGACGGCGACCAGCGGCAGCTTCACCGGGGACCCCGCCCGTACGGCCGAGCGCGTGGTGAACGCACCGCCGCCGGACGGTGCGAGACCGGCCTTGGGCCGCGGTTCGGCACCGGGGAACGGCGCCGGGTCGGCGAACGTGTCATGAATGCCGACCCACACCGCGTTGCCGACCCCGCGCTGCGGGTCCTGGTCGTAGACCAGCCGGAAGATGATGCCCGCCGCCAGCATCGAGATCGCCATCGGCATGAACACGATCAGCTTGAAGGCGGTGCCCCAGCGGATCCGCTCGGTCAGCACCGCGAAGATCAGCCCCAGCACCGTCGAGACGGTCGGCGCCACCACCACCCAGATGACGTTGTTCCTCAGCGCCGTACGGATACCGTCGTCCGAGAACATCGCCCCGTAATTGCCCAGCCCCACGAAGCCGTTGCCGGACGCGTCGAACAGACTGCGGTACACGGAGAAGACGATCGGGTAGACGACCAGCGCCCCGAGCAGCAGCAACGCCGGCAGCAGAAACACCGCGGCGGTCCAGGGGCGGGTGCCCAGGACGCCGCCGCGTCGCTTGTCCCCGCGTCGCCTGTCGCCGCGCCGCCTGCCGCCGCTGCGCCGGCCGCCCTCGCTGCTCTCGCTGGCCTTGCTGACCTGTACGGCGCTCATCGTGACGGTCCCCCCGGTCCCGGTCGAGGCGGTCGGCGGCAGATGCTCTGCGTCCGGACGGCTTCGCGTACTCGGTGCCCGGACGGCTTCACGGACTCGGTGCGTCCGGACGGCTTCACGGGCTCAGTGCCCGGACGGCTTCGCGTACTCAGTGGCTGAACGACTTGGCGGCGTCCTTCTCCAACTGCGCCTGGGTGCCCGCGACATCCTTGGGGTTCTTCAGGAAGTCCTGTAGGTCCTTCCACTCGCCCTGGCCCGGCTTGCCGCCGAACGAGGCGGGCGCCTGGTCGGACATGTCGAAGCGGAAATCGTCACCCGCCGCGATCAGCGCCTTGGCGATCTCGCGCATCACCCCGTCGGCATACGCCGCCTGGTCGAGCTCCTTGTTCGGCGAGATGAACCCGCCCGCCTGCGCCCAGATCTTGGCGGCATCCGTCGACGCCAGGAACGTCAGCAGGGCCTGCGCGGCCTTGGTGTCCTTGAGGGCCACCGCCACATCGCCGCCGGTCACCACCGGGGACTTGGCGCCCACCGCCGGGAACGGGAAGACCTTGGCGTCGGTACCGACCTTGGCCTTGGTCTGGGCGATGTTGGCGGCGGCGAAGTCGGCCGAGGAGACCATCGCGGCCTTGGGGGTGTCACCGCCGCTGAAGGTCCGGGTCACCGACGTCGGGAAGTCCGTCTGGAGCGCACCGGAGTTGCCGCCCGCCAGCAGATCCTTACGGCCGAAGAGCTGCCCGAGCGTGATCAGCGCCTGCTTGACCGTCGGGTCAGTCCACTTGATCTTGTGCTGCGCCAGCTGGTCGTACTTCTCCGGGCCCGCCTGGGAGAGGTAGATGTTCTCGAACCAGTCGGTCAGCGTCCAGCCGTCCGAACCGCCCACCGAGACCGGCTCGATACCCGACTCGGCGATGATCTCCGCCGCCTTGACGAAGTCCGGCCAGGTCTTCGGCTCCTTGGCACCCGCGTTGTCGAACGCCTGGGTGTTGTACCAGACCAGCGACTTGTTGCTGGCCTTGAAGTAGACGCCGTACCCGGTGCCCTTGTGGGCGCCGAGATCCTGCCAGCCCTTGGTGTAGTTCTTGGCGAGCTGCGCCTTGGCGGCGCTGCCGAGCGGCTTGAGCCAGCCCTTCTCGGCGAACTCACCCAGTACACCGACCTGCTGGAGCATCGCGACGTCCGGCGGCCCGCCACCGGCGATCTTGGAGCCGATGAAACCGGCCATGTCGTCGCCGCTGGGCACGAAGTCGACCTGGGCGCCGGTGCGCTTTTCGAACTCGTCCAGCACCTTGACGAAGTTCTCCCGCTCGGGGCCCGTCCAGACTGCGGTGACCTGCAACTTCTGGCCCTTGAGCGGGGGGAGCTGCACGGTGGGGGCGGTGCTGCCGCCCTTGCTGCCGCCGCTGCCGTTGTCCTTCGTGCCGCCGCCGCTGCCGCAGGCGGCCAGTGTCAGGGCGAGCGCCGAGGCCGCTGCCACCGCGGTCGTGGCGCGTACAGCCGTGCGGTCGAGTCGTCTGCGCATCCCCGTAGCCCCTTATCGCTGCGCCTGCCGTGCCGGGTGCGAAGGGGGCCGTATCACGTCGTGCCGCGGCGCCCTTGCCGTGCCGTTCGCGTCGTGCCGTGCGGTGGTGCTGTGCGGTGGTGCGTCGTGCGTGCGTTGGTATGTGGTGCTGTGCGGCGGTGCGTCGTCGCGCTGCGCCTGGTCGTGCCGGGCGGTGGTGCGTGGTCGCGCTGCGCCTCGTCGTGCCGCGCGACGGTGCGTCGCCGCGCTGCGCCTCGTCGTGCTCTGCGGTGGGTGTGCGACAGTCCTACGCCCTGGCCACGGGGTCCGCAATACCGCGTTCCGTGTCAACCGGCCTTTCGTGACGGTGCTGTTATGGGCGGGGCCCGGGGCTCACAGGAGGGGCGGGGCGGAGGGGGCGCCCGAGGACTGTGCGGCCCGCTGGAGCGCGCTGGCCAGCAGGGCCAGGTCCGTCGGGCCGTTGCCCAGTTCGCGCAGCGGGCGCCGGGCCGGCGGGTCGCCCATCCGCTGCCACTCCAGCGGCACGACCGTCGGCCGGAGGGTGGACGTCCGGGGTATCCGGCCGGTCACCCGGCCCGCCTGGAACGGCGTCGAGGAGCCGTCCGCCGCGCGGTGCAGCCGACCGCGGCCCGCGGGCACCGGCTCGGACGGATCGCCGTCGGCGCCCAACCGGACCCGCAGACCGGCCCGTTCGCTGGTCGCGGTCTCCGCCGTACGGTCCGGATGGCCGGTGGCGGCTATCAGATGGACCCCGAGCGCCGCCCCGTCCCGGGCCACTGCCTCCAGGGCGCGCACCACGGAACCGGCGGCCGGCCGGCCCGTGCTGCCCAGTGCGGGGGCCACCAGGGCGTCGAAGTCGTCGACCAGGACGAACAGCCGCGGCATCGGCACCGCGGTCTCCGTGCCGTCCGCCGCCGGCGGTTCGCTGCGCGCCCGCAGGCGGAGTGTTCCGGTCGTCGAGGGGTCCGCCGGTGGGCCGCTTTCCCCTTCCTTGTTTCGGCAACGATTACGGAGAGTAGTTGGTTCCTGCTCTCTGTAATCACCGCCGCCTTCGGTCGAACGCCGCGGCGCGATGACCCGCGGCGCCGGCAGATGCTTGCTGCGCCACTCGGCGAACGGGGTGCCGGCCAGTATTTCCGCCCGCCGCTTCAGCTCGGAGGACAGCGCCTGGGCGAACTCCCGCATCCGGACCGGGTCCGAGGCGGCGAGATACGTCGTGACATGCGGCAGGTCCGTGCAGACCCGCAGCCCTTCGCCGCGCTCGCTGCCGCCGCCGTCCACCAGTACCAGCGACAGCAGATCCGGGCGGTCGGCAGCGGCCAGCGAGGCGGCCATCGAACGCAGTAGCTCGGTCTTGCCGGTGGCCGCCGCGCCCTCCAGGACGAGATGCGAACCGTCACCGGCGAGATCGGCGCACAGCGGTCCGTGCGGTCCGGCACCGAGCACCGCGGCGGCGCCGGGCCGGTCGGTGTCCAGCGCGGCGGCCCAACGGGCCATCAGGGACGCCGGGGTGGCGCGGGCCAGCCCCAACTCGTCCAGCAGCCGCGCCGAATCGGGCAGCGGGACGGCGGCACGGGGCGCCGCCCGGCCACCGGCCAGGGCCGCCGCATCGGTCTCGCGCAGCGGCGCCAGCGCCCGCGCGAACCGCTCGGCCCAGGCGCCGGAGACCGCGTCCACCGCCGCGACCGTGCCGTTGGGCCCGGAGCCCGGCTGGACCACGCGCAGTGCCGTGGCGACATCGCCGCTGAGCACCGCGACCGCCCCGCACTCACCGAAGGCGGGCGACGCCTCCCGGGCCGCCTCGTACGTCGCGGCCAGCGGGAAGGCGGGGGAGGCGGCCGGGGTCTCGGCCAGGCACAGGAGATGGATACCGGCCGCCGGGCCGCCCGCGGCGAGCCGGGCGGTGGTCTCGCGCAGCGCGGAGCTGCCGGGGTCGCCGTCCACGACCACGAGGGTGTACGGGCCCTGGTGGCGGGCGGCGGCGGAGGCGATCTCCGCCCGGTCGGCGTTGGCCCAGCCGTGGCCCAGTGGGCCGTCGTCGAGCCGGCGCACCAGCTCGGACGTACGGGCCAGGGCCTGTTCCTTGTCGTACGCGAGCAACAGCCGGCAGTCCTGGCCGTGGGCCGGGCGGACCTGCGGCAGCCAGCCGAGCCAGGACCAGTCCGCCACCCGCTCCTCGGCGGGCCGCGCCCGGTCCGCGCTGATCAGCACGAGGTCGAGGGTGCCGGGGGAGTGCAGGGCCGCGAGCTGGGCGAGGGCGCTGCGGGCCAGCCCGGCCAGCCGCGCACGCGGCCCGGCGAGGCCCAGGGAGCCCGCCCGGCGCAGGTCGACGGTCACCGGCACGGCGGTCCGGCCGCCGCCGCGGGCGGCCGTCCCCAGCCGGACGGTCAGTGCGTCGGGATGGTCCGGGCCGCGCTCCCACAGGCGGGGTCCCGGGCCCAGCGCGGTGAGCAGGACCGCGGCGGCGTCCGGCCATCGTTCGTCGGCGGCGGGCCCGGAGCGCGCTTCGGGCGCCTGGGCGTCCTCGGGGGCGGCGGCGAAGGCTGCCGCGGGGGCGTCGGCCGGTGCGTACTCCGGTGCGTAGGTGTCCTCCGGCCCCGCCACGGCGGGCCGGCCGCCGGCCAGCCGCCGTGCCCAGGCGCCGATGCCGCCCCGCCGCCCACCCTTACGGGGCGCCTCGTCGGACGGCGCCAACGGCTGCTGCCCGCCGTGCGTCCGCTCCTGCGCACCGGCCGGAAAGCCGTCGGTGCGCTCGCGGACACCGGGCCCGAAGCCGTCCGCCGGGGCGCCGCCGTCGGTCGTGCGGTCGTAGACATGGCCCGTGCGGGTGGCCGGGAAGGGCGTACCGGCGCTGCCGCGCGGGGAGTCGTGGCGCGGGGCCGGGGTGCCCTGTCCGGGTGCGTCGTACCGGGCCGGGGTGCCGCGCAGGGGGGTGTCCCGCCGTCCCGTCGCGCCCGGTGCCGGTGCGATACGGGAATCGGGTGCGGCACGGGAGTCCGGTACGGGAGAGACTGCGCCGTCGGCCACCCGGGCGTAGGCCCCGGCTCCCGCGTACGCCCCTTCCGCGGCGGCGGTGGCACCCCGCGGGCCCGGCGCTCCGTACTCCTCCGCCCGGCCCGCCGCCCCCGCGTCCGGGACGGGGCCCGCCGTCCCGGGGGTGATCCGCAGATGCCCCTCGCCGTCCGGGGCGGTCGGCAGGGCCGGGTCCGGTGCACTCGGCGCGGACTGGAGGCGCAGGGCGGACTCGCCGATGCGCAGCAGGGCGCCGGGCCGCAGCGGCGCGGGCCGTTCGCCGAGGTCGGTGCCGTCCACGACGGTGCCGTTCGTGGAGCGCAGATCGGCCACGTACACCGAGCCGTCCGGTTCGACGGTCACGGCGCAATGCAGCCGGGAGACATCGGGGTCGTCGAGGGGGACGTCGGCGTCGGCGGAGCGGCCGATGCGGATCTGGCCCCCGTGCAGCAGATGCACTCCGCCGGCGTCGGGGCCGGAGATGACCCGCAGGCGGGCGGAGCCGTGCGGCAGGCCGTGTGCCGGGGCGGGGCCGGGGCTCTGGAGGGAGAGCACCGCGCCGTCGATCAAAGGGGGCTCGCCGATCGCCGCGCGCTGCGGATCGAGCCGCTCGGCCCCGGCATACAGCGCGACGGGGCCGCTGCCGCCCGCACCGCCGACATCCGCACCCGAGCCCGCCACGGAGGCCGCGAGTGCGCCCGCCACCGCCGCCAGGGCGGTCCCGGCGGGGGCCGTCACGAGCACATCGCAGGTACGTGTGGTGTGGCCGCTGCGCGGCCCGAGGACGGTCAGCCGGATCTGCATCGCCGTCAACGGTCCCTTCTGCCGGGATCCGGCGAGGGCTCCGCTCACTCCCCCCACCACACCCGGGCACGTCGGCACGTACGAGTCCCAAGTGCACGGCGCGACAAAGACCGCCCGCCCCCACCGCATCGTGCTGGGTGCATCCTCGCACCTGCCGCTGACAACACGCCCGCCGACCGCCATTCAGTGATCTTGATTGGTCTTCTAAGGGCGAAAAAGTGCCTGCTTGCGTGCCGTGCCCGGCCGGATTTCGACGCCCGTGGTCAGCTCGGGACGGTGCCGGGCAGGATGCTGCGGGCGGCGTCCGGCACCGGCCGGGCGCGGCGGGCAACCATCCGTCCCCGAAGTGCGTCTTCCCCACAAGCCCCCAGCGGGCCGACGGACCGAAAAGTTTGTACGACGGCACTACAGTGGGTCGGACGGGCCGCGCGGAGTCGATCATTCAGACCCGGCGGGCCGGGCAGGAGAACCACCACGACCAGGGAGCGCATGACGTGCGGCCGGTAGGCAGCAAGTACCTGCTCGAGGAGCCGCTGGGACGCGGTGCCACGGGCACCGTCTGGCGTGCCCGCCAGCGGGAGACGGCGGGCGCCGAGGCCGCCGTGGCAGGAGAGCCCGGTGAGACGGTCGCGATCAAGGTCCTCAAGGAGGAGCTGGCGCACGACGCGGACGTGGTGATGCGCTTCCTGCGGGAGCGCTCCGTCCTGCTGCGGCTCACCCACCCCAACATCGTCCGTACCCGCGACCTCGTCGTCGAGGGCGATCTGCTCGCCCTCGTCATGGACCTGGTCGACGGCCCCGACCTGCACCGCTATCTGCGCGACAACGGCCCCTTCAGCCCGGTGGCCGCCGCGCTGCTCACGGCCCAGATCGCCGACGCGCTGGCCGCCAGCCATGCCGACGGTGTGGTGCACCGCGACCTCAAGCCCGCCAACGTCCTGCTCGCCGGGTCGGACGGCAGCAGCGAGATGCACCCGATGCTGACCGACTTCGGCATCGCCCGTCTCGCCGACTCCCCGGGCCTGACCCGCACCCACGAATTCGTCGGCACCCCCGCCTATGTGGCGCCGGAGTCCGCCGAGGGCCGTCCGCAGACCTCCGCCGTGGACATCTACGGCGCCGGCATCCTGCTGTACGAGCTGGTCACCGGCCGTCCGCCGTTCGCCGGCGCGACCGCGCTGGAGGTGCTGCACCGCCACCTCAGCGAGGAGCCGCAGCGTCCCGGCACGCTCCCCGAGCCGCTGTGGACGGTGATCGAGCGCTGTCTGCGCAAGCGGCCCGAGGAGCGGCCCAGCGCCGAGAACCTCGCCAGGGCGCTGCGCACCGTCGCGTCCGGCATCGGGGTGCACGCCACCCCGGCCGCTGCCGAGGCCGCGCTCGGCGTCGCCGCGCTGCTCGCCCCCGACCCCGCGCCCGCCCCCGTCCCCGGAACGGGCGAGGGCAGCCGGCCCGGCGGAGGCGACGCCGACCCCACCCAGGTGCTCCCGTCCGGCGCCGGTTCGTACGACCCGGGAGCGGCGACCAGCGTGCTGCCGTCCACGGGCGGACCCGGCGGGCAGGGCGGCGACCCCACCCGGGCCATGCCGCCGATGTCCATGGGCGGACCGCAGGGGCCCGACGGCCCGCATCCGTGGGAGTCCCAGATGCGGGCCGCCCGCGACCGCAACGAACAGACCCAGGTGCAGTACCTGGACCCCGGCCAGGACCCGCTGCGCCGCCGCCCGCAGCGCCAGGCCGCTCCCCAGCAGCAGCCGCCGCAGCGCCCGCAGCAGCCGCAGTACCGCCAGCAGCCCGCTCCGGCGCCGTACGCCCAGCAGCAGCCGCAGGCCCCCCAGCGCCGCCAGGAGCCGCCGCCGCAGCGCTACGAACCGCAGCGGCCGCCCGCCCCGGAGCCCCGGCCCCGGCGTGAGCCCCGTCAGCGCAGTGCCAACCCCATGAAGATCCCGGGTCTCGGCTGCCTCAAGGGCTGCCTGGTCACGCTGATCCTGCTGTTCGTGGCGGCCTGGCTGGTCTGGGAGCTGACGCCGCTCCAGGAGTGGATCGGCACGACGCGCGGCTTCTTCTCCCAGGTCGGGCACGTTTTCGAAAGCGTGCAGCGCTTCGTGCAGAAACTCGGCGGCTGACGCCGGCCGCCGGCGGGCTCGGTGCAGTCCGTGGGCGTGGGGGAGCGGGTCCGGCGGATCGTCGCCGGGCCCGCTCCGCCTTTTCAGGCCGGGCGGGCCGGTGCCGTCCGTCCGGTCCCGAGGCGTCGACGCGGCGATGCGCCGTGGCGCCCGGGGCCTCCCTGCGGCGACCCGTCGGACAGCCCCGGGAAGCAACCCAGTGGATTTGTCGACTTCTGACGGTCAATTTCGCTCACAGAAGTGAAGGTTGCCACGTTCCGGGGCACTGAACCCCCTGGCACCCGCGTAGCTTTGACGCCAACCTCAGCCCCCGCAGGACGCTCGGGGGCCCGACACGTCGGAGCAGTCTTGGCACGGAAGATCGGCAGCCGGTACACCGCCCACCAGATCCTGGGGCGCGGCAGTGCCGGCACGGTATGGCTGGGCGAGGGCCCCGAAGGGGCCGTGGCCATCAAGCTGTTGCGTGAGGATCTCGCATCCGACCAGGAACTCGTCGGCCGCTTCGTGCAGGAGCGGGCGGCACTGCTGAGCCTGGACCACCCCCAAGTCGTCGGCGTCCGTGATCTCGTCGTCGACGGCAACGACCTGGCGCTGGTCATGGACCTCGTACGGGGCACCGATCTGCGCACGCGCCTGGAGCGCGAACGCCGGCTCGCCCCGGAGGCCGCCGTCGCGATCGCCGCCGATGTCGCCGACGGGCTCGCCGCGGCGCACGCCGCCCGGATCGTCCACCGCGACGTCAAGCCCGAGAACGTCCTGCTGAACATGCAGGGACCGCTCGGCCCCGGCGGTGCGCACCCCGCCCTGCTCACCGACTTCGGCATCGCCCGGCTCGTCGACTCCCCGCGCCGGACCAGGGCCACCAAGGTCATCGGCACCCCCGACTACCTCGCCCCGGAGATCATCGAGGGGCTGCCGCCGCGCGCCTCCGTGGACGTCTATGCGCTGGCGACCGTCCTGTACGAGCTGCTCGCCGGGTTCACGCCGTTCGGCGGCGGGCACCCCGGGGCGGTGCTGCGCCGCCATGTGACCGAGAGTGTGGCGCCGCTGCCCGGCATCCCCGACGAGCTGTGGCAGCTGCTGTTGCAGTGCCTGGCCAAGGCACCGGCCTCCCGGCTGCGTGCCCCGGAGCTCGCCGCCCGGCTGCGCGAGATGCTGCCCGGCCTGGCCGGTATGCCGCCGCTGGACATCGACGAGCCCGACAGCGAGCAGCCGGAGGACGAGCAGGAGGCCGCCGCCGGTTCCCGCGAGGAGCCCTACTACCCGTCGGCGCCCCCGGGGGAGGCCACCCCGCCGCGCGGCGCGGTCCCGCTCGTCCAGGGCGCGGTCCCCGACTCCAACCGGGAGACGCACACGAGCATGCGGGTGCCCGGCCCGGACGAGCTGGCGGGCGGCGCGCACGGCACCGCCCGTGCCCCGCGCGCCGCCGGTGAGCGCCGGGCGGGCTCGGCCCGGCACCGCTCGTCGCCGGATGCCGTGCGCCGCCGCCGGATCAAGCTCGGCGCGGCCGCCGCCGCGGTGGCCCTGGCGGCCGGCCTGGGCGGCTGGCTGGCCTCCGGCGACGATACGGCGGGCGACGCCACACCGGGCGTCCACCAGCCGGAACCCGGCACTCCGTGACGGCCCGCCCGCGCGCCGGCCGGGCCCGGAAACGGCCCGCCGGCCCGGGGCGGTGCCCGGCACGCGGCGTCGCGTACGTCCTGCCGGGGGCCCGCCGCCCACGGTTCCGGGCAGGTCCGACCTGCCGGGGCCGGGTCACGCTGACGGTGGTAGCCGTTAGGCTGGGTGCGTGGCAGTCGTCGATGTATCCGAAGAGCTGAAGTCCCTCTCCTCGACCATGGGGTCGATCGAGGCCGTCCTGGACCTCGACAAGATGAGGGCCGATGTCGCCGTGCTCGAGGAGCAGGCCGCGGCGCCGTCCCTGTGGGACGACCCCGAGAGTGCGCAGAAGATCACCAGTCGCCTGTCCTACCTCCAGGGCCAGCTGCGCAAGGCCGAGGACCTGCGTGGCCGGGTCGACGACCTCGAGGTGCTCTTCGAGCTCGCCGAGGCCGAGGGCGACGAGGACGCCAGGGCCGAGGCCGAGGACGAGCTCACCGCCGTCCGCAAGGCGGTCGACGAGCTGGAGGTCCGCACCCTCCTGTCCGGCGAGTACGACTCCCGTGAGGCCCTCGTCAACATCCGTGCCGAGGCCGGTGGCGTGGACGCCGCCGACTTCGCCGAGAAGCTCCAGCGCATGTATCTGCGCTGGGCCGAGCGGCACGGCTACAAGACCGAGCTCTACGAGACCTCGTACGCGGAAGAGGCCGGCATCAAGTCGACCACCTTCGCCGTCCAGGTCCCGTACGCCTACGGCACGCTCTCCGTCGAGCAGGGCACGCACCGCCTGGTGCGCATCTCGCCGTTCGACAACCAGGGCCGCCGCCAGACGTCGTTCGCCGGTGTCGAGGTGCTCCCGGTCGTCGAGAAGACCGACCACATCGAGATCGACGAGTCCGATCTGCGGATCGATGTGTACCGCTCCTCGGGCCCCGGCGGGCAGGGCGTCAACACCACCGACTCCGCGGTCCGGCTGACGCACCTCCCGACCGGCATCGTCGTCTCCTGCCAGAACGAGCGCTCGCAGATCCAGAACAAGGCGTCCGCGATGAACGTCCTCCAGGCCAAGCTCCTCGAGCGCCGCCGCCAGGAGGAGCAGGCCAAGATGGACGCGCTCAAGGGCGACGGCGGCAATTCCTGGGGCAACCAGATGCGTTCGTACGTCCTGCACCCGTACCAGATGGTCAAGGACCTGCGGACCGAGTTCGAGGTCGGCAACCCCACCGGTGTGCTGGACGGCGACATCGACGGCTTCCTGGAGGCCGGAATCCGCTGGCGCAAGCAGCAGGAGAAGTAGCGGATCCGCCTCTTCCGTACGTGAAACAACTGCCTCCTTCGGGGAGGCAGTTGTTTTTGCTGTGGCGGTTTGGTCACAGTCGTATGTCCATGTACCGCCCACCGCTTGGCAATTCGGGCATCCGGCCTTTAATCGACCTTGACGATGTTGGCCGAACTGGGAAGGCTGGGCGCGGCATGCGTATGTCTGGGGCGCGTGTAAGAACGGGGAATTGAGCGGCCTGCCCGCAGTGCGGGGCCGAAGCTCGTGAACCCCGACATCGGCTCGTCGCCCCGTACAGCGGTGCTCCAATGACGAGTTCAGCTACTGGGGGTAGCAGTACATGACGAAGAAGACGCGGCTGCGCGTAGCGCGCATTGCGGCCGGCGCAGTGATTGCGGCCGGTGCGTCGCTCACGGCCGCCGGAGCTGCTTCCGCGGCCAGCCCGGGTGAAGGCCCGAGCCAGGACGGCGGCATCATCGGCGGCATCATCGGCGGGATCATCGGGGGTGGTGACTCCGGCGGTGACTCCTCCACCGGTGGTGACTCCTCCACCGGCGGTGACACCACCACCGGCGGCGAGATCGGCGGCGACGACAGCACCGGCGGCGAGATCGGCGGTGACGACAGCACCGGTGGCGAGATCGGCGGTGACGACAGCACCGGCGGTCAGTCCGGCAGCACGACCGGTGGCGACGAGACCACCGGTGGCCAGTCCGGCAGCACCACGGGCGGTGACGAGACCACTGGTGGCCAGTCCGGCAGCACGACCGGTGGCGACGAGACCACCGGTGGCCAGTCCGGCAGCACCACGGGCGGTGACGAGACCACCGGTGGCCAGTCCGGCAGCACGACCGGTGGCGACGAGACCACCGGCGGCCAGACCGGCGGTCACAGCACCGGTGGCAACGCCACCGGCGGCGACTCCACCGGTACCGGCACCGACAACGAGGGCTCCAAGCCGATCGAGCAGCCCGGTCAGGGCAAGGAGCAGATCGCTGACACGCCCGGCCAGGCGAAGCAGCAGGCCAAGGGCGGCGAGCTGGCGGAGACCGGTTCCACCGGTACCACCTTCCTGCTCATCGGCGCTGCGACGATGATCGCGGGCGGTGTCGGCTTCCGTATGCTGCCCCGTCTGATCAACAAGAACGGCGGCGGCGCCGCAGCGGCCTGACGCTGACGCGGTACAGCTGGCTGGAGGGGCCCGGGACGCGCTTGCGTCCCGGGCCCCTCGGCCGTTCGCGTGCTCTCTGTCGCCGGGAAGCCTCGTACGGGTGCCGGCGGGTGTCAGGAAGCCTGGTGGAGGAGTATGCCCACCGCGATCAACACGATCATCAGCGCCACCAGCATGGCAGGGCTGAGCTGGGCGAATATGCCGCCCGCTTGCTGTTGAAGTCGTTCTCTGCTGGCCCGGCACACGGGGCAGCGGCCCTCGGTCACAGGGGCCGCGCAGTTGGCGCACACCAGTCGGTCGTACGTCATGCGACCTCCTTCTCCACTGCGCCAACGCACCGGAAGGCGCGTTGGTTCCCTCTTCCACTGTGCCAGCACATCGCCGGAACGGCGCGCCCCGCGAGATTGTGCGCCTTTTGTCCCGTAGGTGCCGTGAATAAACGCACCAACCCCCTACGGCGACTGCGCCGCCCCGCGAGGTTCGCGTATGGTCACGCACACCGACGGGAGCCGCAACTCGGCAACCGTGCCCCTATCCAGGTCGACCGTGGTGCATCAGTGATCCGATTCGACAACGTCTCCAAGACCTACCCGAAGCAGAACCGCCCTGCACTCAGGGACGTCTCGCTCGAGATCGAGCGCGGCGAGTTCGTCTTCCTGGTGGGCTCCTCGGGATCCGGTAAGTCCACCTTCCTGAGGCTGCTGCTGCGCGAGGAGCGCACCAGCCATGGCCATGTGCACGTACTCGGCAAGGACCTCGGGAAGCTCTCCAACTGGAAGGTCCCGCAGATGCGGCGCCAGGTGGGCACGGTCTTCCAGGACTTCCGGCTGCTCCCCAGCAAGACCGTGGGGGAGAACGTCGCCTTCGCCCTCGAGGTGATCGGCAAGCCGCGTGGCCAGATCCGCAAGACGGTTCCCGAGGTCCTAGAACTCGTCGGCCTCGGCGGCAAAGAGGACCGTATGCCGGGTGAACTCTCCGGTGGTGAGCAGCAGCGTGTCGCCATCGCCCGGGCCTTCGTCAACCGCCCGATGCTGCTCATCGCGGACGAGCCCACCGGCAACCTCGACCCGCAGACCTCGGTCGGCATCATGAAGCTGCTGGACCGGATCAACCGGACCGGTACGACGGTGGTCATGGCCACCCACGACCAGCAGATCGTCGACCAGATGCGCAAGCGGGTCATGGAACTCGAGAAGGGCCGGCTCGTACGCGACCAGTCGCGCGGCGTGTACGGCTACCAGCACTAAGCGTGTACGGCCCCCAGCACTGAAAGGACGCCATGCGCGCCCAGTTCGTCCTGTCGGAGATCGGCGTCGGTCTCCGCCGAAACCTCACGATGACTTTCGCCGTCATCGTCTCCGTGGCCCTCTCGCTGGGCCTGTTCGGCGCCTCGCTGCTGATGCGCGACCAGGTCAGCACGATGAAGGGCTACTGGTACGACAAGGTCAACGTCTCGATCTTCTTCTGCAACAAGAACGACGCCGACTCCGGAGCCAACTGCGCCAAGGGCGCGGCCACCCAGCAGCAGAAGAACGACATCAAGGCCGAGCTCGACCGGCTGCCGATCGTGCAGAAGCCGGTGACGTACGAGTCCAGCGACCAGGCGTACAAGCACTACAAGGAGCAGTTCGGCGACACGCCCGTTGCCGGGCTGGTGACGCCCGACCAGCTTCCGGAGTCCTTCCGCGTCAAGCTCAAGGACCCGACGAAGTACGCCGTCATCAAGTCGGCGTTCTCCGAACGGCCCGGGGTCCAGGAGGTACAGGACCAACGGGACACGGTCGAGCCGCTGTTCAACCTCCTCAACGGCATGAACATCGCGGCGATATTCGTGATGGCGCTGATGCTGGTCGTTGCGCTGATGCTGATCGTCAACACCGTGCGGGTGTCGGCGTTCAGCCGGCGGCGGGAGACCGGGATCATGCGGCTGGTGGGAGCGTCCAGCTTCTACATCCAGATGCCGTTCATCCTGGAGGCCGCCATCGCGGGGCTGCTGGGCGCCGCTTTCGCCTGTGTGCTGATCGTCGGCGGCAAGTACGTCCTCATCAACAACTGGCTGTCGAAGAAGATCCAGGTGATCAACTTCATCGGCTGGGACTCGGTGGCGGCGGTCCTCCCGCTGGTCCTCCTGATCGGGCTGCTGATGCCCTCGCTCGCCGCGTTCTTCGCGTTGCGCAAGTACCTCAAGGTGTGAGCTTTGCCAAGGGGCGCCGTACGGTCAACTTGCCGTACGGCGCCCTTTTGTCCCCTAGACTCACCGCCATGTCGGGCCCGTGTTCGTACGACCGGCCCCGCCGCATTCGCCGCGGGGCGGCCCTGACGTTGTTCCTCGCGAGTGTGCTCGCCACCGGCGCGGCAACCGGCACCTGGAGCGACGAAGCAGAGGGCGCGGTGGAGCGGACCGCCCCGGACCGTACGGCCTCCGGAGCGCACGCACCCCGGTCCGCCACGGCGGACCGCGCGGCCGTCGAACGGGCCGCCGCCCAGGCCGTCGAGGACGGCAAGTCCGGAGCGCAGGCCGCCGCCGACGTCGTCAGCCGCAGCGGCGACCGCTGGTCGACGATCTATTCACCGGGCGAGTTCAAGGATTTCCAGGCGCAGTTGGACGGCTCCTATGTCGGCGTCGGGCTCTGGGTGCGGCAGGCGGCCCACGGCCGCATAGAGGTCTCCCGGGTCCAGCCCGGTGGCCCCGCCGCACGCGCCGGCATCACCACGGGCGACCGGCTGCGCGCCGTCGACGGCCGCCCGTCCCGGGGCGCACCGGTCACCGAGGTCGTCGGCCGGCTGCGCGGTGCCCCCTCCGGCGGCTCCCGTGGGCCCGCCGCCGCTGCCGGTACGCCCGTGACGCTGGACCTCCAGCGCGGCGCCCACCGCTGGACGGTCACCCTGCACCGCACCCGTCTGAGATCCCGGAACGTCGTCATCGACCGGCCGGCCGGTGCGCACGGCCCGACCCGCGTCAAGATCTCCGCGTTCAGCCAGGGCACCGGCGCCGCGGTCCGCCGGGCGGTGCGCCGCGCCTCCCCGCACGGCGGCCTGCTGCTCGATCTGCGCGGCAACACCGGCGGCCTGGTCACCGAGGCCGTGAAAGCCGCCTCGGCCTTCCTGGACGGCGGCCTGGTCGCGACGTACGACGTACGCGGCAGCCAGCGTGCCCTGTACGCCCGGCGCGGCGGCAACACCCGCCTCCCGCTGGTCGTCCTCGTCGACGGGGGCACGATGAGCGCCGCCGAGCTGCTCTCCGGCGCCCTCCAGGACCGCGGCCGGGCGCTCGTGGTGGGTTCCAGGACCTTCGGCAAGGGCTCGGTGCAGATGCCGAGCACGCTGCCGGACGGTTCGGTCGCCGAGCTGACCGTCGGCCACTACCGCACCCCGTCCGGCCGGACCGTCGACGACAAGGGCCTGACGCCCGACGTGATCGTCGGCAGCGGAGCGGAGGAACGGGCCCGCACAGTATTGAGTGGCATCGGGGGCGGGGCGTAGTGCGAAAATGGCCGCACTATGGCTAAGGACAAGGGCAAGGACAAGGAACCCGGGCGCAAGCTCGTCGCGCAGCACAAGAAGGCGCGGCACGACTACCTCATTCTGGACACCTATGAGTGTGGCCTGGTGCTGACCGGCACCGAGGTGAAGTCGCTGCGGCAGGGCCGGGCGTCGCTGGTGGACGGTTTCATCCAGATCGACCGGGGCGAGGCCTGGCTGCACAACGTACATATCCCCGAATACGCCCAGGGCACCTGGACGAACCACAGCGCGCGACGCAAGCGGAAGCTGCTGATGCACCGCGTGGAGATCGACAAGCTGGAGGCCAAGAGCCAGGAGTCGGGGCACACGATCGTGCCGCTGGCCCTCTATTTCAAGGACGGCCGGGCCAAGGTCGAGATCGCTCTGGCCAAGGGCAAGAAGGAGTACGACAAGCGGCAGACGCTCCGCGAGCAGCAGGACCGCCGCGAGACGGACCGGGCGATCTCGGCCGTCCGGCGGCGGCAGCGGGGCTGATCTGCCCCGATGGGACCGGTCCCGGCCGGCCCGCAGGGAATACGCTGGCAACGGCAGCCGTTGTTCACGTACGATGGCTCCATCACCCCATGAGGGGTGCGGGCACCACCTTGATAAATCAACATGGGGATGATCGGTTTCGACAGCGGATGTCGAAGCAGGGGAAGCGAGTCGAGGAAGCGGCAATGATCTCGTAAACCATATGTCGCAACCAATAATCGCCAACACCAAGCGCGATTCCTTCGCCCTCGCTGCCTAAGTAGCGACTTGCGAAGTGTCAGCCCGGGGCTGTTCCCGACCCGGATCCTGGCATCGACTAGGGAACTAAACTTCTAGACCCGGTCACGGGGTTTAGAAGGAAATCAAACAGTGACTGAGCCCGTCGGAGACTTGTTCGCGTGATCTCCGGGGCCGAGAAAATCGCAGCGAACTGCACTCGGAGAAGCCCTGTTTCTGCACCGTTGGACGCGGGTTCGATTCCCGCCATCTCCACAATTCCCATGTGAGGCCCAGGCCCCGCTGTCCGACAGGACGGCGGGGCCTGGGCCGTTTCGGGCGCCGGTTCCGGGCGCCGGGCACCGTGTTCCCTTCGGGGTGCGAGTTTTTCTGCGGATTTCCACCCGATAGGGAATTCAGGCCGATATGCGAGCTTCGGGCCGAGCGGTGGGTGAATGCCCCAGGGGTGTTTGACGAATCCTTGACTCCAGGTGTGTCATTGCCAGGCAAAGTGATGGCAATGGGGGAGCAACGGGGGAGCAATGGGTCAGGGCACCGATGTCGAGGGCGATGCGCTGCGTCGCTATGCCAGTGCGGCGGAGAGCGCGGCGGACCGGATCGACAAGATCCGCAAGCGGACGGCCGGGCTGGATCTGTCGGACGGAGTGTTCGGGCAGCTGCCCGAGGCGAACAGTCTGAGGGCCGACTACATCGATCAGAAGGACCAGTCGGGCACGGACCTCGAAGGGGCCGGAGAGATGCTGCGGTCCATCGCCGATGCGGTCCGTGGCTCCGCGGACAATTACGACGCCAACGAAGAGGACACCGCGAACAGCTTCGGCGGCGGTGCCTGATGGGGGCGGGACAGGCCGCGTCGAGCGCGCTCGACCGGATCAACTACACCCTGGACTGGAGCAATCCGCTCGCCGCGACCCTCGACGAGATCATCAAGGGCGTCCTGAAGCAGTGCGGCGCCGACGACTGGTTCGACTGGGTCACCGGCGACAGCGAGCTGCTGGAGGAGACCGCCCAGGAGTGGCGGAGCGCGGCGCGCGATCTGCGTGGTGTGGTCGAGGACCTGGTGGCGGAGCGCAAGGCCGTGCGGCACGCGTGGCAGGGCGACGCCGCCGAGGGGTTCGACAAGACCATGACGGACTTCGAGCAGGCCCTGCTCGGTGAGGCCGACGACATGGACACCGTCGCCGAGCTGCTGGAGATGGCCGCCGCGGCCTGTGCCATGGCCGAGCAGGCCATGAGCGAACTCCTCGTGGAGATCGTCGAGGCGCTGATGGTCACCGCCGCCACCACGGCGATCCTCTCGCTGCTGACGGCCGGTGCGGCAGCGGCGATCGGGCCGATGGCGGGTGCGGCGAACGTCGCGTACCGGGCCGCGAAGGCCACCCGGATCGCTGCCAAGCTCGCCGACAAGCTCGCCGATATCGCCAAGCGGACGCAGGCGCTGGCGAAGCTCTCCCGGCTCCGCCGGTATCTGCGCGGGCTGGACCGCGCGAAGATCAAGGAGTGGAAGGGCGCACGGCGGCGGATCGCCGGCGACCTGCTGCACGGCAACCGGCCGTCGGGTACGGATGTCGCCCAGTTCCTCGCCTGGAAGCAGGGCAAGAAGATCGCCAAGGGCGTCCTCGGGGTCGATCCCGGTGGTGCCCTGACGGGTGCCATGATCGAGAACGGCCCGGCGCTCGCGGAGGAGACAGTGGAATATCGGACGCGCCCGGAGCCGAAGAGCTTCGACGAGCGCATGGACGAGTCACCGGCGCAGGCCAAGCAGTCGGTGCGGGAGGCCTTCGGGTGAAATTCGCCGACGAGCTGTGGTCGGGGCTCAAGTCCGCCTTGGTGCCCGCGGACCGGCATGCACTGGCCCGTGCGGCCAAGGAGCGGGCGGCGGCCGTGCTGCCGCCCGGGGAACGGGTCGTCGCCGGCCATCCGGTCGAGGCGGGCGAACAGCTCCCCGAGCCGCCCCGGCAGCTCCGGCAGCAGGCGTTCTCGGTGCAGCGCACCACCGGTGACCGGCTCGTCGACGGCATGGGGCGGGCCGAATGGGGACTGCACCGCCTCAACCCCGTCAACGCCGTGGTGGACCGGTGGGACGACCGCCACCACCCCGACACCCCTCAGCTGTCGGGCGGCTGGGAGAGTCTGGCCGGGCAGCTGGCGGCGGTGCTGCGGCCCCGCTGTTCGTTCCGGTATCTGTCGGTGCTGCTGGTGACCGACCAGCATCTCCATGTGGTGCGGGTGCGGCTGGCCGGCAACCGGCGGGAGCCGATGGCCGGTGCGGAGGCGGTGGAGTACGCCTGGTGGGTGGAGCGGCGGCAGGTCGCCTGGGTGCGGAACCGTACCGACGTGCGGCACGGCACGCACGAGGTCGGCTTCGTGGACGGTTCCTGGGTGACGTTCGCGTTCACGGTCGGGGGGTACGGCCCGGTCGTTGCGACCTTCCCCCGGCAGTTGCGGTACACGGACCCGATCAGCTGACGGGCGCCGCCGGACGGTTCGGGCGACGGCGTGCCGTGAGCAGGGTGACGGCCAGTGCGAGGGCGGCCGCCGCCGCGGGAACCCCGTAGGCGGCGCCCGCCCCGGCCAGGTGGTCGACCGCCCACCCGCCGCTCGCCGATCCGGCCGCGATACCGCCCAGCAGCGCGGTCACGGCGAGCGTCATGCCCTCGTTGAGCTGACCGGGCGGCGTCAGCGACTGGACGAGTCCCATGCCGGTGACCATGGTCGGCGCGGTCGCCATACCGGCCAGGAGGAGCGCGACGGCCAGTGCCGCGAGGCTCCCCGTCGCGGCCGCGAGCAGCGGGAGCAGCATCAGGGCCGCCATCGCCGCGGTGCAGCCGAGGAAGCGGTGGGCGGCATGGCCCGCCGGCCGCAGCAGGCCGTAGAGCAGCCCGGCCGCGCAGGAGCCCGCTGCCTGGAGGGCGAGCAGGCCGCCCGCGGCGGTCCGTATGCCGTGCCTGTCGGCGAAGGCGATCGTCACGACCTCCAGGGAGCCGAAGACCGCGCCGGTGGCGAGGAACGTGACCAGGAGCGGCGGCAGTTCCGGCAGGCGCAGGGGGGAGCGGGGCCGGCCGGTGGCCGGTACCGGTGCCACGGGGGGTTCGGTGCGGTGCTGGGCCGCGAAGAGCAGCACCCCGGTCAGCAGCAGTGCCGCGGCCACCGCCGTACCCGCCTCCGGGAAGAGGGTGGTGCACAGCAGCGTGGCGAGCACCGGTCCGAGCATGAAGCACAGCTCGTCCGCGGCCTGTTCGAAGGAGTTGGCGGTGTGCCGGGCGGCCGGGTCGTCGCGGAAGAGGTGCGCCCAGCGGGCGCGGGACATCCCGCCGGTGTTCGGGGTGGGGGCGGTGGCGGCGTAGGAGGCGAAGAGGGTCCAGTCGGGCGCGCCGTGGCGGACGCACAGGAGGAGCGAGAGCGAGCCGAGGACGGCGAGCGCGGTGGCCGGGACGGCGATACGGGCCTGGCCGTGGCGGTCGACCATCCGGGCGGTCCACGGCCCGACCAGCGCCGTTGCCGCCAGCCCGGTCGCGGTGACCGCCCCGGCCAGCGCGTAGGAGCCACGCGACCCGGCGATCATCAGCACCGCGCTGACGCTGAGCATCCCCATGGGCAGCCGCGCCAGCAGGTTGGCGGCCGTGAAGGATCGGGTGCCGGGGACGGTGAAGATCCGGCGGTAGGGCGCGAGGGGACGGAAGCGGGCACGCCGCGGGGCCGGGCGTACGGGCGGGGCTGGGCGTACGGGCGGGGCCGTGACCGGCCGGGCGGCGAGGAAGAGGATCATGCCTCTACGGTCGCTGCCGCTCCTTCCGTACGTCCAACACCTGGTCAGCGCCCATTCACGCACCTGCGTTGGCAATGCGCGTCGGCCCTCGGCAGGTATCGGCATGCATCGGCAGGAAGCGCTGCTGCCAGGATGACCCGATGCCGTCCGACACCGATCCGCGTCTGCTCCGTGCCTTCCTCGCCGTCGCCGAGGAACTGCACTTCACCCGGGCCGCCGCCCGCCTCTACGTCGCGCAGCAGGCGCTGAGCCGCGACATCCGGCGCCTGGAGCGGGAGCTGGATGCCGCACTGTTCGTACGGACCACCCGCCAGGTGGCGCTGACGGCGGACGGGGCGCGGCTACTGCCGCTCGCACGGCGGGTGTTGGCGGCGCACGACGAGCTGGCCGCCGCGTTCCGGGCCGCCCCCGAGCGGCCGCTGCTGGTCGATGTGGGGGTCCCGATCGGCACCGCCCACGGGGTGCTGGAGGCGGCCAGGGAGCGGGTGCCGGACAGCTGTGAGCTGGTCGCCCGCTTCCACAGCGGGCTGACGGGTGCGGCGGCCGAGGTCGCGGCCGGGCGGCTCGATGTCTCCTTCGGCCGGATCGCGGCGCTGCCGCCCGGTGTGCTGGCCGGGCTGGAACATCAGCCGGTCCGGCTGGAGCCGATGGCGGTCCTGCTGCGCGAGGACCATCCGCTGGCCGCACGGCCCGCCGTCGCCCTCGCCGAACTGGCCGGCGAGACGTTCTACGCGGCCGCCGGAAACCCGCGGACCGCGGAGTGGACGGACCTGGCCGAGCGGCTCTTCGCGGGCCGCGGCATCGCGACGGCCGAGCCGTTCCCGGAGATCGAGGGCTCGCAGGAGTTCGTCCGGGTGGTGCGCAAGAGGGGGTGGTCGGTGCTGGCGAGCGTGGAGTTCATCGAGGTGCCGGGGATGGTGCTGCGGCCGCTCGTCGATCCCGTACCGCTCTCGCCGGTCTCGATGGTGTGGCGAAGGGGTCTGCGGCATCCGGGGCTGGACGCGTTGCGGGCGGCCGCCCGGGAACTGGCCGGGAAGCAGGCCTGGTTGGCGCTGCCCGGGAGCGCCTGGTGGCTCCCGGAGGGGGATGCGCGAGTGATGGGCATACGGGGGTGAGGGGCCCGGCGTGTGCGGCGTTCGGCAGAAGATGTGGTCGCAGAGGCAACCCCGGGCGCGCAAAAACTTTCCTTAACGGCAGGGAAATCGGTGCGCAACGAACAGGGGGAGCCGTGCGACGGCGTTCACTTCTCGCGGTGGGGGCGGCCGCGCTGACCTTGACCGTGACGGCGGGCCTGGCCGTGACGGGCTGCGGTACGTCGCGGATGACGGCACTGCACGCCAACTGCACGACCAAGGGCCTGCGCTGGAAGCTCACCGTCCTGAAGAAGAAGCCGCGCACGGTGCATCGCGAGGCGCGGCTGTCCATCGCCAACACGGGCGCGGGCCCCTGTGTGTTCCGCGGCTTCCCGGCCTTCGAGATCCACGTCGGCAAGGGGCCCGAGTCCGATGCCGTCGGGCATGGCAAGACCCTGCCGATAGACCTGCCGCGCGGCGGTACGGTCCTGGCGCCTCTGCGCTACAAGGACTGCCCCAAGGGCACACCGCCGAGCGCCGGGATGGTCAGCAACGACACCGCCGTGGTGTCCGCGCCCCGCGACTACCCCCGCCGGCAGGCGGTCGTGGCACGGGACGAGGCGGGCAAGCGCCTGCGGATGACCCTCTGCGCGGACCGGATATGGATGGACCCGCCGCGGGAGGCGGCCGAGTAGCCCCGGCTACGGAGCCGTTGCGGCGGCAGCGCTACGTGCGGCGTACGAGGTGAACGAGGCCCAGGCACCCGGCGAGAAGTCGAGGTGCGGGCCCCGGGGGTCCTTGGAGTCGCGGACGTGGATGGTGGTGGGGTGGGCGGCGACCTCTACGCAGTTGCCGCCTTGTTCGCTGCTGTGGCTGGACTTGCGCCAGTCGTAGGCGACTTCGAGACAGGCGCCGCCTTGCTCGCTGCTGTAGCTGGACTTGAACCACGTCAGGTCGGTCATTGCTCTCCTAGCAGCCGGTCCAGAAGGCCCATGGTCTCTTCGGCGTTGAGGGCCTGCATTCGCAGCATTCCATATTTCTGGGTGAGACTGCTGACCTTGTCCGGGTCGGAGATGAGGTGGCTGCCGAGCTGCGTCTCGGAGTATGCGAAGTGCTGGTGGTCGGGGGTCTCCAGCAGCACGAAGGGCCCGGAGAGACCGGCATGGCTGGTGTTGCCGAACGGCATGACCTGGATTGCTACTCCGGGTAGATCGGCACATGCGCGCAGATGCCGCAGCTGCTCCCGCATGACGTCATGGCTGTCGAGGTGATCCTTGAGGACGGCCTCCGAGATGATGAAGCTGGCGATGACGGGTACGGCGCGATGCAGGATTTCTTGGCGTTCGAGCCGGGCCTCGACACGCTGCTCGATCGTCTCTTTGCTCAGGGCTGGTAGGTCGTTGCGGAATGTCGCGCGGGCGTACTTCCCGGTTTGGAGCAATCCGGGGAGTACTTGGTTCTCGTACGACGACAGGGCGACAGCCACCCGCTCATAGGCGATGAACTCCTCCGCCCAGATCGGGTACTTCTCCTTCGGCGGCAGCTTGGCCACTCCCGCCGCCAGTGCCCCGCCCGTGTTCAGGAGCTGGTCGAACTCGGTCGCCAGATGCGGCATCAGGGCGCGCCTGCCCTGTTCGATGGAGGCGATGGTCTCCTCGGACGCGGTGGTGCGCTCTCCGAGGCTGCGCTGGGTGAGGCCGGCGTTGATGCGGAACAGCGCTAATTGGGCGCCGATGACTTCCATGGCTGCGGAGTGTCGGTTCTTGGGCTTGGTTCGCGGCTGCATGGCGTTGCACTCCCCGTACTTCGGTGCCGGTGACCGTGCGTGCGCCCGTACTCACCACGTGTACGGGTTCACCCACTGTGCAGCTTAGTTACTCACTGCGACCGTCGTCGCATGAACGCAGAGACTCAACTTCCCTTTCCACGCGAGCGGTTCTACCGGCGGGAGCGGCGGTCGGTGCCGCTCGCGCGGGAATTCGTGCGGGCGGCGCTGGTGGAGTGGGGCGCCGGGGAGCGGGCGGAGGCGGTGTTGCTGTGTGTGAGCGAGCTGGCGACGAACGCGCTGCGTCACGGGGTCCCGCCGGGGCGCGGGTTCCAGCTGTACGTGTGGCCGCCGGCGGGCGGGGTGCTGAGGCTGGAGGTGCACGACAGCGGGGACGGGTGGCCGCGGGTGCGGACGGGCGGCGGGCCGGTGGACGAGGGCGGGCGCGGGCTGCTGCTGGTGGAGGCGCTGGCGGACAAGTGGGGCGTGGGGGAGCGGATGCCCGGCAAGATCGTCTGGTGCGAGTTCGCCCTGTGACGAGGTGCTCGCCCCGCCCGCCCTCACCGGCCACCGCCCCGTCGCGTGAGTGCAAGGTTGCGTCCCCGTCACCGGGCGGCACGGTACGGAAACCCGTCGTCCCTAGCGTCAGGGAGCAGGACCTGAACCCTGGAGGCGCGATGACGGCCGCGGCAGCAGATACCCGTAGCGAGAACCCCGACGACACCCCTGCCGACACCCCTGCCGACGGCCGTAGCGACGGCCGTACCGAGGGCCGCGCGAGGCGGGGCGGGCGGTGGATCGAGCACTGGGATCCGGAGGACGAAGGCTTCTGGCGGGAGACGGGGGAGCGGGTCGCGCGGCGGAACCTCGCGTTCTCCGTGGTCTCCGAGCACATCGGGTTCTCCATCTGGAGCCTGTGGTCGGTGATGGTGCTGTTCATGGGGCCCGAGTACGGGATCGATCCGGCCGGGAAGTTCTTCCTGGTGGCGATGCCGACGCTGGTGGGCGGGGTGCTGCGGGTGCCGTACACCTTCGCGGTGGCGCGGTTCGGCGGGCGCAACTGGACGGTGATCAGCGCGGCGATGCTGCTGGTGCCGGTCGCGGTGGCGGCCGTGGTCATGGAGCCGGGCACGTCGTACACCACGTTCCTGCTGGTCGCGGCGCTGGCGGGGGTCGGCGGCGGGAACTTCGCCTCGTCGATGACCAACATCAACTCCTTCTATCCGCTGCGGAAGAAGGGGTGGGCGCTGGGGATGAACGCCGGTGGGGGGAACATCGGCGTGCCGGTGATCCAGCTGCTGGGGCTGCTGGTGATCGGGACGGCGGGGGCCGCGCATCCGCGGATCGTGCTGGCCGTCTATGTGCCGCTGATCGTCCTCGCGGCGGTGCTCGCGGCGCTGTTCATGGACAACCTGGCGCCGGTGACGAACGACACCGGGGCGGCCCTCGACGCCGCGCGGGAGCCGCACACCTGGGTGATGTCGCTGCTGTACATCGGCACGTTCGGGTCGTTCATCGGCTACAGCTTCGCCTTCGGGCTGGTGCTCCAGAACCAGTTCGCGCGCACGCCGCTCCAGGCCGCGTCGCTGACGTTCATCGGGCCGCTGCTGGGGTCGCTGATCCGGCCGGTCGGCGGGCGGCTGGCGGACCGGTTCGGCGGCGCCCGGATCACCCTGGGGAACTTCGTGGCGATGGGCCTGGCCACCGGGGTCGTCATCTACGCCTCGACGGTGCGCTCGTTGCCCGTGTTCCTCGTCGGGTTCATCGCGCTGTTCGTGCTGACGGGGCTCGGCAACGGCTCCACGTACAAGATGATCCCGGGGATCTTCCAGGCCCAGGCGCTGCGGCGCGGGCTGGAGGGAGAGGCGGCCGCGGTATACGGACGGCGGCTGTCGGGGGCGGCGATGGGGCTGATCGGTGCGGTGGGTGCGCTCGGCGGGCTGGGCATCAATCTGGCGTTCCGGCAGTCGTTCATGGTGGCCGGATCGGGCACCCCGGCGTTTGTGTCGTTCCTGGCCTGCTACGTGGTGTGCGGGGCGGTGACCTGGGGCGTGTACCTGCGTCCCGCGGTGCGTGGGCGGCGTGCGGCGCAGGCGGCGGACGGGGCGGACGGGGCGGATGCGGTGGCTGTGGACGGGGAGCGGCCGGCGGTGTACGCGGAGGTGTGAGCGGCGGGAGGGGCGCGGGGCCGTCGTATCGGGCGCCGCGCCCCTCCCGCTGTCTCCGCCCCTGGCCGTGCCGTGCCCGTGCACCGGCCGGGGCACGGGGCGTCGTACGGGTGGGCAGGCGGCCGCCGTAACCGCGGGGAAATACTGGAGGACCGGGACCGTCACGTGCCCTTGACACCTTGGCACCTTGACACCCTGGTACTCGGTGCCGCCGGAGCCGCGGCGGTACGGGAGCACGAGGCAACACCACTCTGGGCGGAGCGGGACGACCATGCACGATCAGCAGCAGGAGCACAGCGAGCAGGAGCGGACGGCGCCGGAGGCGGAACCGGCCGTCCGGCCGCTGGACGGGTTCACCGTCGGGGTGACCGCGGCCCGGCGGGCGGAGGAGCTGGGCGCCCTGCTGGAGCGGCGCGGCGCGCAGGTGATGCATGCGCCCGCGCTGCGCATCGTCCCGCTGCCGGACGACACCGAGCTGCTCGACGTGACCCGGGGCCTGATCGACCAGGTGCCCGATGTCGTCGTGGCCACCACCGCCATCGGCTTCCGCGGCTGGATCGAGGCCGCGGAGGGCTGGGGCCTGGGCGAGGCGCTGCTGGACCGGCTGGCCGGGGTGGAGCTGCTGGCGCGCGGGCCCAAGGTGCGCGGCGCGATCCGGGCCGCCGGGCTGACCGAGAAGTGGTCACCGGCCTCCGAGTCGATGGCCGAGGTACTGGACCGGCTGCTGGCGGAGGGCGTCTCCGGGCGCCGGGTGGCCCTACAGCTGCACGGGGAGCCGCTGCCGGGGTTCGTCGAGGCGCTGCGGGCCGGTGGTGCGGAGGTGGTCGGCGTCCCCGTGTACCGGTGGATGCCGCCGGAGGACATCGGGCCGGTCGACCGGCTGCTGGACGCGGTGGTGTCGCGCGCCCTGGACGCGGTGACGTTCACCAGCGCGCCGGCCGCCGCGTCGCTGCTGCGCCGGGCGGGGGAGCGAGGCATCCGCGAGGAGGTGCTGGCGGCGCTGCGACAGGAGGTGCTGTCGGTGTGCGTGGGGCCGGTGACCGCGCTGCCGCTCCAGGCGGAGGACATCCCCACGCTCCAGCCGGAGCGCTTCCGGCTGGGGCCGCTGGTGCAGCTGCTGTGTCGTGAACTCCCGGGCCGGGTGCGGACGTTGCCGGTGGCGGGGCGGCAGGTGGAGATCCGCGGGCACGCCGTCGTGGTGGACGGGGCGCTGCGGCCGGTGCCGCCGGCCGGGATGGCGCTGCTGCGTGCGCTGGCGCGCCGCCCCGGCTGGGTGGTCTCGCGCGCGGAGCTGCTGCGCGCGCTGCCGGGGTCGGGCACGGACGAACATGCGGTGGAGACCGCGATGGCCCGGCTGCGGGGGGCGCTGGGCGCGCCCAAGCTGATCCAGACGGTCGTCAAGCGCGGCTACCGGCTGTCGCTCGACCCGCATGCGGACACGGACAAGTACGGCGGGGAGTAGGCGGACGCGGGCAAGTACGGCGGGGAGCAGCGGACGCGGGCAAAGTGCGGTAGGGAGCAGCGGGCCTCGCGAGGGCCGGGCCCGGGGCTGTTCCGTCGGGCCGGGGACGGCTACTTTCGGCCATGATTCCTCGGGCCCGACCCTACTCCGGGTTGTTCACACGGATCTTGGACTGGCCGTGCGGCCGCTTCTCCCAGTCCTCCATGAAGCGCGCCTGAAGTCCGTGCTCACGGGCCAGCCGCAGCAGGGTCTCGGTCCGGTAGTAGAAGTCCTCGCGCAGTACCTGGTGTTCGGCGCCCTCGGTGCGGTCGAAGGTGAAGTCGAAGAAGCCGCCGGGGGCCAGGATCCGGCCGACATGGGCCAGGCACTCGTCGATGACGCCGATCGGTGAGTGCGAGAAGACGCTGTGCGCGTGGACGACGTCGAAGTGGGCGGACGGCAGGAAGTCCAGCTTCAGGTCCTGCGTGAGGGTCAAGTGCGGCAGTTTGTCCTGGAGTTCGTAGGTCGTCAGGGTCTGCTTCGCGGAGATCAGGATGTCCGGCGAGATGTCGATGCCGTAGTAGTTGCCGGTGTCCAGATGGGCGATGAAGCGCCAGCCCGCGCGCAGATTGCCGCAGCCGATGTCGAGCATCCGGTGGCCGGGCTCCAGGCCGTGCCCGGCCAGGTAGTCGAACTGCATCTCGCCCAGCGCCAGCCAGCGGTCGTGGCTGCGGCTGCCGACCGCGGCCTCCGGGTTGCGGCCGGCGTCGGAGGCCATCACCGCCCGGTAGTACGCGACGTGGTCGGGGTGCTTGAGGCGGAGCCAGGTGTCGCGGGCGGTGCGCTTGACGTACGGGGTGATCCGGGCCGGATGACGGACTGCGTACCCGATCTTGTGGGTCAGGCTGGCGCGGTTCGCGAGCAGGGACTTGCGCGACATGGAGACCTTCGTCCTGGAGGGGCGGGGGAGCGCTACGGCATGTGGCGGGCCGGGGGCCCGCCGACCGCCGCGCCGCGGACTATACATGAGATGTATACGTAGAGCGTCTACTCACGGTGTCTACGTGCGGTGCATGCATGGAGTGACCGCTTCCGGAGGGTTCCGGCGGGCCCGCGCGCCGGGCACTCTGGGAGCACACACGTTTGGTCCCTAAGGAGTGACAGGCACATGGCGACGCCTTGCGACCTGCGGTTCGACTGTGGGCGGAGCTGCCTGGACCTGGCGGCCACGACCGGCGGCGCCCCCGCCGAACGGCTCACCGGCCCCGACCAGTTGCGGGCCTGGCTGGTCGGGGCGGGGCTGGTGCCGCGCGGCACCCCGCTGGACGGCCTCGACGCCGCCTGGGTCGGCCGCTTCCGCGCCCTGCGGGAGCTGGTGCGCCGCCTGGTGCACGACGAGCTGCGGGGCGCGGCGTCCGATGCCGATCTGGCGCTGCTCAACTCCGCGGCCGCGTCCGGGCAGCCGCCCGCCCCGCGCGCGGTACGCACCGCCGACGGCACCCTGGCCCGTGCCCTCCCCGGCCCGCCCGACTGCGCCGGGCTGCTGGCCGCGGTGGCCCGGGACGCGGTCGGGCTGCTGACCGACGAGGTGGCCCGCGAACAGCTGCGCCAGTGCGAGGGCGAGAACTGCACCCTGGTGTATCTGGACACATCACGCGGCCGGCGCCGCCGCTGGTGCTCCAGCGAGGTGTGCGGCAACCGGGAGCGGGTGGCGCGGCACCGGAGGCGCACGACGGTGCGCCGGGCGCAGAACGGAAGCGCTGGTCAGGGCCCCGTGCCCGGCGCAGAAAAATATTCTGCCGAACTCTGAGTAACCCGCCCGTCCCGTCCGTACTCCTCACCGCAAGTCCGATTCATGGCAGGGTCCCCCGGCGATCTTGGGCGATCTGGGCTATCGACCCGGGAGTTGGAGTGCGTAAGGATGCCGTCGTGGCAGACAGGACGACACCTGACGAGGAGCTCATGCGAGCCCTCTATGACGATCACGCGGGCCCGCTTCTCGCCTTCGTCCTGCGATTGGTGGCGGGCGACCGGCACCGCGCGGAGGACGTGGTGCAGGAGACGCTGGTGCGCGCCTGGCGCAACGCCGATCAGTTGCAACGGGCTACCGGCTCGATACGACCCTGGCTGGTGACCGTCGCACGGCGGATCGTCATCGACGGGCACCGCAGCCGGAAGGCAAGACCCCAGGAGGTCGATCCGACCCCTCTGGAGACGATGCCGGCCGCCGACGTCATCGACCGGGCACTGCGCATGATGACGATTTCGGAGGCGCTGAGCGACCTGAGCCAGGCCCATCGAGAGGCTCTGGTCGAGACGTACTTCAAGGAACGTACGGTCAACGAGGCAGCGGAGGTGCTGCGCGTACCGGCCGGGACCGTGCGGTCCCGGGTGTTCTACGCGCTGCGCTCCCTGAGACTCTCGCTAGAGGAACGAGGAGTGACGGAGTGAACCCGCCCACGCAGCACACCGACGTCGGCGCCTACGCGCTGGGCGTCCTGGACGCTGCCGACGCCGACCGGTTCGAGGCACATCTCGTCGGCTGTCACCAGTGTGCGGCCGAACTCGAAGAACTCATGGGCCTGTCACCGGTACTGGCCGAGTTCAAGCAGTCCGCTCCGACCCCGCAGACCATCACGGCCGTGCCCGGCCCGGGGCTGCTGGACGGACTGATGGGCGAGGTCGCCGCCACCCGGCGCGGCCGTGCCCGGCGCCGGCTGTTCCTGGTCGCCGCGGCGGTCGTGCTGATCGTCGGCGGGCCGGTCGCCGCCCTCTCCCTGAAGCCCCAGGCCCCCGAGGAGAAGCCGGCGCCGCCGCTGGCGAACGCCGTCCGGGCCCAGTACGCGGCGGGCGAGAAGGTGAACTCGGTCGACCCGGACACCAAGGTCTCGGCGGGCGTCTCCATGGAGGCCCGGCCCTGGGGCACCCAGGTCGTCCTGGAGCTCGCCAACGTCAAGGGGCCGCTCACCTGCGACCTGGTCGCCGTCGGCAAGGACGGCAAGCGGCAGACCGTCACCACCTGGGCGGTGCCCAAGGGGGGCTACGGCATCCCGGACGGCGCCATGAAGTGGAACCGCGAGCCCCTGTACGCGGCGGGCGGCGCGGGCTTCAACCGCGGCGATATCGACCACTTCGAGATCAACACGCAGGACGGCAAGAAACTGGCGAAGGTGGACGTCTGAGGCGGGCGGGCGACGCCCCGGGCCGGGTGCGGCACGGGGTGCCCCGTCAAGGACCGCCATGCCGACGACCGGCAATCCCCACGACCGGGGAACGCCCGACGTAAAGCCTTGAGTCAACATCCGACCAAACTCGCCCGACTTTGTCCCTTTCACCAGGTGCGCGCGGTGCCTGGTTCGCGTACGGTTGACGGCTGCCCTACGCACAGCAGAAGGGGGCCTGGGTGGCCGCGCACAACGCCACGCACGCACCGGATCACGCTTCGGATTCCGTTCGCGACCGTGAGATCGAATCCGAGCAGACGCATCTGGACCGCGTCTACCGGCGCCTTGAGGAGAAGATCCACGAGGCAGAGTTCCTGATGGACGACGCCGCCAAGCGCGGCCAGGTCGGCACGCCCGGCGCGCTCGCCGAGCGTGACGCGCAGGTCTTCCAGGCCGGCGCCCATCTCCACCGCCTGAATTCCGAGTACGAGGACTTCCTCTTCGGCCGGATCGACCTGCTCCTCGGCAAGGACGGAAAGAAGGGCCCGGACGGCGCCTTCACCTCCGTCGAGCCCGCCGACGGGGCGATCGAGGACAACCGCGCCGCGATCGCCGAGACGCTGCACATCGGCCGCCTCGGCGTGCTCGATGCGGAGTACTCCCCGCTGGTCATCGACTGGCGGGCGCCGGCCGCCGCGCCCTTCTACCGGGCCACCCCGGTCGCCCCCGGCCGGGTCGTCCGACGGCGGGTGATCCGTTCCAAGGGCCGTAAGGTCCTGGGCGTCGAGGACGATCTGATGCGCCCGGAGGTCAACGCCACGCTGGACGGCGAGGAGCTGCCGGCGGTCGGTGACGGTGCGCTGATGGCCGCGCTGGGCCGGGCCCGCAGCCACACCATGCGGGACATCGTCGCCTCCATCCAGGCCGAGCAGGACATGGTGATCCGGGCGCCCGCCGCCTCCGTCACCGAGGTCGAGGGCGGCCCCGGCACGGGCAAGACCGCGGTCGCGCTGCACCGCGCCGCCTACCTCCTCTACCAGGACCGGCGGCGCTACGCGGGCGGCATCCTGATCGTCTCCCCGACGCCGCTGCTGGTCGCGTACACCGAAGGCGTGCTGCCCTCGCTCGGCGAGGAGGGCCAGGTCGCCATCCGGGCGCTCGGCTCGCTCGTGGACGGCGCCGAGGCGACGGCCTACGACCCGCCGGCGGTGTCCCGTATCAAGGGCTCGTCGCGGATGCAGAAGCTGCTGCGCAAGGCGGCCCGCGGGGCGCTGGAGCTGGCGGCCCCCGCGGCCGCGGCGCCGGCAGAGGCCGACGGGGCGGCGGGCGCGGACGCCCAGCTCTCCCTGGAGGACCTCTTCACCGCGCCCGCGCGGAACGGCGACGACGGTGCCCGCAACGGCCGCCGGACCCGCTCCAGACCCTCCCGGCCCGCCCCGGCCGCACCCGCCCGGCTGCGGGTCGTCGCCTTCGGCGGCCGGATCGAGCTGGACGCCGACGAGCTGCACGCCATCCGGCAGTCCGCGCTCAGCGGCACCGCACCGGTCAATCTGCTCCGCCCGCGCGCCCGCCGGCTGATCCTGGACGCCCTGTGGACCAAGTCCGGCGCCGCCCGCCGCTACACCGACCCCGAACTGGCCGCCGAGGCCCGTGAGGGCTTCGACGAGGACATCACCACCGAGCCCGACTTCCAGGAGTTCCTGGACGCCTGGTGGCCCGAGCTGTCCCCGCGCGGGGTGCTCGCCGCGATGGCCGACGAGCGTCTGCTGGGCCGCTGGGCGCGCCGCCTCCTCAACCAGCGCGAGGTGCGCCAACTGGCCCGCTCCCTGCGCCGGCTGGACAGCAAGGGGCACGGCCCGCTGTCGGTGCACGATGTCGCGCTGCTGGACGAGCTCCAGATGGTTCTCGGGGCCCCGCTGCGCCCGCCCCGGCCGCGCGAGGCCGATCCGCTGGACCATCTGACCGGACTGGAGGAGCTCTCGACCTACGCGGACCGCAACGGCGGCGGCCGCAGCCGCCGCGAGCGGCTGGAGGAGGAGCGCACCGACTACGCCCATGTCATCGTCGACGAGGCGCAGGACCTGACGCCGATGCAGTGGCGGATGGTCGGCCGCCGCGGCCGGCAGGCGACCTGGACGGTCGTCGGCGACCCCGCGCAGTCCTCCTGGTCCGACCCGGACGAGGCCGCCGTCGCCCGCGACGAGGCGCTCGGCACCCGCCCGCGCCGCCGCTTCACGCTCACCGTGAACTACCGCAACCCCGCGGAGATCGCCGCGCTGGCCGCCAGGGTGCTCGCGCTGGCGATGCCCGGTATGGAGTCGCCGAAGGCGGTCCGCTCCACGGGCCTCGAACCGCGCTTCGCATGCGTCGCGGACGGGGACCGGCAGACCGGGCCACCCGACGAAGCCGCGCTGGCCGAGGCCACGGTGGCCGAGGCGGAGCGGCTGCTGGGCCAGGTGGACGGCACGGTCGGCGTCGTGGTGGCCATGAACCGTCGGGCGCAGGCCCGGCGTTGGCTCGCCCCGCTCGGCGACCGGGTGGTGGCGCTGGGCTCCCTGGAGGCCAAGGGCCTGGAGTACGACGCCACGCTGGTGGTCTCGCCGGCCGAGATCGCCGACGAGTCCCCGGCCGGACTGCGGGTGCTGTACGTGGCGCTGACCCGCGCCACCCAGCAGCTGACCGTGCTGTCGGCCGGACGGGACGATCCGGACGCGGCCGGGGTGCCCGACCTGCTGCGGGACTGACCGCGCGCCGGCGCGTGCCGGCACCCGTACGGCGGCCTCGGCCGGGCGCTGCGCGCCGCCGTACGAGGGGTCTTGAAATCGGCCCCGCGGGACGGGATTCGCTTCCGCGGTTGGTTTGTTAGCCTTGGTGACGGCACCGGCCCGATCCAAGCCCCCGGGCCCAACCATCGTCGCTACGAGCGACCACTTGCCGCGAGGCGAGCATGGCGGGTCGGTGTCATGACTTCCGAGAGGCCCACATCACCTGGTGATGTGGGCCTCTTTGCTGTGGACATGATTTCTCGTATGGTGGAAGTCGTTTTCCGAAGGTGCGCGCGCTCGCGAACAAAATGTTCGCAATGCGGGGCGGCTACCGCGTACTGCGCGGTAGGTGCGACGATCGGACGGCAATCCAGCGACACGGTGAAAGCAGAGGAAGTCGGCCATGGCAACGGCGCCCAGCGTCTCCTACTCGATGACGGTCCGGCTGGAGGTGCCCGCGAGCGGAACCGCGGTCTCCCAGCTCACCACGGCCGTAGAGTCCCACGGAGGCTCGGTGACCGGCCTCGACGTCACGGCGTCCGGACACGAAAAGCTCCGCATCGACGTCACGATCGCGGCGACCTCCACGGCCCACGCCGACGAGATCGTCGAGCAGCTGCGCCACATCGAGGGCGTCTCGCTCGGCAAGGTCTCCGACCGTACCTTCCTGATGCACCTCGGCGGCAAGATCGAGATGTCGTCGAAGCACCCCATCCGCAACCGTGACGACCTGTCGATGATCTACACCCCGGGCGTCGCCCGCGTGTGCCAGGCCATCGCCGACAACCCCGAGGACGCCCGCCGGCTGACGATCAAGCGCAACAGCGTCGCGGTCGTCACCGACGGTTCCGCGGTCCTCGGCCTCGGCAACATCGGCCCCAAGGCCGCCCTGCCCGTCATGGAGGGCAAGGCGGCCCTCTTCAAGCGCTTCGCCGGCATCGACGCCTGGCCGCTGTGCCTGGACACCCAGGACACCGACGCGATCGTGGAGATCGTCAAGGCCATCGCCCCCGGCTTCGCGGGCATCAACCTGGAGGACATCTCCGCCCCCCGCTGCTTCGAGATCGAGGCGCGGCTGCGCGAGGCCCTGGACATCCCGGTCTTCCACGACGACCAGCACGGCACCGCCATCGTGGTGCTCGCCGCGCTCACCAACGCGCTGCGCGTCGTCGGCAAGAAGACCGAGGACGTCCGGGTCGTGATGTCCGGCGCCGGTGCGGCCGGTACCGCCATCCTCAAACTGCTGATCGCGGCCGGTGTCCGGCACGCCGTCGTCGCCGACATCCACGGTGTGGTGCACGCCGGCCGTACGGACCTGGTCGACGCCGACCCGGACTCGCCGCTGCGCTGGATCGCCGACAACACCAACCCGGAGGGCGTCACCGGCACCCTCAAGGAGGCCGTGGTCGGCGCGGACGTCTTCATCGGCGTCTCCGCGCCCAACGTCCTGGACGGCGACGACGTCTCGAAGATGGCCGAGGGCGCGATCGTGTTCGCACTCGCCAACCCCGACCCGGAGGTCGACCCGGCCGTCGCCCGGCAGACCGCCGCCGTCGTGGCCACCGGCCGCTCGGACTTCCCGAACCAGATCAACAACGTCCTGGTGTTCCCCGGCGTCTTCCGCGGCCTGCTGGACGCACACTCCCGTACGGTGAACACCGAGATGATGCTGGCTGCGGCCGGCGCCCTCGCGGATGTCGTCCTGGAGGACGAGGTCAACCCGAACTACATCATCCCCAGCGTCTTCAACGAGAAGGTCGCGGGCGCGGTGGCCGGAGCGGTCCGGGAAGCGGCGAAGAGCGGCGACCCGGCTGTGACGGCTGCCACGGCGGTCTGAGTACGGCGCGTCGCTGGACACGCCGCCGTTGGGGCCCCCATAGGGTGGCGGGCAGCAAGCGACCGCCGCCCTGTGGGGCCGGCCCGGAGCGGGAATGATACGGAGCGTCACCACTAACGAGGCAGTGGCGCTTTTCGTGTGACCCTCCTGGGTGCCGGATTGGCTTTACCGCCGCAGGTGGGGGCAGGATGCGTAATCGGGCGCGAGGGTCTGGCACCAGACCCGGGTCCGGGGACTGTCCGAGGACCCTGGCAGCATCGGCTTCGATCTCACGCCTCATTGGCAAGAAGAACACGGGAGTACAAACATGAACCGCAGTGAGCTGGTGGCCGCTCTGGCCGATCGCGCCGAGGTGACCCGCAAGGACGCCGACGCCGTTCTGGCCGCCCTCGCCGAGGTGGTCGGCGAGGTCGTCGCCAAGGGCGACGAGAAGGTCACCATCCCCGGCTTCCTGACCTTCGAGCGCACCCACCGTGCCGCTCGCACCGCGCGCAACCCGCAGACCGGCGACCCGATCCAGATCCCGGCCGGCTACAGCGTGAAGGTCTCCGCGGGCTCCAAGCTCAAGGAAGCCGCCAAGGGCAAGTAACACCCCCAGAACGGCATAAAAGGCGGTCATCCCTCCCAGGGATGGCCGCCTTTTCGTGTGCCACAGGGGGCCCGCCCGGGGGTTCCGTCCGGGCGCCCGCCCGGCGGCTGCCCCGCGGAGCGGCCTGCGCCCGTCCGGGGCGGCCTGTGCCCGCCGGGATCAGGCGGGCCGGGGGAACGGGAAGTCCGCCAGGTCCACGTCCTCCAGAGAGGCCACCACGGCCGTACGGGACCCGGGCACGATGCCCGGCACGCTCGGTACGGCCAGCAGCCGGCAGCCCGCCGCCAGCGCCGCCGCGGCGCCCGTGGGGGTGTCCTCGACGGCCAGACAGTCCGCGGGATCGACGCCGAGACCGGCCGCGGCGGCCAGATAGGGGTCCGGGTGCGGCTTGCCGCGCGGCGCTTCGCCCGAGGTGACCGACAGTGCGAAGCGGTGCGCGCCGAGCGTGCGCAGCACCAGATCGGCGACATGCCGCTCGGAGGCGGTGACCAGGGCGGCCGGGATGCCCAGCGCCCGCGCCCGGTCCAGCAGCCGCAGCGCACCCGGCTGGACGGCGACGCCGGACGCGACCCGGGCGGTGAAGTCCTCGTCCAGCCGGGCGGCCGTCCGGGTGACACCGAGGCGCACCCCGTACGTGTGCACCAGGCGCTCGGCGGCGGCGTCCACCGGGGCCCCGGCGAAGTCGGCCAGCACCTCGTCCGTGGCCGCCAGGCCCTGTTCCCGCAGGAAGCCGGCCACCGCGTCCAGCCACTGGTGCTCGGTGTCGACGAGAGTGCCGTCCATGTCGCACAGCAGGGCCGCGGGGAGCGTGCGGGCGGGCGGCGGGGGGATCACGGGCATGGGCGGGCTCGCAGTTCGCTGGTGAGGGCGTGAGGGCGTTGGGGCGTTGGGGGAGGCGAAGGGCCGGGGCCGGGCCGCCCGGGGTCAGTCGGCCTGGGTGCGGGCCAGCGGGTTGGCCTGGGTGGAGTTGCGGACGGTGAAGACCACCGCGCCGGGGCGGTAGCGGTCGTCGGAGGTCTCGACCGGGCGGCCCTCCGAGGTGGTGGTGGTACGGCGTACGCGCAGCAGCGGGCTGCCCCGTCGCACCCGCAACTCCCGGGCGTCCACGGTGCCCGCCGCGAGGGCGTCCAAGTGGTGCTCGCCGTGGGCGAAAACCAGGCCGCAGGAGTCCAGGAGCGCCTGGGTGACCGATTCGCAGCCGGCCGGCAGCTCCTCGACGGCCTCGGCGATCCAGCCCGCGTAGACCGTGCGCTCCAGCAACACCGGCTCGCCGTCCAGGGTCCGCAGCCGCAGCACCCGCAGCACCTCGGCACCCGGCGCCAGTTGCAGCAGCGCGGCCTCTTCCCGGTCGGCGGTGCCGCGGTCGCTCTCCAGGACCTGGCCGCCGGGGGTGTGGCCGCCCGCGCGCGCCCACTGGGCGAAGCTGCGCAGCTCGGTGAAGCTCTGGCTGGGCGCGGTGCTCAGCACGAGATGCCGGGCGCCCTGGCGGGAGCCGATCAGGCCTTCGGCGAGCAGCGCGGCCAGTGCCTGGCGGACCGTGCCGCGCGAGACGCCGTGGGTGGCGGCGAGTTCGGTCTCCGAGGGCAGTGCGCTGCCCACCGGGAGCCGCCCGTCGGTGATCTCCCGGCGCAGGGCCTCGGCGATCTGCTGGTGGCGTCGGGTCAACAGGACTCCTCGCGGCCAGGTCAGGACGTGGCCGGCGGTCTGGCTCCGGGGCTGCGGACAGGGTCGGAACGATCGGGTCAGCTGTGCACAGGTGTAGATATCCACGCAGTCACGGGGTATGCGTCTAACCACTGCGCCAAACTCTAAACCTTTTCCATTATAACGCTTATGACCTGCGGTTTTTATGTCGCCAGGGGTTTATTTCGAGTCCCTCTTGCGGTTACTTTGACGGGGCTTACTGACGGCAGCTTGTTCATACAGGTTGGCTGCCAAAGATCCAGGAGTAACCAGTGAAGCGACCCCGACCGGCCCCCGTGCGCCGGGCGCTCGCCGTCGGCATCGCGGTCCTTGTGGCCGCCACGGCCGCCGGCGGCTGCGGCTATGCCCCGGCCGCCGTCACCGGCAAGGCGGCCACCGCCCGGTCGGCGGCGGACCTCGGCGGCATGGACGCGCTCGTCAAGGCGGCCAGGAAGGAGGGCCGGCTCAACGTCTATGCGCTGGCCCCCGATTGGGCGAACTACGGCGAGATGATCAAGACCTTCGAGCGGAAGTACGGCATCGAGGTCAACAACGAGAACCCCGGCGGAACCAGCCAGCTCGCCCTCGGCGCCGCCGACAAGCGCCGCGGCCAGGACCGCGCCGTCGACGCCCTCGACCTGGGCACCGCGTTCATGCGCAACGCCCAGGGCAAGCGGCTGCTCGCGCCGTACAAGGTGACCGGCTGGCCGGACATCCCCCGCGCGCAGAAACAGGCCGACGGCTCGTACCTCAACAACTACGGCGGGTACATCTCCATCGGCTGCGACGCCAAGGCCGTCAAGAAGTGCCCCAGGACCCTCGCCGAACTGCTGCGGCCGGAGTACCGGAACAAGGTCGCGCTCAACGGCAACCCGGCCGAGTCGTCCTCGGCGTTCTCCGCGCTCTTCGCCGCCGCGCTCGCCAACGGCGGATCCTTCGACGACGTCCGGCCCGGCCTGGAGTTCTTCAAGAAGCTCAAGCAGCGCGGCAACTTCGTGCCGGTCGAGTCCTCACCGGCCACCATCCGCAAGGGCGAGACCCCGATCTCCCTCGACTGGGACTACCTCAACCTCGGCTACCGCAAGGAACTCACCGCCAAGGGCGTCGACTGGCAGGTCACCGTGCCGTCCGACGGCCAGTACTCCCAGTACTACAACCAGGGCATCAACGCCTACGCCCCGCACCCCGCGGCCGCCCGCCTGTGGCTCGAATTCCTCTACAGCCCCCAGGGCCAGAACATCTGGCTGCGGGGCTACTCCCGGCCCGCCCTCCTCGACCGGATGGAGAAGGACGGCACCGCCGACAAGAAGGCCGCCGCCCGCCTCCCCGAGGTCCACGGCACCCCCCGGTTCCCCACACCGGAACAGGAGGACGCCGCCAAGGTGGCCATCAACGAGGGCTGGGGCAAGGCCGTCGGCTGACCCCACTCACCCCCCTCCCCGCCTCCTGGAGACCCGCGCATGAGTGACCGACCCACGACGGCCGCCGGCCCGCCCGGCCGCCCGTCCCGCAGAACCGGCCGCCGCCACTGGCCGGCCGTCCTCCCGTTCTTCGCCTTCCTCGCGCTGTGCTTCGGCCTGCCGGCCGGCGCCCTGGTGTACGGCGCCTTCACCGCCACCGACCCGGCCACCGGCAACAGCCACGCCACCCTCGACAACGTCCGCCAGTCGCTCAAGGGCATCTACGCCACCGGCCTCGGCGGCAGCGTCCAGCTCTCCTTGATCTGCGCCGTGCTGGCGACGCTCTTCGGCACTCTCATCGCCCAGGCCGTCGTCGGCTCCCGGCGCCCCGCCCTGCGCCGCGCCGTGGTCGCCGCCTCCGGCGTGCTCGCCAACTTCTCCGGCGCCCCGCTCGCCTTCGCGTTCGTCGCGACGCTGGGCACCACCGGCACCCTCACCCGGCTGCTGTCCCTGGACCGCACCGGCTTCAGCCTCTACACCACCGCCGGACTGGTGCTGGCCTACCTCTACTTCATGATCCCGCTGATGGTGGTGACCGTGCTGCCCGCGCTCGACGGGCTGCGCACCCAGTGGCGGGAGGCCGCCGCCTCCTGCGGCGCCACCCGCGGCCAGTTCTGGCGGCACATCGGCATCCCCGTGCTGCTGCCCTCGCTGCTCGGCGGCGCGGTGCTGCTCTTCGGCACCGCCTTCGCCTCGCACGCCACCGCCGCCGTCATGGTCGGCAGTTCGGTGCCGCTGATCACCGTGCAGATCTCCAACGCACTGGCCGGAAACGTCCTGGTCGGCCAGGAGAACCTGGCCCTCGCCATGAGCCTCAACATGGTCGTCATCGCGCTGCTGGTGATGGCCGTACAGATACCGCTACAGCGCAGGAGTGCCCGATGGCTGGGATGACCACCGCCGCGCAGCCGCCCGTGGCACCGCCCTCGGACCGCGCCCCCGGGCAGCGCCCCGCACCCCCGGCCCGCGGCCGCCGCCCCTACGGACGCCTCGCCGTCCTCCTGGTGGCGTTCCTCTACTTCGCGGTCCCCGTCGCCGCCTCCCTCTGGTTCACCGTCGACGACCCCGTCAAGGGCTTCTCCCTCGACGTCTACACCGGCCATCTGGTCTCCGGCGACATGCTGGGCAGCCTCCAGCTCTCCGTCGAACTGGGCCTGGCCACCGTCGCGCTGGGCCTGCTGCTGGTCGTCCCCGCCATGGTCGTCGTGCATCTGCGGCTGCCCCGGCTGCGCCCGCTCGTCGAGATCCTGTGCATGACGCCGCTGGTCGTCCCGCCGATCGCGCTGGTCGCCGGCGTCAACACGGTGCTGTCCTGGGCACCCGGCCTGGCGCGGACGCCCTTCTACCAGACCCTGATGGTCATCCAGAACGAGAACTTCCCGCTCGTCCTCGTCCTGCTCTACACCGTGATGTCGCTGCCGTTCCTCTACCGCTCGCTGGACGCCGGACTCCGGGCCGTCGATCTCAAGACGCTGGTCGAGGCCTCCCGCAGCCTGGGCGCCGGACGGCTGATGACCCTGTGGCGGGTGGTCGTGCCGAATCTGCGGCCCGCCGTCGTCAGCGGCGCGGTCCTCAGCCTGGCCATGGTGCTCGGCGAATACACCGTGGCCTCCGTGCTCGGCTACCGGCCGTTCGCCGTGTGGATGGTGGAGGTCGGCAACGAGGAGGCCGAACTCGCCGGGGCCGCCGCCATGCTGAGCCTCTTCCTCACCTGGGGCCTGCTGCTTCTGCTCACCCTCCTGGCGGGCGGACGGACCCGTCGTACCCGCCGGCAAAGGAAGACGTCATGACCGTACCCGTACAACTCAAGGGGCTGCGCCGGAAATTCGGCGCCACCACCGCGCTGGACGGCCTCGACCTGGACATCGCGCCCGGCGAGCTGGTCGCCCTGCTCGGACCGTCCGGCTGCGGCAAGACGACCGCGCTGCGCATCATCGCGGGCTTCGAGACCGCCGACAGCGGCGAGCTCACCATGGACGGCCAGGACGTCACCCACGTCCCCGCGCACCGCCGCGACATCGGCATGGTCTTCCAGTCGTACAGCCTCTTCCCCAACATGACGGCCGCCCAGAACGTCGGCTACGGCCTGCGGGTCCGCAAGTCCTCCACCGCCGAGCGCGCCGCCCGCGCCGGGGAGCTGCTGGAACTGGTCGGCCTGCCCGGCCGCGAGGACCACTATCCGCACCAGCTCTCCGGCGGCCAGCAGCAGCGCGTCGCCCTGGCCCGCGCGCTCGCCGTCCGGCCGCGCGTGCTGCTCCTCGACGAACCGCTGTCCGCGCTGGACGCCAAGGTGCGGCTCAGCCTCCGCGAGGAGATCCGCCGCATCCAGCTCGAACTCGGCATCACCACCGTCTTCGTCACCCATGACCAGGAAGAGGCGCTGTCCATGGCGGACCGCGTCGCCGTGATGCAGGGCGGACGGCTCGAACAGTGCGCCGCACCCGCCGAGTTGTACGAGCGCCCGGCGACACCGTTCGTCGCGGAGTTCGTCGGCACCATGAACCGCCTGCCCGGCACCGTCCGGGACGGCGGGGTGGTGGAACTGTTCGGCCGCCGCCTGCCGATCCACGGGGCGGAGCCGGGCACCGAGGGCCGTACGGTCGACGTACTGCTCCGGCCGGAAGGCCTCGCCATCCGTACGGACGCGGGCGCGGAGGGGATGTCCGCGACCGTACGGGTGGCGACCTTCCTGGGCGCCACCACCCGTCTCCACCTGACCACCGAGACCGGCGTCCAGCTCAAGGCCGATGTCCCCAGCTGGGAGGCGGGCGGCCTGACACCGGGCGCACGGTGCACGGTCACCCCGCACGAGAAGCCGGTGCTGGTGGCGGAGGGCTGAGCTGGGGCTTCGCGGTCCGGAGTCCCGCTCCGTCCGCGATGCGCCGCGCGCCCTGGCTCCCCTCCGGGGGGAGGGGAGGCAGGGTGTGCGGGTGGGGCCCGGGGCCGGAGCCGTGCCGTGAGGGTGGCGTGGAGCCCTGCTGCCCGGAGCAGGTCACCGGGATCGGCGCGGTGCCCCGATGGCCGGAAGCGGTCACCGGGTTCCGGCGTCCCGCGCGCCGCACAGGGCGTGGTCGACGAGGTTGGTGATGCCCCGGAGCTGGCGCAGGGCGGTGTCCTTGTCCCCGGGGCGGCTGTGCGCGGAGACGGTGACGGCGGCCCGCCCGTCCGGGGTCACGCCGGGCCACACCACGTAGCCGAACCCGGTGCCGCTGTGCCCCCAGTACCCGCCGCCGCAGGACAGCGGTATCCAGAGGAGGCCGAGCCCGTCGCGGGTTCCCGGGGGGCTGCCGTGGCCTTCGGTGACCTCGACCGTCCGTTGCATCTCGGCGAGCTGCGCGGGGGCCAGCAGCCGCCCGCGCGCCAGCGCCGCGAAGAACCTGTCGGTGTCCGCCGTCGTACTGATCATCGATCCGTCGGCATCCCCGTCGAAGGGGAGGTAGGCGACCGTGGTGTCGGTCATCGGCCCGCCGGGCTCGAACTGCTGGTAGTTGCGGGCATGCGGGCGGGGCAGGAACGGCCGGTTTCCGGGCGTGAGGGTGTGTGTCAGCCGCAGCGGACGCAGAATCCTGTCCCGGACCTCCCGCTCCCAGGAGTGGCCCGTGGCCGCCTTGATCACCATGCCGGCGAGGACGTAGTTGGTGTTGGAGTACTCCCAGCGTGCGCCGGGGTCGAAAGAGCGCGGATGCTTCATGGCGAAGGCGACGCGCTGCTCGGAGGTGTGGACGGTCCAGCGGTGGTGGCGGTACCCCGCAGCGCTGGGGTCCGGGACGACGTCGTTGACGTAGTCAGGCAGTCCACTGGTGTGCTGGAGCAGCTGGCGCAGGGTGATCCGGCGGCCATCGTTTCCGTGGCCACGGACCACGCCCGGCAGCCATGTGTCCACCGTATCGGCGAGCGACAGCCGACCCTCGCCGACGAGTTGGAGCAGCACGGTCGCGACGAACGTCTTCGTGTTGCTGCCGATCCTCACGTACCCGTCCGCGGGCGGGGGCTGCCCGGTGCCGAGATCTCCCGCTCCGCTGCGGACGGTGCGCACTCCACGGGGCGTTTCCAGCCGGACCGATACTCCGGTGACGCCGGCGTCCCGCAGCGCGTCGGCATCGCGTTGCAGCGGGGAGGTCCGGGCGGCGGCCACCGCTCCGGACCCGGAGGGTAAGAGCGCTGTGAAGAGCGCGACAGAAAGGACGGCCGCTGTCCGGCGCGTCATCCGACGTTGCGTGATTGACATGGCCCGACTGTAGGAGCGGGCAGGGGCGGAGAACATCCGGCCGGCCAGAGGTCTCACGGTCGGGTTTTCCACCGGCAGGGGCGGGTTCGCGGCGGCCGGGGGCGGGTTTTCCACCGGACCGTCGGGTTCCTCACCGCAGGAGGCGGGCTTTCCACCGCCGCCCGCTCGTACGGCTGTTGCGGGCATTCGGCGTCGATGGCGCTGAGGAAGCGGGGCCTTGTCGATGGCCGTGCGAAAGCGCGGTCCTTGTCGACGGGCCTGAGGAAGCGGGCCCTGAGGAAGCGCGGCCCTTGTCGACGGGGCTGAGGAGGCGGGGCCTTGTGGACGGCGTGGAGGAGGCGGCGCCTTGCGGAGAAGGAAGCGGGGCCCTTCAGGGCCGGCCGGAAAGTCGGCTCAAGTACGCACGGCGGGCCCCGGAGCCGGTCCCTTCTCCGGGCCCCCGCCCCCTCCCCTCCCCCTTCGGGGAAGGGGAGGGGGCGGGGGAGGGTGTGCGGGTGGGGTGGGGGAGCGGTGGAAACCGCCCCCAGCCGTCAGGCGGGCGGCGCGCCGGCCCCTCCCGCGGCCCCGGGCGGGCAGTGCGCCGACCTCAGCCGGGCACTGCACCAGCCTCAGCCGGCCGTTGCCCCAACCTCAGTTGGGCAGTGCGCCGTTCGGCAGTTCGACGTCGGCGCCCAGCTCGACGAGCTTCTCCATGAAGTTCTCGTAGCCGCGGTTGATCAGGTCGATGCCGTGCACCCGGGAGGTGCCCTGCGCCGCCAGCGCCGCGATCAGGTACGAGAAGCCGCCGCGCAGGTCGGGGATGACCAGGTCGGAGCCCTGGAGCTTGGTGGGCCCGGAGACGACCGCGGAGTGCAGGAAGTTGCGCTGCCCGAAGCGGCAGGCGGAGCCGCCCAGGCACTCCCGGTAGAGCTGGATGTGCGCGCCCATCTGGTTGAGCGCGGAGGTGAAGCCGAGCCGGGACTCGTAGACCGTCTCGTGCACGATCGACAGGCCCGACGCCTGGGTCAGCGCGACGACCAGCGGCTGCTGCCAGTCGGTCTGGAAGCCGGGGTGGACGTCGGTCTCCAGGGCGATGGCGTTGAGCAGGCCGCCCGGGTGCCAGAAGCGGATGCCCTCGTCCTCGATCTGGAAGGCGCCGCCGACCTTGCGGAAGGTGTTGAGGAAGGTCATCATCGACCGCTGCTGTGCGCCGCGGACGTAGATGTTGCCCTCGGTGGCCAGCGCCGCGGACGCCCAGGAGGCCGCTTCCAGGCGGTCCGGGAGGGCGCGGTGGGTGTAGCCGTCGAGCTTGTCGACACCGGTGATCCGGATCGTCCGGTCGGTGTCCATGGAGATGATCGCGCCCATCTTCTGCAATACGCAGATGAGGTCCTCGATCTCCGGCTCCACGGCGGCGTTCGACAGCTCGGTGACGCCCTCGGCCAGGACGGCGGTCAGCAGCACCTGCTCGGTGGAGCCGACCGACGGGTACGGCAGCCGGATCTTGGTGCCGCGCAGACGCTGCGGGGCCTCCAGGTACTGCCCGTCGGCGCGCTTCTCGATCGTCGCGCCGAACTGGCGCAGCACGTCGAAGTGGAAGTCGACCGGCCGGCCGCCGATGTCGCAGCCGCCCAGGCCCGGGATGAAGGCGTGGCCGAGCCGGTGCAGCAGCGGGCCGCAGAAGAGGATCGGGATCCGTGAGGAGCCCGCGTGCGCATCGATGTCCGCGACGTTGGCGCTTTCCACGTGCGACGGGTCGAGGACCAGCTCGCCCGGCTCGTCACCGGGGCGCACCGTGACGCCGTGCAGCTGGAGCAGCCCGCGCACCACGCGTACGTCGCGGATGTCGGGCACATTGCGCAGCCGGCTGGGGCCGCTGCCGAGCAGGGCGGCGACCATGGCCTTCGGCACAAGGTTCTTCGCACCGCGAACCCGGATCTCGCCCTCGAGCGGGGTGCCGCCGTGGACAAGCAGTACGTCGTCAGTAGAGACGGTCATGGATCTCGCGTTCCTGGAGACGGGCAGGGGCCAAGCTGAAATGGTAAGGGCGGGCGGGGGTGAGTCCGTAGACCCGTGCAGCCTCTGTGCATGTAATGGCTTTGTCACAACACGCTCCGCTACGATGCGCCTTTGATCTGTAATCGCCCTTTGGCTGAAAACGCGGGGGAATGTCTTGAATGGCCTATCCGGCGCCGACGTTGTGCGCCGGTGCTGCCGCCGTACGCCCTGCCCTGCTCTCGGCCGGGTCCGGGCGTTGACTCCCCGCTCCGGGCAGAAGTGCGGGATCATGTGGCCATGACCGAGGTGTCCTCGCTCACAGGGCGGCTTCTTGTCGCGACCCCCGCGCTCGCCGATCCGAATTTCGACCGCGCGGTGGTGCTGCTCCTCGACCACGACGAGGAGGGCTCCCTCGGCGTGGTCCTCAACCGTCCCACGCCGGTCGGCGTCGCCGACATCCTCGCGCCCTGGGCCGCGCTGGCCGGCGAGCCCGGGGTGGTCTTCCAGGGCGGCCCGGTGTCGCTGGACTCGGCGCTCGGGGTCGCCGTGGTGCCCGGCGGGCTGTCCGGTGAGGGCGGTATCCCGTCGGTGGACAGCGGCGCCCTGGCCAACGGCGACGGCGCGGAGACGGCCGGCGCACCGGCCGCGGACCGGGCGGGCGTCCAATCGGGTGACGAGCCGCTGGGCTGGCGCAGAGTGCACGGCGCGATCGGCCTGGTCGATCTGGAGGCCCCGCCGGAACTCCTCGCGGCGGTGCTCGGCAGCCTGCGGATCTTCGCCGGTTATGCGGGCTGGGGTCCGGGCCAGCTGGAGGACGAACTGGTCGACGGTGCCTGGTACGTCGTCGAGTCCGAGCCCGGCGATGTCTCCTCGCCCGACCCGGAACAGCTGTGGCGCGCGGTGCTGCGCCGGCAGCGCAACGAACTGGCGATGGTGGCCACCTATCCGGACGATCCGTCGCTGAACTGACCCTCGCCGGGTTGCGTTTCGGGGGGATCAGATCCCGGACGGGTGCCGAGGGGTGCGGCCGGGGTCGGGGCGGCGGCGGACGGCGGGCGTGCCGTCGGTCGCCACATTTTTGTTGACGACTTGATTATTGTGACGGCTTCGTCATGGGGAATTGTCAGCCCCCGTCGCTATCGTTCGGGACGACAGGGGACGGTGCGCGGTCGCGTCGGCGGGACCGTGCTGGACAAGCGGGGGAGAGCGCCATGCACAGGCCGAGCGTGCCCGAGGACCTGGATCACCCGGAGCGCCTGTGGGCGCGCGCCGCGACGCTGGCGGTAGTGGCGGCCGCCATGGACGACGGAGACGAATTCTCCTGGGGCGACCTGGGTTTGCAGTGCTGGAACGGCGGCGGAAGCTACTGGTGGCGGCTGAAATTGTTCGAGGACGGCCGGGCCCTGCTGTGCGGCCAGGACTCGGACGGCAGCCATACGCACAGCGCCAGCCGGCAGATCGACTTCCTGGACGGCGGTCCCGCATGGCTGCCCTGGGAGCAGTTGCGCGAGGACGCCGAGGGAAACCTCTTCGGGTTCGTCTACTGGTGGCAGGACGGCGCCTGGGCCCGCGCGCCGTACCCCGAAAAGATGCCGGACGACGGCCTGGAGATGGCCATGAGCTGGGTCGCCCCCGGTGACGACGCGGTCCGGGACATCGTCGAGGATCTGGTGGCCCGCACGGAGACCGAGGTCGACGCCCTGGCGGCGGTCCGGGCCTTTCTCGCCGCCGCCGAGGCCCGCAGCGTCGGCGCCGAGGACATCAGCACGCTCCTGGACGCGGTCTGCGGCCAGGATTCCTGGTACGAGGTCCGGCCGGACGCCGCGCTGGCGTTCGCCACGAAGCTGGGCCTGACGGCCGGGGCGCGGGGCGGGATGGCAGTGGCTTCCTAGGGGAGGCCCTCCCCGGGGCGGGCCCTCCAGGGACGGTGGGCCCCTCACCGGCCCTGGTGCCCCAGCAGACCGGTTGCCGGCGCTGCGCGCCGAGCGTGGCACCGTCGCCCTCGCCCTGAACAACTCGGCCCTCTCTCTGGGCAGGCACGGTCGGCTCGGCGCTCGGCGGGCCGGCGCTCGGGGCGGGGCCGGCGCCGTACGCGCTGCCGTGGGTGGCCGCCGGGGTGGCGGCGGCGGGTCTGGCGCTCCACCTGGCGACGGGCCGACGCTCCCGGGTTGCGGCGCGCGTGAGTACCCTTGGCTGTTATGAGCACTCTTGAGCCCGAGCGCGGGGCAGGTACGGGGACCCTCGTAGAGCCGACACCGCAGGTGTCGCACGGCGACGGCGACCACGAGCGCTTCGCCCACTACGTCCAGAAGGACAAGATCATGGCGAGCGCGCTCGACGGCACCCCCGTCGTGGCGCTGTGCGGGAAGGTCTGGGTCCCGGGCCGCGACCCGAAGAAGTACCCGGTCTGCCCGATGTGCAAGGAGATCTTCGAGTCCATGGGCGCCGGTGGCGACAAGGACAAGGGCGGCAAGGACGGCGGCAAGAAGTAAGCAACCGCCGGCCGTGACGCCCGGCCGGCCACGGCCGGTTGCCGCCCCGTGAGCACAGCAGAGCCGAAGTGCCGCAGAGCCGCCGGGCGCAGCCGTCCGTCATGAGGCGGCGGCGCTCCGCGTCGGGTACGGGCCCGGGTCCCCTCGTGGACCGGGCCCGTCGGCATTCCCGTAGGAGCCCTGGCGGAAGCCCCGGCCGGGCCGGTAGCTGCTTCCCGGCCCGGTGAGGCGGTAGCCGCTTCCCGGCCCGGAGAGCACGCGACGGCCCTGGGCCGGGGCGCAACCGCCCGTGATCTTCCCTGAATTGTGCGCCCGGGTCACCGCCCCCGCCCGCCTCCGCCGGTCATCTCCGGCCCCCGCGCCACAGCACTGCTGTGCGCCATGTCCCTCCCCGGCATCACCGCGCAGTCCACCGTGCCCCCGCGCGGCCGGTCTTCCGTACCTTCGCGCCGAACCGGAACGAGCGGGGCGCGATCATGGCAGCATCGACCGTGACGACCATCCCCGTGCTGGTCTTCTTCGTGCTCCTCTTCGTACTCGTACAGGCCGACCGGTCCCGGGCCGGGCGGCGCGGTGAAGGACGGACGGCATGCCCGACACAGACCCCACCCCGACGGCACCGGGCGGCGGCCTGGTCCCGGCGCCCCTGAGCATCGACGGGCCCTACCGCAGCGCCGTCCGCCTGGGCGACGAGACCGCGTTGGCGGCCGCACCCGGCACCGAGGACACCGCGCGCTGGCTGCGCACCACCCTCGGCGCGGCCTTCGGCCTGCCGCTGCCGCCCGGCTCCGACGGGGCGACGGACACCCTTGCGCTCACCCTCGACCCGGCCCTCCCCGCGGAGGGCTACCGCCTGGAGGCCGTCACCGGCTGGGGCGTACGGATCACCGGCGGCAGCCCGGCGGGCGTCTTCTGGGGAGCGCAGACGCTGCGGCAGCTCCTCGGCCCGCACGCCTTCCGCCGGGCGCCGCTCGCCCCCGGGCGCGCGGCCGTCCTGCCGCAGCAGACCATCGAGGACGGCCCCCGCTTCGGCTGGCGCGGCATGCTGCTCGACGTCGCACGGCACTTCCTGCCCAAGGACGGTGTGCTGCGCTGCCTCGACCTGCTCGCCGCCCACAAGCTCAACGTCCTGCACCTCCACCTCACCGACGACCAGGGCTGGCGGATCGAGATCGCGCGCTACCCGAAGCTGACCGGGACCGGCGGCTGGCGGGAGCGCACCAAACTCGGTCACCGGGCCTCCCCCCTCTGGGACGAGCGCCCGCACGGCGGCTACTACACCCAGGACGACATCCGCGAGATCGTCGCCTATGCCGCCCAGCGGCATATCACCGTCGTGCCCGAGATCGACATCCCCGGACACTCGCAGGCCGCCATCGCCGCGTATCCGGAACTCGGCAACACCGACGTCATCGACACCACCTCCCTGAAGGTCTGGGACACCTGGGGCGTCAACCCCAACGTACTGGCACCCACCGACAACACCCTGCGGTTCTACGAGCAGGTGCTCGAGGAGGTCCTCGCGCTCTTCCCCTCGCCGTTCGTGCACATCGGGGGCGACGAGTGCCCCAAGGACCAGTGGAAGGCGTCCGCCACCGCCCAGGCGCGGATCGCCGAGCTGTCACTGGCCGGCGAGGACGAGCTCCAGAGCTGGTTCATCCGGCACTTCGACCGCTGGCTCGCCGACCGAGGCCGCCGCCTGATCGGCTGGGACGAAATCCTGGAAGGCGGACTGGCCGAGGGTGCCGCGGTCTCCTCCTGGCGCGGCTACGCCGGGGGTATCGCCGCCGCGAAATCCGGCCATGACGTCGTGATGTGCCCCGAACAGCAGGTGTACTTGGACCACCGTCAGCATCACTCCCCGGACGAGCCGGTGCCGATCGGCTTCGTACGGACCCTGGAGGACGTCTACCGCTTCGAGCCGGTACCACCGGAGCTGACCGCCGACCAGGCCGCACACGTCCTGGGCACCCAGGCCAATGCCTGGACCGAGGTCATGGACAGTCAGCAGCGCCTCGACTACCAGGTGTTTCCACGGCTTGCCGCGTTCGCCGAGGTCGCCTGGTCGCGGCTGCCCGCACCGGCCGACCGCGACTACCAGGACTTCACCCGGCGGATGGCCGTCCACTACGCCCGCCTCGACGCCCTCGGTGTCGACTACCGCCCGCCCGGCGGCCCCCTGCCCTGGCAGAAACGGCCCGGCGTGCTCGGACGCCCGATCGACGGGGCGCCCCCAAACGTGTGAGCCCCGGTGCAAGGAGGGCGCTCGCGCGGCCGGACCCTGGGACGGTGGTGCGGTACGGCGGTCCCCCCGCACCGCTGTGCCGCCGTACCGGCGTACCGGGCGGCATTGCCGTACCGACGGTGTGCGCGACGCCGGACTCCTCCACCGATGCGCCACACCGCAATTCCCGCACGGTCGGCGGCGGACGAAACCGGACCAGCGCCCTGTCCGGGGACGGATCGCCGGTTCGCGGACCCTCGCGCCGAGGGCCCGGGAAGATGTGCCAGAGTTGCCACGTCCGGGCTGGGAGCACGTACCGTACGGCGGAGCGGAACTGCCGGGACACCGGGGAAGGGGCAGCTGGCTTGACCACGCACGCACCGCACGCGTCGCACACGGTGACGTTGCCGGCCTCGCTCGACGAGGCGGTGGCGGCGCTCACGGCCATGCCTGCCGCCGTGCCCGTCGCAGGCGGCACCGATCTCATGGCGGCGGTCAACGCCGGACTCCTCAGACCCGCAGCCCTGGTGGGCCTCGGCCGGATCAGCGAGATCCGCGGCTGGCAGTACCTGGACGGCCATGCGCTGCTCGGCGCCGGCCTCACCCTCGCCCGTATGGGACGCCCCGACTTCGCCGCCCTGATCCCGGGCCTCGCCGCCGCCGCCCGCGCGGCCGGCCCGCCGCAGGTCCGCAACGCAGGCACCCTCGGCGGCAACATCGTGACCTCCGCGCCCACGGGCGACACCCTCCCGGTGCTCGCCGCCCTCGAAGCCACGGTGATCATCGCCGGACCCGGGGGCGGCCGCCGCGAGATCCCGGTCAGCCATCTCCTGGCCGGCCGGGAGATGCTGAACCCCGGCGAGCTCGTCGGTTTCGTACGGGTGCCGCTGCTGCACGCCCCGCAGACCTTCCTCAAGGCCACCGGCCGTACCGGCCCCGGCCGGGCCGCCGCCTCCGTGGCGCTCGTCCTGGACCCGGCCAGGCGCGGCGTGCGCTGCGCGGTGGGCGCGGTCGCCGCCATGCCGCTGCGCCCCCTGGAGGCCGAACAGTGGGTGGCCTCGCTCATCGACTGGGACGGCGAACGCGGCCTGGTGCCCGAGGCGCTGACGGCCTTCGGTGACTATGTCGCCGCCGCCTGCATCCCGGACCCGGCGCCGCCCGAGGACGGTTCGGAACCGGCCACCCTGCCGCCGGCCGCACTGCATCTGCGCCGTACGGTGGCAGCCCTGGCCCGCCGCGCACTTGGGAGGGCGCTCTCGTGAGCGACGACAACCGTCATCCGTACCAGCCGCACCCCGATCAGGGCTGGCAGCCGCTGCCGCAGGGCGGCGAGTACGAGTCGGAGGCGACGGCCTTCGTACAGCTCCCGGAGGGGTTCACCACCGGGGTCTACGGAGGCGGTTCGCCCCGGTACGGCACCCCGGGCACCGAGCCGCTCGCCGCACCCGGCCACGGCTACACCCCGCCGGCCTCCTTCACCCCGCACGACCCCACGCCGTCGGCTGCGGACGCGGGTCCCGATCCGGCGGCCACGGGCCAGTGGACGATGCCCTTCGCGGACCACTCGGCCGGTTACGCCGACCCGCCCGCCGGATACCCGGCCCAGGCGGAGCACGCGGCCCACCACGGCCCGTCCACGGGCTACCACGGCGACGCTCCCGAGGGAGCCCGGTCGTGGCACGGCGACCCGGTGGACTGGCCCGTCGCGGGCAGCCAGGAGGCGGGTGGCACCGGCACCTGGTCGGTCCCCGCGGCGGCGGACGACGGCCTGGAGGAATCCGGCGAATACCTGCTCGGCGACGACGGACTGACGGGGTATACGGGACGTACGGGCGACCATCCGGGCCACCCCGGGCACTCGGGGCATCCCGGCCACTCCGGCGATCCCGGACATCCGGGCTTCGCGGGCCCGGGGGGCGCCGCCGGTTACCAGGGCGGGTACCCGGGCGCCGGTGCGTACGACGGCGCCGGGGGCGCGGCGGACGGCGGCGAGGCCGCCCGGACCGGGCACTGGAACTTCAGCGCCGGGCTGGACGCCACGGGCGGGCCGGAGACGCACCCCGCGGCGCCGCATGATGCCTCGCACGGCGGGGCGGTGCACGATCCCTTCGCTCACGCGCGCGACCCGTATGCCCACGACGCGCACGATGCGCACGAGAGCGGCCTGCCGGACCACGGCGCCGAGCCGGACGGTGAACTGCCCGGCGACGGCGGCCCGTCGGGCGGCGACCCGTACGGGACGGGCGCGGGCGGCCTGAACGGCGCCGCCGGCGCGGCGACCGGACACTGGTCGCTGCCGGCCGACGCACTGGCCCAGTGGCCGCCGGCCGCGGAGACGGCGCAGCCGCCGCACGACGGGGCGCCGCAGCATCACGGGGCGCCGCAGCACCACGAGGGTGCGGAGCGGGCCGGCGGGACGGCGGACGCGCCCGGTGCCGGCGGGTGGACGATCCCGGGGGCCGAGGGCGAACAGCAGGAGGATCCGGGCGAGTTCGCGCTCACCGACGCGCACGGGCCCGTTGCGCCTGGGCCGTCCTCCGCGCCCGTTTCATCCGCCTCGTCCGCCTCGTCCGCCTCGTCCGCCTCGTCTGCCGGGCCGGGTGCCGGCGGCCTTGCGGACGCCTTTCCGGAGCGATCGAAGCGCGGCGAGCACCCCGAGTCCGGTCGGCCCACCGGCCCCGACGGCCTCGCGGGTCCGGCGGGTACCGGGCACGTCGGCGAGGGTGCCGGGCCGAACGAGGGCGCCGGGACGGGCGAGAGTGCCGGGACGGGCGAGAGTGCCGACGGATCCCGTCGTGCCGACATCACCGGCCGGGCGGAGTCCGCCGAGGGTGCCGGACCCACCGGTAACGGGGGCCCCGCCGACGCCGAGGGCTCCGCAGAACTTGTCGACGCCGCATCGGCATCCGCATCTGCTTCCGCCTCCGCCTCCGTTGCGGACCTTGCGGACGACCCCGGCATCGACACCCACGACGAACGCCCCGCCGCCTCCTACGTCCTGCGGGTGAACGGCATCGACCGCCCGGTCACCGACGCCTGGATCGGTGAGTCGCTGCTCTATGTGCTGCGCGAGCGGCTCGGCCTGGCCGGTGCCAAGGACGGCTGTTCGCAGGGCGAGTGCGGAGCCTGCTCCGTCCAGGTGGACGGGCGGCTGGTGGCGTCCTGCCTGGTGCCCGCGGCCACCACGGCGGGCAGTGAGGTCCGTACGGTCGAGGGGCTCGCGGAGAACGGTGTGCCCTCCGACGTGCAGTGCGCGCTCGCCGCCTCCGGCGCGGTGCAGTGCGGCTTCTGCGTACCGGGGATGGCAATGACCGTCCACGACCTGCTGGAGGGCAACCACGCCCCCAGCGAGCTGGAGACCCGTAAGGCGCTGTGCGGCAACCTCTGCCGCTGCTCCGGCTACCGGGGCGTGCTGGACGCCGTCGACGAGGTCGTCAAGGCCCGCGCGGCCGCCGCGGAGGCCGCGGAGGCCGCCTACGCCCCGGCGGACGACGCCGAGGGGGCGGCGCCGCCGGACACCGCCCGTATCCCCCACCAGGCGGGCCCCTCCGACCCCACGGGCCGCGCCCCGCACGACCAGGATCCGCACACGGGAGGCTCCGCATGAGTGGCACGTCCGATGGCGCAGGTGCCGTCACCGCGACCCCTGCGGCGGGCGTCCAGATCCCCGACGAGCAGCCGGCGCACGGCCTGGGCGTCTCCCTGCCGCCCGCCGACGCGTCGGCCAAGACGGAAGGCACCTTCCCGTACGCCGCCGACCTGTGGGCCGAGGGGCTGCTGTGGGCCGCGGTGCTGCGCTCACCGCACCCGCGTGCGCGGATCCTGTCCCTCGACACCAAGCACGCCGCGGAGATGCCGGGCGTCCGGGTCGTCGTCACGCACGAGGACGTCCCCGGTGACGCGGGGCACGGCCGGGGCACCGCCGACCGCCCGGTCTTCGCCAAGGACGAGGTCCGCCACCACGGCGAGCCGATCGCCGCGGTGGCCGCCGACCACCCCGACACGGCGCGGCTGGCCGCTGCCGCCATCGCCGTCGAGTACGAGATCCAGGAAGCGGTCACCGACCCCCAACTGGCCTTCGAGGCGGAGCCGTTGCACCCGGACGGCAACCTCATCCGGCACATCCCGCTCCGCTTCGGTGACCCCGATGTCGTGGGCGAGGTGATGGTCGAGGGGCTGTACCGGATCGGCCGCCAGGACCCGGCGCCCATCGGGGCCGAGGCCGGGCTCGCGGTGCCGCGCCCCGATGGCGGCGTGGAGATCTACACCGCCTCCACGGACCCGCACACCGACCGTGATCTGGCCGCCGCCTCCTTCGGCCTCGAACCGGAGCAGGTCAAGGTCGTGGTGACCGGCGTGCCCGGCGCCACCGCCGACCGCGAGGACCCCGGCATCCAGCTGCCGCTCGGCCTGCTGGCGCTGCGTACGGGCTGCCCCGTCAAGCTCGCCGCCACCCGCGAGGAGTCCTTCCTCTCGCACGCCCACCGCCACCCCACGCTGCTGCGCTACCGCCACCACGCGGACGCCGACGGCCAGTTGCTCAAGGTGGAGGCCCAGATCCTGATGGACGCCGGCGCCTACGCCGACACCTCCGCCGATGCGCTCGCCGCCGCCGTCTCCTTCTCCTGCGGCCCGTACGTCGTCCCGCACGCCGTCGTCGACGGCTGGGCGGTGCGCACCAACAACCCGCCGTCCGGCCATGTGCGCGGCGAGGGCGCGATGCAGGTCTGCGCCGCCTACGAGGGCCAGATGGACAAGCTGGCCGCCCGGCTGGGCCTGGAGCCCGCCGAGATCCGGCTGCGCAATGTCATGGCCACCGGCGATCTGCTGCCCACGGGGCAGACCGTGACCTGCCCGGCCCCGGTCGCCGAACTCCTGCACGCCGTCAAGGAAGCGCCGCTTCCCGAGCTGCCCAAGGATGCGCCCGAAGCGGAGTGGCTGCTGCCGGGCGGGCCCGAGGGTGCGGGCGAGCCGGGCGCGGTGCGCCGCGGTGTCGGCTATGCGCTGGGCATGGTGCACATGCTCGGCGCGGAGGGCACCGACGAGGTCTCCACCGCGACCGTCAAGGTCAGCGGCTCGGTCGCCACCGTCATCTGTGCCGCCGTCGAGACCGGATCCGGGTTCTCCACGCTGGCGCGGCAGATCGTGCAGGAGACGCTCGGGGTCGAAGACGTGCAGGTCGCGGGCGTCGACACCGACCAGCCGCCGGCCGGTCCGGCCTGCCACGGGCGGCACACCTGGGTCTCCGGTGGCGCCGTCGAGCGCGCCGCCAAGATGGTCCGTACACAGCTGTTGCAGCCGCTGGCCCACAAGTTCGGGATGTCCACCGAGCTGCTCCAGATCAACGACGGCAAGATCACGTCATACGACGGGGTGCTCAGCACCACGGTCGCCGAGGCGCTGGACGGCAAGGAACTGTGGGCCACCGCCCAGTGCCGTCCGCACCCGACCGAGCCGCTGGACGAGGGCGGCCAGGGGGATGCGTTCGTGGGTCTCGCCTTCTGCGCGATCCGCTGCGTCGCCGATGTCGACATCGAGCTGGGCACCATCCGGGTCGTGGAGATGACCGTCGCCCAGGACGTGGGCCGGGTGCTCAACCCCCGCCAGCTGCGGGCCCGTATCGAGGCCGGGGTCACCCAGGGCCTGGGCGCCGCCCTGATGGAGAACCTGCGCACCACCCGCGGGCAGGTCCGCCACCCCGACCTGACCGGCTATGCGCTGCCGACCGCCCTCGACGCTCCGGACATCCGCATCGTCAAACTCGTCGAGGAACGGGACGTGATCGCCCCCTTCGGCGCCAAGCCCGCCAGTGCGGTCCCGGTCGTCACCTCACCGGCCGCCGTGGCCTCCGCGGTCCGCGCCGCCACCGGCCGCCCCATCGGCCGCCTCCCGATCCGCCCGCAGGCGGCGGTGGCGCAGGCGGTGCAGCAGTAGGAGGTAGGAGGGGTTGGGGGCGGGCCGGCGCGGAGCGGGCCGGGACCGGGCCGGGTCGGGCCGATCCGGGGCTGAAGGTTCGTGACCGCAGTGCGCGGCCGCAGTTGGCGGCCTCGCGGGAGCGCTCGCAGGTCGGGCAGGCTCTCACTCCTCTGCGTTCTGCCGCGCGTGCACCAGTCCGGCAACGAGGTGCGCCCGCTCGGCCATGGCGCCGGTCACCAGATACTCGTGGTCGGCGTGGGCGCCGCCCCCGACTGCTCCAAGGCCGTCGAGGGTGGGCACCCCCAGCGCGGCCGTGAAGTTGCCGTCGCTTCCGCCGCCGACTGCCGTGCCTTCGAGGCCGGGTAGCAGTCGCCGTGCCACCGCAAAGAGTTCTGCCGACGCCGACTCGGGCATCGGGGGCCGGCTGACGGCTCCCTGAACCGCGATCTCCGCCTCGTCGAGATGCGGAGCCAGTGCCGCGAACGCAGCTTCGATGCGGTCCTTCTCGTCGGCCGACTCGACCCGGACGTCGACGATGACGGTCGCCGCTGCGGGAACGACGTTGTCCAGGGTCCCCGCCGACGCGACGGTCGGGGTGACGGTCGTGCCGAGGTCGGGCCGGCCGAGCGCTGCGATGTCCAGTACCTGGTGCGAGGCTTCGATCAGGGCGTTGACCCCGGCTGCGGGCTCAAGGCCCGCGTGCGACGCCCGGCCCGTGACGGAGACCTGGAACGTGCCGCAGCCTTTACGGCCGGTCTTCAGGCCTCCGCCGTCAGCGGCACCCTCGCACACCAGCACCGCGCCGCAGGCACGGGCGCGTTCTTCGATGAGGGCCCGGGAGGAGCGGGAGCCGACCTCTTCGTCGGCGGTCACCAGGATCTCGACGCCCGACCGGTCGTCGAGCGTCGCCAGGCCGTGAATGGCCTGCACCAGACCGCCCAGCATGTCGAAGACCCCGGGTCCGGTTGCCTGCCCGTCTTCGACCTTGAACGGGCGGCGTTCAAGGGTGCCGAGCGGAAACACCGTGTCGTGGTGACCGAGGATCAGCACTCGGGGATCGCCCCCGGCCGACCAGTGGACGTGCGGCCCGGCGTCGCTCGCGATGAGGTGGGCCTGCCCGCCGAGGCGGCTCTCGATGACGGCGGCGACGGCTTCGGCCGAGGCCGTCAAGGCGTGGAGATCGCGCGAGGGAGACTCGATTTCGACGAGTGTCCTGAGATCCTCAAGCATCGCGTCAACACTTACGTCTACGCCCTTGTGCATCGTCACGCCGCAAGGGTACGCGGTGCGCTGCCCGCCACTCGTGCACCGCCGGACGCCAACTCCGGATTCCAGGCGCTCATTTCGGCCTCTTTCCCTCCGTGCTTTGCGCGCGGAAGGCGGTTGGTGTGCGGGGTGAAAGCGGTGAGGGAGGCCCTCCGTTGGGAGGGCCTCCCTACCTGTAGCCCCCTGCAAGGGCAGTGGAGGCCGTGGCGGGAATCGAACCCACGTAACTCGCTTTGCAGGCGAGTCCCTAAACCACTCGGGCACACGGCCGGGATGCTGTGCTGATCCCGACTGTAGGCCGCCGAGTGGGGTGTCCGGCAAGAGGGCGGGGCGGGGTGCCATGGAGCTGTCATACGGGGCAACACGGGGCAACATGCCGTTCATGAAGCGGGCCTGTGCCGTCGGGGCGGGGCTCCGGCGGGGGCCCGTTCCTCAAGCCGCCCCTCAAGCCGCCCCTCACGCCGTGTGCAGGAACTCCTCCACGGTCGGTCCGAAGGCCTCCGGTGCGTCCACCCATGGGTAGTGGCCCACCTCGTGCAGCTGTCGCACCCGTGCGTCCGGGAACGACGCGGCCACCAGCTCGCCCGCCCGCATACCGGTCACCGCGTCCCGGTCACCGGTCACCACCAGCACCGGGCAGGTCACCTCCCGCAGCCCGGCCGCCAGTGCCGTCCGCAGCTGCTCGTCCACGCCCTGCCAGAACCCGGCCCGTGGTACCGGCCCCAACTGCTCGCCCTCCGTGGCGGCATGGGCCCGCTGCGGCTCGTCCCACCGTCCGTAGGCGAGCGGCGCCGCGGCGAACAGCAGCTCCCGTACCTCGCTCAGATCGGAGGCGTCGGCCAGCTGCTGTACGGCCGCCGAAGCCTGCGGCCACCACTCCTCGTGCGCCCGCGACGCGAAGATCTCCTGTGCGTCGTCGGGAAGTTCGCCCTGTAGACGGGAGCCGGGGCAGACCAGCACCAGGCGGCTCAGCCGTTGCGGATGCCCCGCGGCGTACGCCTGCGCGATCGCGGCACCCGCGTCGTGCGCGAGCAGCGCGAACCGCTCCAGGCCCAGGTGCTCGCGGAGCGCTTCGACATCCTCGGAGAGCTGCGGGAAGGCGTAGCGGGACGGGTCGGCGGCGGACGGGGAGTCGCCGGTGCCGCGGCTGTCCGGGATGATCAGCTGCCGGTGTGCGGCCATCCCGCCGAGGTCGCCCAGGTACGCGGCGTCCCGCCCGGGTCCGCCGGCCAGGCACACCAGGGGCGGCAGCGGCGAGTCGGCCGGTCCGAGGACGCGGTAGTGGAGCTCGGCATCGTCGTATGTACGGAAGTGCGGCATACGGACAGCTTGCCCGACGCGCGGCCAGGGGAACTCGCGGCAACGACGGTGAAGGGGCTCGCGGCGTGGGAGGCGAAGGGGCCGGCGGCGCCGGAGGCGAGGGGAATCGCGCCGGCCACCGCGAGGGCTCGCCGCTCCCCCCGCGACGTAGGACCGACGACCGACCCGATCCCCGTCTCCCGACAGGGGCACAGCCGCCATACGGCCCTTACGCTGGCCCGATGACCGCTGACCGCCCCCGCGGCGCCGACGCCGACCCCGACCCCGACCCCCACCCCGGCACCGGGACCGAGCCCCACACCGCCCCCGCCCCTGACTCCGCCACAGCCACCACAGCCGCCACGACCAGCGGCACCGTCGCCACCACCCACCCGACCCACTCCGCGCCCCACGGCGACGCGCACAGTGGCGCCGGGATCCTCGGCCGGGAGCACCGCGCGCTCACCTTCGGGATCATCTCCGTCGTCTCGGTCGTCGCCTTCGAGGCGAGTGCCGTGAGCACCGCGATGCCCGTCGCCGCCCGCGCCCTGGACGGCATCGGTCTGTACGCCTTCGCCTTCTCCGCCTTCTTCACGGCGAGCCTGTTCGCGATGGCGCTCTCGGGGGAGTGGAGCGACCGGCGCGGCCCGCTCGGACCGCTGTTCGGCGGGATCGCCGCGTTCGGGGTGGGGCTGCTGGCGGCGGGCGGTGCCCCGAGCATGGGGATGTTCATCGCGGGCCGCGGGGTGCAGGGCATCGGCGGCGGGCTGGTCGTGGTCTCGCTGTATGTGGTCGTCGGCCGTGCCTATCCCGAGCGGCTGCGCCCGTCGGTCATGGCCTCGTTCTCGGCGGCCTGGGTGGTGCCGGTGATCGTCGGTCCGCTGGTCGCGGGGGCCGTCACCGAACAGCTCGGCTGGCGCTGGGTGTTCCTCGCCATCCCCGTCCTGATACTGCTGCCGCTCGCGGTGATGCTGCCCGCGCTGCGCAAGCTGCCCCGTACGCCGCCCGGCCCGCGCGGCGGCGCGCGGCAGGTGCTGGGCAACCGGCGCTGTCTGCTCGCGCTGGCCGTCGCCGTGGGTGCCTGCCTGATTCAGTACGCGGGCCAGCATCCGACCTGGTTCGCGCTGCTGCCCGCGGCCGCCGGACTGGCCCTGCTGGTACCGGGCATCGTGCGGCTGCTGCCCCGCGGCACGTTCCGGGCGGCGCGCGGTCTGCCGAGTGTGGTGCTGATGCGTGGTCTGGCCGCGGGCGCGCTGGTCGCCGCCGAGAGCTTCATCCCGCTGATGCTGGTGACCCAGCGCGGACTGTCCGCCACCCTCGCCGGCCTCTCTCTCACCGGCGGCGGACTGACCTGGGCGCTCGGTGCGTACGTCCAGAGCAGGCCGCGGATGGAGCCGTACCGGGAGCGGCTGATGGGCCTGGGGATGGTCCTCCTGGCGGCGGCCATCGTGACGGTGCCGCTGGTCCTGCTCGACGGCGTGCCGGCCGCGGTCGTCGCGGCGGGCTGGACGGTCGGGGGGTTCGGCATGGGCCTGAACATCTCCAGTGGCGGTGTCCTGCTGCTGAAGCTGTCCCGGCCGCAGGAGGCGGGCAGCAACTCCGCGTCCCTCCAGATGTCGGACGCGCTGGGGAATGTCACCTTCGTCGGCCTCAGCGGTGTGCTGTTCGTGGCGTTCGGCGGTGGCTCGATCGCCGTGGACGGGCCCGCGGCCACCGCCGGCGCCGGTTCGGTGAGCCATCCGGCGGCCTTCGCGGCCGTGTTCGCGGCGATGGCGGTGGTGGCGCTGGCCGGCGCCGGTGTAACAACCCGGTTGCGGCCGGAGCGGGGCTGAGGGAGCCGCGCCGACGGCCGCGGCACCGCCCCCACCACGGCAACCACCGGTATCCAGGGCCGGATGGCGATTGTGACCTCGGTCCCACCCCGGGGTGACCCGGCCTTGTAACCCCGGAGCGTGAACCGGCGCACGGGTAGGCTGACGCGGTTGCCGATCGCCGAGTTCAGCCGACGGAGACCGTGACTACCACCACCAGCGCCACCAATAGCCATCACCTGTCCCCAGCCTTCCCGGGACGGGCCCCTTGGGGTACCGCGAACAAGCTGCGTGCCTGGCAGCAGGCGGCCATGGACCGCTACCTCCAGACCCAGCCGAGAGACTTCCTCGCCGTCGCGACGCCCGGAGCCGGCAAGACGACGTTCGCGCTCACGCTCGCCTCGTGGCTGCTGCACCACCACGTCGTGCAGCAGGTGACGGTCGTCGCACCGACCGAGCATCTGAAGAAGCAGTGGGCGGAGGCGGCGGCCCGGATAGGGATCAAGCTCGACCCGGAGTACAGCGCGGGGCCGTTGGGCCGCGAGTACCACGGCGTCGCGATCACCTATGCCGGCGTGGGCGTACGGCCCATGCTGCACCGCAACCGGATCGAGCAGCGCAAGACGCTGGTCATCCTCGACGAGATCCACCACGCCGGTGACTCGAAGTCATGGGGCGAGGCGTGCCTGGAGGCGTTCGAACCCGCCACCCGGCGGCTCACGCTGACCGGTACGCCTTTCCGGTCCGACACCAACCCGATTCCGTTCGTGACGTACGAGGAGGGCAACGACGGCATCCGGCGCTCCTCCGCCGACTACACCTACGGATATGGGAACGCGCTGGGCGACGGCGTCGTCCGGCCGGTCATCTTCCTCTCCTACAGCGGCAATATGCGCTGGCGGACGAAGGCGGGCGACGAGATCGCGGCCCGGCTCGGCGAGCCGATGACCAAGGACGCGGTCTCGCAGGCGTGGCGTACCGCGCTGGATCCGCGCGGCGAGTGGATGCCGAATGTGCTGCGCGCCGCCGACCAGCGGCTGAGCGAGGTCCGTAAGTCCATCCCCGACGCCGGGGCGCTGGTGATCGCCTCCGACCAGGAACAGGCGCGGGCGTACGCCAAGCTGATCCGGGAGATCACCGGCGAGGGCGCCACCCTCGTCCTGTCCGACGACTCCGGCGCCTCCCAGCGCATCGACGACTTCGCGTACTCCCAGGACCGCTGGATGGTCGCGGTCCGGATGGTGTCCGAGGGGGTGGACGTGCCGCGGCTGGCGGTCGGGGTGTACGCCACCACGATCTCGACGCCGCTGTTCTTCGCGCAGGCCGTCGGGCGCTTCGTGCGGTCCCGCAAGCGCGGCGAGACCGCCTCCGTCTTCCTGCCCACCGTCCCGATGCTCCTCGGCTTCGCCAACGAGATGGAGGTCGAGCGCGACCACGTCCTCGACAAGCCGAAGAAGGACGGGGAGGAGGACCCGTACGCCGAATCCGAGAAGGAGATGGAGGAGGCGAACAAGGAGCAGGACGAGGACACCGGCGAGCAGGAGCAGTTCTCCTTCGAGGCGCTGGAGTCGGAGGCGGTCTTCGACCGGGTGCTCTACGACGGTGCCGAGTTCGGGATGCAGGCCCACGCGGGCAGCGAGGAGGAGCAGGACTACCTCGGCATCCCCGGACTGCTGGAGCCCGACCAGGTGCAGATGCTGCTCCAGAAGCGGCAGGCGCGGCAGATCGCCCACAGCAAGAAGCGGCCGGACGCGGAGGCGGATCTGCTGGAGCTGCCGGCCGAGCGGCGTCCCGTGGTCACGCACAAGGAGCTGCTGGAGCTCAGGAAGCAGCTGAACACGCTGGTGGGGGCGTATGTCCACCAGAGCGGGAAGCCGCACGGTGTGATCCACACCGAGCTGCGGCGGGTGTGCGGCGGGCCGCCGAGCGCGGAGGCCACCGCCGGGCAGCTGGGTGAGCGGATCAAGAAGGTACGGGAGTGGGCCACGCGGATGAAGTGAATCCGCCTGTGGCCCGTGGGGGCGGTGTGCCGGTTGCGGCGCGCCGCCCCTTGCTCGTTCGTTCCCCTCGTTCGCTCGCCTCGTTCGTTCCTCTCGTTCGTTCCCTCCCCCCGCTCGTTCTCGCCCCGCTCGTTTTCTCCCCTCTCCCGCGACGGGGCGAAGCGGAGTCGCGTATTCCCATAACGCCCGGATGGCGCTGTAGCCCAACCTGAAACACAACGGGCCGTTGTGAGCGGACCTACAGGGATATTCCGGGCGGGAAAGCCCGGATTCTGGACGGACTCTTCCGCTCACCGGACTGGCTCGCTACTGTCCCGCTCACGCACACGCCCCGTGGCAGCGCCGCCGCGGAGCGCAGCCGGTGCCATGCGGCCGGCGGCCTCTAGCGCGCGCTGCTCCGGGACACTCGCAGCGCGTCGCGTCCGAGTGCCGCCACTCACCCAGGAGGCGTCGTGACCGCAGAGACCTCCCAGACCCTCGACCGAGGGCTGCGCGTCCTCAAACTGCTTGCCGACACCGACCACGGGCTGACCGTCACCGAGCTCTCCAACAAGCTCGGCGTCAACCGCACCGTGGTCTACCGTCTGCTGGCCACGCTGGAGCAGCACGCTCTGGTGCGCCGCGACATAGGCGGCCGGGCCCGGGTCGGTCTGGGCGTGCTGCGCCTGGGCCGTCAGGTGCATCCGCTGGTCAGAGAGGCCGCGCTGCCCGCGCTGCGGTCGCTCGCCGAGGACGTGGGGGCCACCGCGCACCTCACCCTCGTCGACGGTACGGAAGCGCTGGCCGTCGCCGTGGTGGAGCCGACCTGGACCGATTACCACGTGGCCTACCGGGCGGGGTTCCGTCATCCGCTGGACCGGGGCGCCGCCGGGCGGGCGATCCTCAAGGCCCGGCAGGGCCGCACCCAGGACGCCGGACTCGCCCTGACGCACGGGGAGTTGGAGGCCGGCGCGAGCGGTGCGGCGGCGCCGCTGCTCGGGGTGAGCGGTATCGAGGGGAGCGTGGGCGTGGTGATGCTCGCGGACACCGTCTCCGAGCGGATCGGACCGCGGGTGGTGGACGCGGCCCGGGAGGTGTCGGAGGCGCTGCGCTGAGGCCGTGGGTGCGGCCGGGGTCACGGGGTGTGAAGGGGCGGTGGCCGTGTCGTGAGGCCACAGCGCCTTGAGGCTCTGTTGGAGCGGGTGTCAATTAGGGTGGCGGAGTGTCCTCACGCACCCGCGCCCTGGCTTTCTGCGCCGCCCTCGTTCTCGCCCTCCTCCTCGCCGCGGCGTTCGCCCCGCTGCCGTATTCGGTCGCCTATCCGGGCATGACGGCGAACGTCCTCGGCAAGGACAAGGGCAAGCCGGTGATCACCATCACCGGCGCCGGGACCCGTAAGACGAGCGGGCAGCTGCGGATGACCTCGATCGTCGCCACCGGCCCGGACGCCTCGGTCCATCTGCCGGACATCCTCAAGGGGTGGCTGAGCACGGATGAGGCCGTGATGCCGCGGGAGGCGGTCTACCCGGTGGGCGAGAACACCGAGGAGATCGCCGAGCACAACGCGAAGCAGATGGAGGAGTCCCAGGACACCGCCACCAGCGCCGCGCTCGGGCAGCTCGGCAAGTCCGCCAAGGACATCAAGGTGAAGCTGAGCCTCGCGGACGTGGGCGGACCGAGCGCCGGGCTGATGTTCGCCCTCGGCATCGTCGACAAGCTGGACGGCGACGGTGCGGGCCACGACCTGACCGGTGGGCGCACCATCGCCGGTACGGGGACCATCACCGCCGGTGGCAAGGTCGGCGCGGTGGGCGGGGTCCCGCTGAAGACCCAGGCCGCGCACCGGGACGGCGCCTCGGTCTTCCTGGTCCCGCGCAAGGAGTGCACGGACGCGCGGGCGGAGCTGCCGAAGGGGATGCGGCTGGTGCCGGTCACGACGCTCGACGGTGCGGTGGACGCCCTGAAGGCCCTGCGGACCGGGGGCAAGGTTCCGCACTGCTGAGCGGCGCCGCCGCTCGCGTCCCACCGCTCCTGCGTCCGCCGCTCCCGCCTGCGCCGCGCTGCCCGTGCCTCACCCCTCCTTGATGAACCCCTCCCGGATCAGCCAGTTCTTGGCGACCTCGTGCGGGTCCTCGCCGTCCACGTCGACCTTGCGGTTCAGCTCCTGGGCGACGGTGTTGTTGAGGGCCTTGGTGACCGGGGCCAGGACCGGGGCGATGGCCGGGTACTTCTTCAGGGCCTCGGCGTTGATCTCGGGCGCGACGTTGTAGTTGGGGAAGAAGTGCTTGTCGTCGGCCAGGACGTGCAGATGCATCGCCTTGATCCGCCCGTCGGTGGTGAAGACCTCTCCGAACGCACAGGTGCCCTTCTGCGTCTCGGTGTAGACGACACCGCCGGTCATCTTGCGGACATTGGCCGACGGCACCTGCATGCCGTATGCCCGCGCCATGCCCGGCAGACCGTCGTTGCGGGTGGCGAACTCGTTCTCCACACACATCGTCACGGCGCTCGGCTTCTTGTGGGACAGCGCCGCGACGTCCGAGAGGTCGCGCACCCCCAGCTTCTTCCAGTTCGCGGAGTTCAGCGCCAGCGCGTAGGTGTTGTTCAGCGTCGAGGCCGGCAGCCAGACGATGCCGTTCTTCCGGTCCTCGTCGCGGACCGCCTGCCACTGCTTCTGCGGATCGACGATCGGCTTGGTGTGGCCGAGGTAGGTGATCCAGCCGGTGCCGGTGTACTCGTACGCGGCGTCCGCCGTACCGGACTTGACGGCCTCGCGTGCGCCGATCGAGCCCTGGATGCTGGTCTTGTCGATGACCTTGGCGCCTGCCGCCTCGAAGACGATGCCCATCATCTGGCCGAGGACGATCTGCTCGGTGAACTCCTTCGAGGTCACGGTCAGCTGCGCCCCGGTGAGCGGCCGGCCCGGGTAGCCGGCCTTCGGCCCCGGCCGCACGTTGTCGGTCATCGCGCTGCCGCTGACCAGGCCGCATCCGCCGAGCACGGCGGTGGCGAGCAGGGCGGTGGCGAGCAGGACTGCCCGGCGCCTTCCGGGGCGGCGCGGGCCCTGGCGCGGATGGTCCCTCATGTCGTCGCCTCCAGTCCGCGCGGCCGCAGCAGCAGTTCGGCCAGCGACGCCAGCCATTCGACCAGCAGGGCGAGCGCCACGGTGAGCACCGAACCGAGGATCAGTACGGGCATGCGCTGGGTGACGATGCCCGCCGAGATCAGGTCGCCGAGGCCGCCGCCCCCGCCGAAGGTGGCCAGGGTCGCGGTGCCGACGTTCAGTACCAGCGCGGTGCGGACGCCGGCCAGGATCAGCGGTACGGCCAGCGGGAGTTCCACCTTGGTCAGCACAAGGGTGGGGGACATGCCGATGCCGCGGGCGGCCTCGGTCAGCGTCGGGTCGATGCCGCGCAGCCCGGCGATGGTGTTGGCGAGGACCGGCAGCACGGCGTAGATGACCATGCCGACGATCGCCGAACGGGCCCCGATGCCCAGCCAGATGACCAGCAGGATCAGCAGACCCAGGGCCGGGATGGCCTGTCCGAGGTTGGCGAAGGCCATGGCGACCGGGGTGGCCCGGCGCAGCTTGGAGCGGGTCAGCGCGATGCCCAGCGGGATCGCGATGATCAGTACGAAGAAGGTGGAGATCACGGTGAGCTGGATGTGCTGCCGCAGCGCAATCCACACCTTGCCGTTGTCCACCGCCTGGTGGGCGATGGAGTCCAGACGGGCACCGCGGAACCACAGCCAGGTGGCGAGCAGCGCGGCCACCAGAAAGACCGGCATGAAGGTCCACTTCTGCCAGCTGATCCGGCGCCGGCCCGGGACGGCGGGCGCGGTGGGCGCCTCACCGGCCGCCCGTTCCCGCTCCTGCATCTCGACGTCGTCGCGGAAGGCGAAGGCCTCGTGGTCGCTCGGCGGGCGCTCACTGTCCCGCGGACTGTTCCCGTCGCGGGGGCTCATGCCTCCAGGCCCTCCTGTTCCAGGTGCGTCTGGCGGGCGCGCTGTTCCTGGAGCTGGTGCTGGTGCTCCAGGGCTTCCATCCGGTCCGCCTCCAGCAGTTCTTGGACGTTGTTCATCAGCGTCTCCATGTCGACCACGCCGATGTACTCGCCGCGGCGCCCGGTGACCGCGACCCGGCCCGCGCTGTCGGTGAGCACCGCCTCCAGTGCGTCGCGCAGCGTCGCATCCCGGGTCACGGTGTGCTGGACCGGCGTCCCGGCCCGCGCAAGCGACTCCTTGGCGAGGGCCAGATCGCTGCGGCGCAGCCACTTGTACGGGCGGCGGTTGGGGTCCAGCAGCAGCAGTTCGTTGTGGGAGCCGGCGCGCACCCGGTCGAAGATGGACTCCAGCGGGTCATCGGTCGCGGCGGTGGGGAAGTCGACCACGCCGACGTCCCGTACGCGGGTCAGGTTCAGCCGTTTGAGTGCCGCTCCCGCACCGACGAAGCCGGAGACGAAGTCGTCGGAAGGGTTGGTGAGGATGGCCTCGGGGGTGTCGAACTGGGCGATGTGCGAGCGCTCGCGGAGCACCGCGATACGGTCGCCGATCTTGATGGCCTCGTCGAAGTCGTGGGTGACGAAGCAGATGGTCTTGTGCAGCTCGTGCTGGAGCCGGATCAGCTCGTCCTGGAGGTGGTCGCGGGTGATCGGGTCGACGGCGCCGAACGGCTCGTCCATCAGCAGGACGGGCGGGTCTGCGGCGAGGGCGCGGGCCACGCCGACGCGCTGCTGCTGACCGCCGGAGAGCTGACGGGGATAGCGGCCGTGGAATTCGCCGGGGTCCAGGCCGACCAGGTCGAGCATCTCCTCGACCCGGTTCTTGATCTTCGACTGGGACCAGCCGATCATCTTCGGGACCAGTGCAATGTTCTGGGCGACCGTCATGTGCGGGAAGAGGCCGGAGGACTGGATGGCGTAGCCGATCGTGCGGCGCAGCTTGACCGGGTCCATGTCGGTGACGTCCTCGTCGCCGATCCGGATCCGCCCGGAGCTCGGCTCGATCAGCCGGTTGATCATCTTCAGGGTGGTGGACTTACCGCAGCCCGAGGGCCCCACGAGGATCACGATCTCGCCGGCCTTGATCTCCATGTTGACGCTGTCCACCGCGGGGACGGGGTTCCCCTGATAGATCTTCGTCAGGTTCTCCAGCTGGATGCTGGCGCCGGAGGCGGCGGCGGTCTCGGGCGTCTCAGGCACGGATCCCCCTGGAGATGGTCAGGCGTCCGATCAGGACGTATGCGGCGTCGAAGAGAAGAGCGAGGATGGCGATCCCGACGGTGCCGGAGAGCACCTGGTTGAGGGAGTTGGCGCTGCCCAGCGAGGCGATCCCGCGGAAGATCTCGTTGCCCAGGCCGGGGCCGGAGGCGAAGGCGGCGATGGCGGCGATGCCCATGAGCATCTGGGTGGCGACCCGGATGCCGGTGAGGATGGGCGGCCAGGCCAGCGGCAGTTCGACGCGGAAGAGCCGGGCGGTGCGGGACATCCCGATGCCGTTGGCCGCATCGACCAGGTCCGGGTCCACCCCGCGCAGCCCGACGATGGCATTACGGACCACCGGCAGCAGCCCGTACAGGGTCAGCGCGATCACCGTCGGGGGGACGCCCAGGCCGACGATCGGGATCAGCAGACCGATCAGGGCCAGGGAGGGGATGGTCAGGATGGTGGCGGTCGAGGTGGTGGCGAGGTTGCCCGCCCATTCGCTGCGGTAGGTCACCACGGCGATGAAGACCCCCAGCAGGGTGGCGAGCACCATGCACTGAAAGACGGCGCTGGCGTGCTGATATGTGTCCGTCAGCAGCTGTGCGTGCCGGGTGCCGACGTACTCCCAGAAGCTCACTCGGTCTCCTCGGTCAGTCTCCCGATGCCTGTTTCACCAGCGGGACGATCCGCAACGGAACCGGATTTTCCATGACGATTGCCGTTGATGCCCGCACGATCCCATCAAAGCCCACAACCCGGTCGATCACCCGCTGTAGATCGGCGTTGGACCGGGCGACAAGCCTGCACAGCATGTCCCCATGTCCCGTCGTTGTATGCAGCTCCAACACCTCGGGAACGGTCGTCAAGTGGGCGCGCACGTCATTGCCTTGCCCCTGTTTGATCTCAAGTGTGGCGAAAGCGGTCACGGGATAGCCGAGCGCCGCCGGGTCCACATCCGGTCCGAATCCCCGGATCACTCCATTCGACTGAAGCCGGTCGAGCCTGGCCTGGACCGTCCCGCGGGCCACCCCCAGCCGCCGGGACGCCTCCAGGACGCCGATCCGCGGCTCCTCGGCGAGCAGCTCCAGCAGTGCTCCGTCCAAATGATCGATCGCCATCGCTCGCACCGTCCCTTTTGATGGTCATCATGTACAGATAGCTCGGCGGCTGCGCCTTTTCGCTATGCATAATGCCCAGAAAATCCGCGAACTATTGCGCACCTTGTGGATCGGAGGGACTCTGCGACCATGGCAGACACCACGATGCACACCCAGCCCACCCACCCCGGCGCGACCCGGCAGGCGGACCCCTTCCCGGTCAAGGGGATGGACGCGGTCGTCTTCGCCGTCGGGAATGCCAAGCAGGCCGCGCACTATTACTCGACCGCCTTCGGTATGCAGCGCGTCGCCTACTCCGGTCCGGAGAACGGCAGCCGCGAGACCGCGAGCTATGTGCTCGAATCCGGCGGCGCCCGGTTCGTGTTCACCTCGGTCATCAAGCCCAGCACCGAGTGGGGCCACTTCCTCGCCGACCATGTCGCGGCCCACGGAGACGGTGTCATCGACCTCGCCCTCGAGGTCCCGGACGCCCGCGCCGCCTACGAGCACGCCGTCGCCCACGGTGCCACCGGCCTGGAGAAGCCCTACGAGCTCACCGACGAGCACGGCACTCTCGTCCTGGCGGCCATCGCCACGTACGGCAAGACCCGGCACACCCTCGTCGAGCGCTCCGGTTACCACGGCCCCTACCTGCCCGGCTTCGTCGCCGCCGAGCCGCTGGTGGAGACCGGCCCGCGGCGCTTCCAGGCCATCGACCACTGCGTCGGCAACGTCGAACTCGGCAAGATGAACGAGTGGGTGGCCTTCTACAACAAGGTCATGGGCTTCACCAACATGAAGGAGTTCGTGGGCGACGACATCGCCACCGAATACAGCGCGCTGATGTCGAAGGTCGTCGCCGACGGCACGCTCAAGGTGAAGTTCCCGATCAACGAGCCCGCGATCGCGAAGAAGAAGTCGCAGATCGACGAGTACCTGGAGTTCTACGGCGGCCCCGGCGTCCAGCACATCGCGCTGGCCACCAACGACATCGTCGCCAGTGTCCGGGCGATGCGCGCCGCCGGTGTGGAGTTCCTGAACACCCCCGACTCCTACTACGACACCCTCGGTGAGTGGGCCGGCGAGACCCGGGTGCCCGTGGAGACGCTCCGCGAGCTGAAGATCCTGGTCGACCGCGACGAGGACGGCTATCTGCTCCAGATCTTCACCAAGCCGGTCCAGGACCGGCCGACCGTGTTCTTCGAAATGATCGAGCGGCACGGCTCCATGGGCTTCGGCAAGGGCAACTTCAAGGCCCTCTTCGAGGCGATCGAGCGGGAGCAGGAGCGCCGCGGCAACCTCTGACCGCGGACGGCGCTGCGCGCCGACCGGACCCGCGGGCCGTACACGATCTTCCGTGTACGGCCCACGGATGCGAGGCTGAGGGTATGGACCTCATCGCACGGCTGCGCGCCGGACTCCCGGGTGAAGCGATCCTCACCGACCCCGACGTCACCGGCTCCTACGCCCATGACATGGCGAGCTTCTGCGAGGCCGGGACACCCGCCGTGGTCGTCCTGCCGCGCACCGTCGAAGAGGTCCAGCACATCATGCGGACGGCCACGGAACTGAGGGTTCCGGTCGTCCCCCAGGGCGCGCGCACGGGCCTGTCGGGTGCCGCCAACGCCTCCGACGGCTGCATCGTGCTCTCCCTGGTCAAGATGGACCGGATCATCGAGATCAACCCCGTCGACCGGATCGCGGTCGTCGAACCCGGCGTCATCAACGCCGTCCTCTCCCGCGCGGTGAACGAACACGGCCTCTACTACCCGCCCGACCCCTCCAGTTGGGAGGAGTGCTCGATCGGCGGGAACATCGGCACCGCCTCCGGCGGCCTGTGCTGCGTCAAATACGGCGTCACCGCCGAGTACGTCCTCGGCCTGGACGTCGTCCTCGCCGACGGGCGGCTGCTGACGACCGGCCGGCGTACCGCCAAGGGCGTCGCGGGCTACGACCTCACCTGGCTGTTCGTCGGCTCCGAGGGCAGCCTGGGCATCGTCGTACGAGCCGTCCTCGCCCTCAGGCCGGAGCCGCCCGGCCGGCTCGCGCTGGCCGCCGAGTTCCCCTCCACGGCGGCCGCCTGCCAGGCCGTCTGCGAGATCATGGCCCGCGGCCACGCCCCCTCGCTGCTGGAGCTGATGGACCGTACGAGCATCCGCGCCGTCAACGACATGGCGCAGATGGGCCTCCCGGACAGCACCGAGGCGCTGCTGCTGGCCGCCTTCGACACCCCCGAGCCGGCCGCCGACCTCGCCGCCGTCGGGAAGCTGTGCACCGCGGCGGGCGCCACCGAGGTCGTGCCCGCCGAGACCGCCGCCGAGTCCGATCTGCTGCTCCAGGCCCGCAGGCTGACCCTGACCGCGCTGGAACGGGTCAAATCCGCCACCATGATCGACGACGTCTGCGTCCCGCGCTCCCGGCTCGCCGAGATGCTCGACGGCACCGCCGCCATCGCCGAGAAGTACGGCCTGACCATCGGCGTCTGCGCGCACGCAGGCGACGGCAACACCCACCCCACCGTCTGCTTCGACGCCGCCGACCCCGACGAGTCCCGCCGGGCCCGCGAGTCCTTCGACGACATCATGGCGCTCGGCCTGCACCTGGGCGGCACCATCACCGGTGAGCACGGCGTCGGCGTCCTGAAGAAGGAGTGGCTGGCGCGCGAACTGGGACCGGTGGGCGTGGAGTTGCAGCGCGGCATCAAGGACGTCTTCGATCCGCTGGGGATTCTCAATCCCGGAAAGCTGTTCTGAAGCACGGGCCCCGGGGCTTTTCCTTGCCGCACGGTCGGGCATGTACGCGCGGGCATTTTACTCGTCGTGGCGAGCATGCGCAGAAAGGGGAATTTCCCGCCGGGGTTCCGACGTGGTTCCGGCGTGGTTCTGGCGTGGATCCGACGTGGATCCGGCGTGGTTCCGACGTGGATCCGGCGTGGCGAGAGCGGACCTTTCCGCATACCCTGAACACGAATATCTGCGTCCGCCGGTCTTTCAGTGAGGAGTTCGGCCGCGGCGGCCATATACGGATTCCGTCGCTTGAGGTTGCGCCGTTCCCCGCGCGCACGATTTTCGTCGTGAGGGAGATCGATTCCCAATGGACCTCAACACCATCACCGAAGTCGTCCGGCGACCGCCCGACCGGCCAGGCGCCCGGTGGCGGGCGGGCGATGCCTGGCTCGCCGGCGGAACATGGCTGTTCTCCGTGGCGCAGCCGGACCTGCGCCGCCTGATCGACCTGACGGCGTTGCGCTGGGAACCCCTCGTCCCGAGCGGAGCGGGCCTCGGGATCGGCGCCACGTGCACCATCAGCGAGCTGTATGCCTGTGCGCTGCCGGACGAGTGGATCGCGGGCCGCCTCTTCGCGAAAAGCTGTGAGGCGTTCCTGTCCTCGTTCAAAGTCTGGAGTTCGGCGACCGTCGGCGGCAATATCTGCATGTCCTTGCCGGCCGGCCCCATGATCACGCTGATGGTCGCGCTCGAGGCACAATACGAGCTGTGGGCTCCTGACGGTTCCGCGCGCACCGTCGATGCCCTCGACTTTGTGACCGGCGACCATCAGAACATTCTCGGCCCCGGGGAAATCCTGCGGCGCATCGATATTCCGGCGCACGCCCTGCAAAAACGCACCGCGCACCGCCGCTTCTCGCTGACCCGCCTCGGCCGTTCGACGGTATTCCTCATCGGTACCCGATCGCCGGGAACGAGCGACCTGCTGCTCACCGTCACCGCCGGCACCACACGGCCGGTGCGCATGGCCTTCGGCACCATGCCCGATGCCCGGACGCTGGAGCAGAGCATCGACGCCCTCCCGGCCGAAGTCTGGTTCGCCGATGCCAACGGAACCCCCGGCCACCGCCGCCACCTCACACAGCACTTCGCCGAAGAGATCCGTCGCGAACTCATGGCCGGGGGCCCGGCATGACCTACCTCGTGAACGGCCGGAGATTCGACGAGGAACCGGACCCCGGTCAGTGCCTGCGCACTTTCCTCCGCGCGCTCGGCCACCACGGCGTCAAAAAGGGGTGCGACGCGGGCGACTGCGGCGCCTGCACGGTGTGGCTGGACGGCAGCCCGGTCCACAGCTGCATCACCCCCGCTTTCCGTGCGGACGGCCATGAGGTGACGACGATCGAGGGGATCGGATCCCCCGGGAATCTGCATCCGGTGCAGCGGCAGTTCCGCGACGCCCCGGGATTCCAGTGCGGTTTCTGCACCGCAGGGATGATCATGACGTCGGCAACGTTCACCGAGGCCCAGAAGGCGGACCTGCCGCGGGCGTTGAAGGGGAACCTCTGCCGCTGCACCGGCTATCGAGCGATCGAGGATGCCGTGAAAGGCGTTGCCGGTGTGGCACGGGCCGCGCCGGGAAAGGCCGTCGGGACGAGCGTCGGTGCGCCGGCGGCCGAGGACGTGGTGACCGGTCGCGCCGAGTTCACGATGGATACGCACCTCGACGGCATGCTGCACCTCAAGGTGCTGCACTCACCCCACGCGCACGCCCGGATCGTCTCGATCGACAAGTCCGCCGCACTTGCGGTTCCCGGCGTGCAGCGCGTCTACACCTGGGAGGACGTGCCGCGCAGGCGCTTCACCACGGCGATCCACACCGACCATCTCGTGGACCCGGACGACACCTACCTCCTCGACCACACCGTCCGCTTCGTCGGCCAGCGCGTCGTCGCGGTCCTGGCCGACTCCGTCGGGGCGGCAGAAGAGGGCTGCCGGCAGGTCGTCGTGGAATACGAGGTGCTGCCGGCGGTATTCGACCCCGAAGAGGCCATGTCCGAGGGGGCGCCGCAACTGCACGGCGCGGTGGACCCCTTCGTCCTCGACCCCGTCCACAACATCCTGGTGGAGATTCATTCGCAGATCGGTGAGGTCGACGCGGGGTTCGCCGAGGCCGATGTGATCCACGAAGGCACGTACTTCTCCCCACGGGTGCAGCATGCGCATCTGGAGACCCACGGCTCGATCGCCTGGATGGACAACGGCCGCCTGAACGTCCGTACCAGTTCGCAGTCGCCGTCGATCGCGAAGGTCAAACTGGCCCATCTGTTCGCGCTGCGCCCGGACCGGCTCCGGGTGTTCTGCCAACGCGTGGGCGGCGGCTTCGGCGGCAAACAGGAAGTGATCTCGGAGGATCTGGCCGCGCTCGCCGCCCTGGACACCGGGCGGCCGGTCTCCTTCGAGTACACCCGGGAGGAGGAGTTCACCACCGCTTCGCCACGGCACCCGATGACGCTGACGGTCAAGCTCGGCGCGAAGACGGACGGCACGCTCACGGCGCTCCAGGTCCGCAATGTGTCGAACACGGGCGCCTATGGCAACCACGCCGGCGAAACGCTGTACGCGGGCGGCGCCGCCGTCATGATCTACCGCTGCCCCCACAAGAAATACGACGCGTTCTCCGTCTACACCAACACCGTGCCGAGCGGGGCACTGCGCGGTTACGGGATGACGCAGCCGGCGTTCGCCATGGAGTCGGCGATGGACGAACTCGCACGCGCCCTGCACATGGATCCACTCGCACTGCGACGGCGCAACATCGTGCGGCCGGCCGAGCCGCTCCTCGCCATGCAGGAGGGCCCCGACGACGTGGTGTTCACCGAGGACGGCCTCGCGAAGTGCATCGACCTGGTGGACGCGGCCCTGGCCCGTACCGCCGAGGTGCCGCCGCCCGGCCCCGGGTGGCTCGTCGGGGCCGGTGTCGCGAGTTCCCTGCACGAGACCGCGCCGCCGACCGAACACCTCTCCGAGGCCTGGGTCACGCTGGGCGACGACCTCGTGTACGAGGTGGCCGTCGGCACCGTCGAATTCGGCGAGGGCACGTCGACCGCGCATGTCCAGATCGCGGCCCACCAGTTGGGTACGACCCCGTCGCGCATCCGGCTGGTGCAGTCCGACACCGACCGCACGGCCTTCGACACCGGCGCCTTCGCGAGCGCGGGCCTGTTCGTGGCGGGCAACGCGGTACTCCGCGCGGCCGATGCCGTGCGCGACCGCATCCTGGAATTCGCCGCCGCGTACACGGGCGAGCATCTGGTGATGTGCTCGATGGACGACGAGAGCGTCCGCTGCGGTGACCGGCGGGTGCCGTTGGCGGAGCTCGTCGCCTCCGCCCGCGCGCGCGGAATCCGGTTCACCGCCGCCCGCAAGGCCCACGGCTCACCCCGCAGCGTCACCTCCAATACGCAGGGTTTCCGCATCGCCGTCCATCCGGTGACGGGCGAGATCCGCATCCTTCACAGCGTCCAGGCGACCGACGCCGCCGTCATCATCAACCCCGCGCAGGTCCGGGGACAGGTGGAAGGCGGTGTCGCCCAGGGAATCGGCTTCGCGCTGACCGAGAACCACCACGTCGACGCGAACGGTGCCATGGCCAACCCGGACCTACGCAACTACCGCATCCCCGCCTACGCCGACGTCCCCCGCACCGAGGTGCTGCTGGTGGACTCGGCGGATTCCCTCGGGCCCCTGCGGTCGAAGGGGATCGCGGAATGCTGTATCAACCCGGTGGCCCCCGCGCTGGCGAACGCGCTCCATGACGCCACCGGCGTCCGCTTCCGCGCACTGCCCCTGACACCGGAACGCATCTACCGACGGCTCGGCGACAGCGCGTCGGTGACGACGGGCCGGCGCACATGACCACCGAAGAGTCGCACGGTGCCGAGGCGACGGTCATCATCGGCCAGAAGGTCCGGCCCGGAATGGAGCGGGAATTCGAAGCGTGGCAGGAGGACCTCAACGCCGCTGCCGCCGACTACGCCGGTTTTCTCGGCGCCGAGATCTCCCCGCCGACGCGGCTGCAACCCGACTGGGTGGTCGTCTACCGGTTCGACTCGATCGCCCATCTGCAAGCGTGGATCAACAGCGCCACCCGGCAGGGCTTCCTCGACCGTGGTGGTGCGTATCTCGACGGTCCGCCGACCCAGCAGGTCGTCAGCGGCGGCATACGGCCACCGGACCCGCTGGTGACCGTCGTGGTGACCCACCGCGTCCACCCGGATCACGTCGACGCCTTTCTCGCCTGGCAGCGCCGTATGGACCAGACGGAGAGCGCCTTCGAAGGCTTTCGCGGAACCGAACTGTTCCGCCCGGTCGAGGGGCTTCAGAACGAATGGACCACGCTGTACCGCTTCGACAGCGCCGAGCACCTCGATGCCTGGCTGACGTCGGCGGAGCGGCAGAAAGTGCTCGCCGAGGGCGAGAAGTTCCACGACTTCCGCATGCGCACGATCGACAACTCGTTCGGCAGCTGGTTCGCCTTCGAGGAGAACGGCAAGGAAGCGCCGCCGCCCTCGGAGACCAAAACCTCCGTCGCGGTCTGGGTCGGCCTGTACCCGACCGTGGTGTTGCTGACGCTCGCCCTGTCGCCGCTGAAGATGCCGCTCTGGCTCGGGCTGCTCGTGGGCAACCTGCTGTCGAGCTTCATCATGAGCTTCGTGACGATGCCCTTCTACGTGAACCCGCTGCTCAGACGGTGGCTGCGGCCGCGCCCTGACGCACCGGCGATGAAGACCCACCTCGTCGGCCTCGGCACCGTCGCCGCGGTGATGGTGTTCTGGGCCGTGGTCTTCTACCTCGTGACGACGCAGCTCTTGCATCTGCCCTGACCCGGCGCCCCCGAACGCCGACGCACGGGCCACGACCCGGATGTACACGGCACGGGAAGAACGGTTGACTGCCCTTATGACGATCAATGATCCGCACAGACCCGGCGAGGGCATGGTCACCTTCCGCGTGAGCGGCCAGGGTGTCGACGAGCTCAGCTACGCCGTGCAGGCGCCGGGCGACTCCGGCGGCGAAGAGCAGGTGCTCCGGCCCGAGTTGCCGTGGTTCGTGGTGACCGACGCGCGGGGCGTGGGCGCCATGCCGATGCTCACCCTCACCCTTGAGGGGCCCGACGCCCACGCGGAGTGCGAGATCCTCACCGACGGCGCACCGGCCGTCCGCGGCACCGTCCAGGGCCCCGCGGCGACCGCCGTGTTCATGGCACGCGCCGCCGCCTCATAGAGTTCCGCCATGGACTCCTTTCTCCCCGGAATAGCCCTCCTCGTCATCTCCATCGCCCTCGTGGCCTCCACCACCGACCGTCGCTCCAAGGCGGTCGACCGCCGGCTCCAGCGGCTGGAGCGCAAAGTGGACCTGCTGCTGGCCCATGCGGGTGTCGCCGAGCCCGAGGACCCCAGAATGGCCGAGATCGACGACCTGCTCGCCCAGGGCAAGCAGATCCAGGCCATCAAGGTGCACCGCGAGGTGACCGGTTCCGGCCTCGTCGAGGCCAAGGAAGCGGTCGAACGCCGGATGCGCTGACGGGCCGTTGGGCAGAGGATGGCCAAAAGGCCCCCGCCGGGCCCCACCTGGCCACCTCATGCACACCCGGGAAGCGAGAGCCGATGGCAGCGACCGAAGCGACCAAAGCCGCTGATGAGGCGTATGACGTCATCGTGCTGGGAGCCGGGCCGACCGGTGAGAACGTCGCCGACCGGGCGCATGCCGCGGGGCTGAGCGCGGTGCTCGTGGAGAGCGAACTGGTCGGCGGCGAATGCTCCTACTGGGCGTGTATGCCCAGCAAGGCCCTGCTGCGCCCGGTCACCGCCCGCGCCGAGGCGCGCCGGGTCCCCGGCCTCAAGGACACCGCGGACGTGCCCCTGGACGTGCCCGCGGTGCTCGCCCACCGTGACGAGTTCACGTCCTACTGGAAGGACGACGGACAGGTCCGCTGGCTGGACTCGGCCGGCATCGACCTGGTCCGCGGCCACGGCCGGCTGGCCGGACCGCGGCGGGTGGTCGTCGACGGCGAACGGGTGCTCACGGCACGCCATGCGGTCGCGGTGTGCACCGGCAGCCGCGCGGTGGTGCCCCCCGTCCCCGGGCTGGCCGAGGCCAGGCCCTGGACCAGCCGCGACGCCACCAGCGCCAAGGCCGTGCCGGGCCGCCTGGTGGTGGTCGGCGGCGGCGTGGTGGGCGTCGAGATGGCCACCGCCTGGCGGGCCCTGGGCTCCTCCGCGACGCTGCTGGTGCGCGGCGACGGGCTGCTGCCCCGTATGGAGCCGTTCGCCGGCCACCTCGTCACGGAATCGCTCGCCGAGGCCGGTGTCTTCCTGCGGACCGGTGTCGAGGTGCGTGAAGTACGCCGCGAAGCCCCCGGCGGCCCGGTCACCGTCCTGCTGGACTCCGGGGACGAGATCATCGCCGATGAAATCCTGATCGCCACCGGCCGGGCCCCGCGCACCGACGACGTCGGCCTGGAGACGGTCGGCCTGACCCCCGGCTCCTGGCTGGACGTCGACGACAGCCTCCGGGTGAGGGGGGTGACCGGCGGCTGGCTCTACGGCGTCGGCGACGTCAACCACCGCGCGCTCCTGACCCATCAGGGCAAATACCAGGCCAGGATCGCCGGTGCCGCGATCTCCGCACGCGCCCGGGGCGTCCCGATCCTGGAGTCCGACCGCTGGGGCGCGCACGCCGCCACCGCGGACCGCCTCGCCGTCCCGCAGGTCGTCTTCACCGACCCCGAAGTCGCCTCGGTGGGCCTGACCGCCGCCGCGGCGGAGCAGGCCGGCTACCGCATCCAGGTGATCGACCAGGACGTGGCGGCCGTGGCCGGGGCCTCCCTGTACGCGGACGGCTACCGCGGCCGGGCCCGGATGGTCGTCGACCTGGACCGTGAGGTGGTGCTCGGCGCCACCTTCGTCGGGTCCGGCGTCGGCGAGCTGCTGCACTCCGCGACCGTCGCGGTGGCCGGCGAGGTCCCCATCGAGCGGCTGTGGCACGCGGTGCCCTCCTACCCGACGATCAGCGAGGTGTGGCTGCGGCTGCTGGAGGCCTACCGCGGCTGAGGCGGCGTCCCGGCCCCTCGGGGTCAGGCGCCTGCTCGCGGTTCAGGCGTCTCCTCGCGGTTCAGGCGGCGTCCGCGCCCAGGGCCGCGGCGATCCGCAGCTGCCCGGCGGCCTCGCCGGCCCGCCCCTGGCGCTCCAGGGTGCGGCCGAGCATCAGCCGGGCGTACTCCTCGACCGGATCGCGGTCCAGGACGGCCCGCAACTCGGCTTCGGCGCGCCCCAGTTGGGCGGAGTGGTAGTAGGCGCGGGCGAGCAGCAGCCGCGGTGCGACCGGCTGCGGGTCCTCGTCCACCAGCCCGCGCAGGATCCGGGCCGCGGCGGTGAAGTCCTTCGCCTCGAAGAACAGCTGGGCCCGCGCCCAGCGGTCGGCGGCGACGCCGTGCTCGTAGTAGCCCTCGTCGTACGGCGTCGAGCCGGTGGCGTATGCCGTGACACCGGTGCCGTACGCCGTGAAGCCGGTGTCCTGCCCCGTCGGTGCGCGGTAGCTCTCGGTCATACCGGGCCCAACAGTGCGGACCGGTGGAACATTCCACCGGCCCGGCCGGCGCAGCGCGGTGCGGCGCCGGCCTCCCCGTCGCGGTCCGTCCCCCTGGCGGCTCGGTACGCCACCCCTACGCCCCGGGCTCGGGGGACTCCTCGGAGGGCAGGGTGCCGCCCGGCCGCAGCTCGTCCGACGACGCCATGGCGAGCAGATCGCTCAGCCCTTTGTCGAGGCTCAGATGCCCCTGCTCGGACCCCGGCGGGACCAGCCGCAGGGTGCGCTCCAGCCAGGCGGAGACCGCCGGGGCCGGTGCCTCCAGCAGCGCCCGCCCGTCCGGCGAGTCGAGCTCGACACAGACCAGGCTGCGGCCGTCGAACTTGGTCGGCCACACCCGCACATCACCGTCGCCGCACGGCCGGAACACCCCCTCGACGAGCAGTTCGCGGGCGAAGGTCCAGTCGACCGGGGAGTCCGAACCGATATGAAAGGTGACATGGACGGCGTACGGGTCGTCCGTCCGGTACGTCAGCCGGGCCGGCACCGGAACGCTCTGCTCCGGCGATACGACCAGGCCCAGCTCCAGCTCTCGTTCCACCACGGTGTGCATCAGGTCCGCCTCTCATCGCTCCCGCGGACACCCGGTACCGGGCCCGCACAGAGGAAGAGGCGCCGGACGCCGGACCATTACACGACTTCGTACAACTTTTTTCCCGGGCCTCTTCCAGGTGGTCGTGGGCGGGCATGAGCACCGATGCGACCCGGGGTCTGATAGATGTGGACGCCGCGTTGCGGCAGACTGCACCCCACACCCACCAGGCCGAGTACAGATACGGGACTTCGGACATGAGCGCCCCTACCTCAGGATCCGCCGGCGGTAGCCCCACGCCAGGCTTCTACCCGGACCCGTCCATCCCCGGCTACATCCGGTACTGGAACGGTGCCGCATGGGTGCCGGGCACCAGCCGGCCCGCCCCCGCCGAGGGCGAGGCGATGCCCGCCCCGCCGCCCGGCGTGGCCCCGCTCCCCGCCGTCGAGGAGACCGGCCCGGTCTTCTTCGACGAGGAGGAGGCGGCCGGCGGCTCCGCGGTGCCGGCCGTACGCCGCAGCGGCGAGGTCGAGGCCCGGCCCGCCCTCGGCTGGGACGACCCGGCCCGGCTGCACGGCAGCGGCCCCGAACCGGCGGCCGCCTGGCAGGCCGATGCCTCCCGGCAGGGCGGGTACGGCGGCGAGAACGACCGCCGGATCTCCTGGGGCTCACCGGACCAGGCGCCCGCCGGCACGCCGTCGGGCGGCGCTTCGTGGGGCACGGTGCCGCCGCAGCGCGAGGAGCAGGGCGGTGCCGAGGCCCCGGCCGGCGAGACGCCCGGTGCGTCCTCGCCCGACGCGCGCCCCGAGGGCCCGTCCGACGGGACGGTCGCCATCCGGGCCGTGAACCCGGCCGCGCGCCGCGGCGGGAACTCCGGCGACCAGGGCACCACCGCGATCCGTGCGGTACGCCCCGACGCCGGCAAGCCCGCCAAGGGCGGCGAGACGATGGCCATCCGCGTCGCGGGCGCCGGCCGCGGCCCGTCCGCCGCGCCCGGTGACGGCTCCCCGCAGTCGCTGCCGTCGGTCGGCGACCCGCAGCAGGGCCACCCGGCCCCGCAGAGCCCCGCCCCGCAGCAGAGCACGGGCCCGGCGGCCCGGAACCAGGCCCCGCAGAACCCGGCCCCGCACAGTCCCGCACCGCGTCCCGCCCCGCAGAGCCCGGTGCAGCAGCCCCCCGCTCAGCAGGCGGCCGCGCCCTCGGCGGGCTTCCCGCCGCAGGGCGGTGCCGCACCGGCCGGGACCGGCGCGCAGGGCGCCGACGCCGACGGCGTCATCCCCTGGAAGCCGCCGGCCGCCGCCGACCCCTTCTCGGCGCTGGCGCAGGCCGCGCAGGGCCATCCGGCCGGCCTCGGCCGCAGGCTGGCGGCCCGGCTGATCGACACCCTGGTGCTGGGCGCCCTCACGGCCGCCGTCGCCGTCCCCATGTGGGGCACGGTCACCGACCACCTCGACGCCAAGGTCGAGGCGGCCAAGCAGTCCGGCCGCCAGGTGACGGTCTATCTGATCGACGGCACCACCATCCCGGTCTTCGCCACGATCCTGGCCGTCCTGCTGATCGGCGGTGCGCTCTACGAGGCGCTGCCCACCCTCAAGTGGGGCCGCACCCTGGGCAAGAAGCTGTGCGGCGTGCGGGTCCTGGACATCGAGAGCCATGACACCCCGACCCTCGGCGCCGCGCTCAAGCGCTGGTTCGTCTACAGCGTGCTCGGCGTGCTCGTCGTCGGCGTGCTGAACGTCGTCTGGTGTGTGTTCGACAAGCCGTGGCGCCAGTGCTGGCACGACAAGCTGGCGCGGACGTTCGTCGCCTCCGGCTGAGACCGTCCGCCGGGCCGTTCGCCGGTGCCTGTCCTCCGCCGGACCGCCGCGGTGGCCGGGCGCCGCCGCGGCGCACCGCGGTCGCAGGGCCTGTCGTCAAAGCCCCGTCGTTCGACCGTAGGGCGGGCCTGGCGACGTCTGGTGCGTGCGCGGCTTGCGGGACTTCGAAGACATGCCCCGGAGAGCGGCATCCTTCCCCCGAACGGACTTCGCCGGATGCGGCGGGCCGCGACAAGGGGTCGACTCGGGCCATGAGTACCGACCAGCCCCCCGGTGAGCCGCCGGAGAACGACCCGTTCCTGAAGAAGCCGCAGGAGCCCCCGGCGGGCGGCGCTCCCCGTAACAGTGCTCCCCGTGAGAACGGCGCCCCTCGCAACCACGCGCCGCGCGGCAACGGTGCGGGCGCAGGCGGTACGGGCGCTGGTGAGGGCGGTACGCCACCCCCGGGAGGCCCGCCGCCCCCGCCGCCCGGTGGTACCCCGCCGCCCTATGCGGGCGACCCCTACGGCAGTGGCCCGTATGCCGGTGACCCCTACGGCGGACAACCCGGGCCGGCCGACCCGCTGGCCGGGATGCCGCCGCTGGCGAACCGCGGCCGCCGCCTCGTGGCGCGCATCATCGACGCGATCATCATCGGGGTACCGGTGTCCGTGATCATGACGCTGATCGTCGGTGGCGTGGACTACTTCAGTACCGACAGCGTGGAGGCCGGTAGGCAGTCGACGGTATCGGGCGTCACCATGCTGGCGTATCTCATCTACGACGGGCTGATGATCTCAAGCCGCGGCCAGACCCTCGGCAAGATGGCGATGAAGATCCGGGTCGCGATGCTCTCGAACGGCTCGACCCCGACCGCCCAGGCGAGCTGGATCCGCGCCGCGGTCTATACGCTGCCGGAGATCGTGCCGTGCTGCGGCTTCATCTTCTGGCTGGTCAACGTCCTGTGGTGTACCTGGGACCAGCCGTATCACCAGTGTCTGCACGACAAGGCGGCGAAGACCGTGGTGGTGTCCGCGGAGACGGGTGGCGCCCGCTCAGCGTGAGTGCCCGTTCAGCGTGAGTGCTCGCCGACCCGGGCGTCCGTGGTGGCGGCCGGGGCGGTGAAGCTTCCCCAGCGGGTGCGGGGAGGTCCCGCCACCGGCCGGACGGGCTCGGGCAATGTCGGTACGGACCTCAAGGGGGCAGGCGATCCGTCCCGTACGAGACGCCGGCGGACCACCTGCGGCACCCCGGGCATCGGGACCGTCATGGCGACCAGCAGCCCGAGCCCGAGCCCGGCGATGGCGATGACCGCGACCCCGACCCCGGTCTGCGTCTGCGAGAGCAGCAGCATCGCGAGGGTGGAGAGAAAGACGGTGGCCGAACCGTAGGCGAGCTGTGCGGCAGTCGGACGAGGCATGGCGAATCCGTCCTCGGAGGGTCGGCAGGGGGGTGTCGGTCAAGGGCGCGCCATCAAACGAGCCTACGGTCCTTTTTGCCCGAGCGGAACGCCAAGTAAGCGTGACCTAACCCACGGTTCCGGTGCACAGGGGGCGCACCGAGCGGCCGTGTCTGCGCCTGCCCGGTGCCGTCATGGCTGTTGGGGGCGGGGGCGCATGCCCGTCGGGCATATACACCGGGTCCCTGCCCGCCGCGGTGACGCCCGGAGCGCTGCTGCCGCGCGGCGTCCGATACCCGTAACTCGCGGACCGAGAAACGTACTTCGCTGACGTGCCCAAGTCAAGATCTGTCTTTTTCCCCGTACTTCCGGTCGAATGCCGTCGAACAGTGACCGGTTCGAAGGGGAGGACAGCGCCAAGTGAGAGACAACAGAACGGTGTTCAGATCGGCCGCCCTGGCCACGGCAATCGCCGCGATCGGGGCGGCCGCTTTGTCTTCGGGGGTGGCTGCGGCCGACGCGCAGGGACCGTCGCCCCTCGCCAGGCGCCATGACCCCGCCCCCGAGCAGACCGTGGACCATGACCTCAAGGGGCCGTTCAGCGAGCGGCAGGCGGCCGAGCGCAAGGAAGCGCTCCAGCAGGTCATCTCCGGCGACGCCAAGACGACCGAGCGGAACGGCTCCAAGGTCGTCAAGCTCGGCAAGAGCAAGTACGTCGAGCTCGCCCGGCAGAAGACCGACAAGATCTTCACCGTCCTGGTGGACTTCGGCGACAAGGTCGACGACACCACGATGTTCGACCCGGACGGCGACGGCCCGAAGCCCCCGGTGAAGAAGTACGGCGGCGACCCCGGCCCGGCGCACAACAAGATAGCCGAGCCGGACCGTGCCGAGGACAACAGCACGGCCTGGCAGAAGGACTTCAACCAGAAGCACTTCCAGGACCTCTATTTCTCGCACGACAAGAAGAAGCAGTCGCTGGCCAAGTACTACGAGAAGCAGTCCTCGGGCCGCTACTCGGTCCAGGGCGAGGTCTCCGACTGGGTCAAGGTCGACTACAACGAGGCCCGTTACGGCTCCAACTACTGCGGCCAGACCAACTGTGCCAGCGCCTGGGACCTGATCCGCGACGGCGTCAACCAGTGGGCCAAGGACCAGAAGGCCAAGGGACGTACCGACGCCCAGATCAAGACCGACCTGGCCAAGTACGACCAGTGGGACCGCTACGACCACGACGGCGACGGCAACTTCAACGAGCCCGACGGCTACATCGACCACTTCCAGATCGTGCACTCGGGCGAGGACGAGTCCGCGGGCGGCGGCGTCCAGAAGACCAACGCCATCTGGGCGCACCGCTGGTACGCCTACGGCACCGACGCCGGCCGGACCGGCCCCGGTGCGAACAAGGCGGGCGGCACCCAGATCGGCGACACCGGGATCTGGGTCGGCGACTACACCATGCAGCCGGAGAACGGCGGACTCGGCGTCTTCGCCCACGAGTACGGCCATGACCTGGGCCTGCCGGACGAGTACGACACCAGCGGCACCGGCGAGTCCTCCGTGGACTTCTGGTCGTTGATGTCGGGCGGCTCCTGGCTCGGCACCGGCAAGAACAGCATCGGCGACCTGCCCGGCGACATGAGCGCCTGGGACAAGCTCCAGCTGGGCTGGCTCAACTACGGCAAGGCGAAGGCCGCGAAGAAGTCCACCCACAAGCTGGGCGTCGCGGAGTACAACACCAAGAACAAGCAGGCGGTGGTCGTCGAACTGCCCGCCAAGCAGGTCAAGACGGAGATCGTCACGCCCGCGGAAGGCTCCCACCAGTGGTGGAGCGGCATGGGCGACGACCTGAAGAACACGCTGTCCCGGCCGGTGGACCTCACCGGCAAGGCCAAGGCGTCGCTGACGCTCAAGGGCTGGTGGGACATCGAGAAGGACTACGACTACCTCTACGCCGAGGTCTCCACCGACGGCGGCGCCAACTGGACCGCCCTGGACGGCACCGCGAACGGCAAGGCCCTGCCGCGTGACGGCAGCGACAAGCCCGCGCTGACCGGCACCGTCGGCGCCTACCAGGACCTCGCCTACCCGCTGGACGCCTACGCGGGCAAGAAGATCGACCTCCGCTTCCGCTACCAGACCGACGGCGGCGCGGCGCAGAAGGGCTTCGCGGCCGACAGCATCGGCGTCACGGCCGACGGCAAGCCGCTGTTCAGCGACAACGCCGAGGGCGACGACAACGGCTGGACCAGCAAGGGCTTCTCGCGCATCGGTGCGTCCTTCACCAAGGACTACCCTCAGTACTACATCGCCGAGAACCGCCAGTACGTGTCGTACGACAAGACCCTCAAGGTCGGCCCGTACAACTTCGGCTGGACCACCGCCAAGCCGAGCTGGGTGGAGCACTTCCCGTACCAGAACGGCGTGCTGATCTGGCTGTGGGACACCTCGCAGGCGGACAACAACGTCGGCCAGCACCCCGGCTACGGGCAGATCCTGCCGGTGGACGCGCACCCGAAGGCCGAGCGGTGGACCGACGGCAAGCTGATGCGCAACCGCTTCCAGTCCTACGACTCGACCTTCACGCGCTACCGGACCGACGCCCTGACGCTCCACAAGGACGGCAAGCAGGTCAAGATCAAGTCGAAGCCGGGCGTGACGCTCTTCGACGACCGGCACGGCGTCTACTACGACAAGGCGAACCCGACCGGCGGTGTGATCGTTCCTGACACCAACACCCGGATCAAGATCACCAAGGAGGCCCGGGACGGCTCCGCGGTGACGCTCCAGGTCGGCCGCTCCGGTAAGTAAAAGGTAAAATCGCAGGTCAGATGCTATTCGGCCGCCGCCCCCTAGCGGGCGGCGGCCGATTCGCGTTTAGATGCGTCTACAGTTCCTTGTTGACGCGAAGTCTCACGGGGGAGATATGACGATGTCCGGTGGCGGTTTCATCAGGCTTCCTGGCGGAAGCGTGGTGGTCGCCCTCTCGCTGCCCAGACCGCCCCACGGGGCGCGCGGCGGCCTCTACGACTGCGGTTGCCGGGTGCGGGTCCTGGTCCACGCCGTGAACCGACAGCGCGCCCTGACCAGGCTGCGCAACCTCGGGCTGCGGGCCGTCTACCTGCGCGGCAACAGCGAGCCGCCCACACCCGACGAGATCACGGCCGTCCTGCACCATCCGGACGGCCTGGTCTGGCGCGAGACCCCGGAGGACGACACCGAGTCCTGGCACCCGATACGGGCGCTGCTGCGCAATCCGGCGCTCCCGGTCAGGGGGAAGGGCCGGGACGGGGACGACGAGCGCCCCGCATCGGCCGCCTGACGGGCCCCGCGGGCGGCTCAGCCGCCGAGGACCACCGGCTTGCCGGTCAGCTCGGCGCCGGCCGCCCGCAGCTCCTCCAGTGCCCGCTCGGTGGTGCGCGCGGCCACGCCGGCGGTCAGATCCAGCAGGACATGGGTGCGCAGCCCGGCGCGGACCGCGTCCAGGGCGGTGGCGCGTACGCAGTGGTCGGTGGCGATGCCGACCACATCGACCTCGCTGACGCGGTGCGCGTGCAGCCAGTCCGCGAGCGGGACGCCGTTCTCGTCCGCGCCCTCGAAACCGCTGTAGGCGCCGGTGTGGGAGCCCTTGTCGAAGACCGCGTCGATGGCGCCGGAGGCGAGCACCGGGGCGAAATTGGGGTGGAAGCTGCTGCCTTCCGTGCCGGCCACGCAGTGCACCGGCCAGGAGTGCTCGTAGTCCGGGGTGTCGGAGAAGTGGTCGCCGGGATCGATGTGGTGGTCCCGGGTGGCCACGACATGGCGGTAGCAGCCGCCGGCCGCCTGGCCGATCAGATCGGTGATGGCCGCCGCGACATCCGCACCTCCCGCCACCGCGAGGCTGCCGCCCTCACAGAAGTCGTTCTGCACATCAACGACGATCAATGCCCGGTGCATGGTGCGTGCCTTCCGGCTGGAAATCGGGGGAGGGGCGCGGAGCAGTGGTGTGACCGAGGGTAGCCACTGGAAGGGGTTTGCGGGAGTGGTGCGGAGCCCGGCGGGGCCGCGGATGCCGGGCACGGCGTGCGGCAGCCGCCGCCCGGCACCCCGCTCGTGGGCGACGGCGCCCGGTCAGACGTACTCGGTGGGCAGGACGGGCTCGCCGCGGGAGAGCTGGGTCGCCGACAGCGGCAGCCGGTCGCGGGCGGCGATGTGCCGGTCGCGGGCGGCGTCCAGCGGCTCGCGGGCGACCACCTTGCCGGCGCTCACCAGCGGCACCAGCAGCTGCCGGTCGGCCAGCTCCGCCGGGACCGGCCCGGTGCCGATGACTTCGGCGACGGCCACACCGTCCTCGTCGACCCGGCGCGCGGCCCACTTACGGCCGCCGTGCGAGGTCTTGGCGCCCATCGACTTCTTCGCGACCGGCCGCAGCGGCATGCCGGGTTCCTCGCCGTCGGCGCGGGCGACCAGCTTGTAGACCATCGAGCAGGTCGGGTGCCCGCTGCCGGTCACCACCTGGGTGCCGACGCCGTACGCGTCCACCGGCGCGGCGGCCAGCGAGGCGATGGCGTACTCGTCCAGATCGCTGGTCACCACGATCTTGGTCTTCCCGGCGCCCAGCTCGTCCAGCTGGTGGCGCACCCGGTGGGCGATCAGCAGCAGATCGCCGGAGTCGATCCGTACGGCGCCGAGACCGGGCCCGGCCACCTCCACGGCGGTGCGCACCGCCTCGGTGACGTCGAAGGTGTCCACCAGCAGGGTCGTACCGCTGCCGAGGGTCTCGACCTGCGCGGTGAAGGCGTCCCGCTCGGTGTCGTGCAGCAGGGTGAAGGCGTGGGCGCTGGTGCCGACGGTGGGGATGTTGTAGCGGAATCCGGCCGCCAGGTCGGAGGTGGTGTGGAAGCCGCCGACGTACGCGGCGCGGGACGCGGCCACCGCCGAGAGCTCATGGGTGCGGCGGGCGCCCATCTCCATCAGCGGGCGGTCGCCGGCCGCCACCGACATCCGGGAGGCGGCCGCGGCCACCGCGGAGTCGTGGTTGAGGATCGAGAGGATCACCGTTTCCAGGAGGACCGCCTCGGCGAAGGTGCCCTCGACCCGCATGACCGGGGAGCCGGGGAAGTAGACCTCGCCCTCCGGGTAGCCCCAGATGTCGCCGCGGAAGCGGTAGCCGGCCAGCCACTCCAGCGTCGGCTCGTCGAGGATGCCGCGCTCGCGCAGGAAGCCGAGGATCGTCTCGTCAAAACGGAAGTTCTCCACCGCGTCCAGCACCCGGCCGGTGCCGCCCACCACGCCGTAGCGGCGGCCCTCGGGAAGCCGGCGGGTGAAGACCTCGAAGACCGAGCGCCGGTCCGCGGTGCCGGACCGCAACGCGGCTTGCAGCATGGTGAGTTCGTACTGGTCGGTGAAGAGCGCAGTCGACGGCACGGCCACCGGCAGCCCCAGGTCTGCTGTGTTCATGGAGGAAATGCTACCCCCGATACTCGTCACTCTGACGATAGTGCTCCGGGAGGCACAAAAGGCCGCCCACGGCCTCGGTGCACAGCTGGCCGACGCGGCCCGCGCGAGGGGCATTTGTGCGTCGCCCGCCCCCGGGTGGCAGCATGGGGCCTGTGAGCGCCCACCCGTCACCCACAATTACGCTCCGGCCGCATCGCTGCACCCTCAGTGTCCCGGTCGAGACCGAGCGTCCCGAGTCGAGCGAGGCTCCCTTCGAGGTCCCCGAACCCGATGTCCCGTGGGTCACGATCGTCCACAACGACCCGGTCAACCTCATGAGCTATGTCTCGTACGTCTTCCAGTCGTACTTCGGCTACTCCAAGGACAAGGCGCACCAGTTGATGCTCGACGTCCATCACAAGGGACGCGCGGTGGTCTCCAGCGGCAGCCGCGAGGAAATGGAACGCGACGTGCAGGCCATGCACGGCTACGGCCTGTGGGCGACCCTCCAGCAGGACCGCAAATGACCGGGCACTTCGAGCCGCAGCCCGGCGGCGGCGCCGCCGTACCCCTCGACGAGATCGAGATCTCCATCCTGCGCAGCCTCGCCGTCCAGCTGATGGAGCTGCTCGGTCCGGGCGAGGAGGCCGGGGAGAGCGAGAGCGACGACCTGCTGGCGTCGATCTTCAACGACGGCCCCAGCGAACCGCCCGCCGACCCGGTCCTGGCCCGGCTCTTCCCCGACGCCTACGGCGGGCCCGACCTCGTCCCCGACGACGATGTGCAAGCCGCCTCCGCCGAGTTCCGCCGGTACACCGAGAACGATCTGCGCTCCCGCAAGCGCGAGGACGCCCTGGCGCTGATCCGCGCGCTGGACACGCTGGCGCCCGCCGGTGACCGCGCGACGCTCCGCCTCGACCCGGGTGAGTGCCGGCAGTGGCTGGGTGCTCTCAATGACCTCCGGCTGGCCATCGGAACACGGCTTGAAGTGACCGATGAAGAGGACGGCGGCGAGCTGCTGCGGCTGCCGGACAGCGACCCGCGCAAGCCGATGGTGATGGCTTACCTCTGGCTCGGCGGGCTCCAGGAGACTCTCGTCGAGTCCTTGATGGGCTGAAATCCGGACGTACTACCCCCTCCGTTGGCGCATCGTTCGCTCAGCGGATGATCAAATCCGGATAACGATCGCATCACTACCCCCATGTGAATTGCGGCACTTAAGCGCCCTTGTCCCCTTTCTCTCATGGTTTGATTCACGCCATCCCTAGGCGGTCCGCGAATCGCCGTGATACATGTTCACGACCTGCCGTGAGCGACGCCACCCCTGTCGCCGCGGGAGCGCTGTGCCGGCCGACCGTCGGCGTGCAGGAACTCCATCCGGGGGGATCGGGACCCGATCCGGACAGACCGGGTCGGTATGGAGAAAGGCGCACCACACATGACCTCTATGCAGGTCGACAAGCAACACGACGGCAATGAGGCACCTGGCGAGGCCCCCGAAGAGGGCTACCAGCGGGGTCTGGGAAACCGTCAGATCCAGATGATCGCCATTGGCGGCGCCATCGGTACCGGCCTCTTCCTCGGAGCCGGCAAGGCGATCTCCATGGCCGGGCCGAGCATCATCCTCGCCTACGCCATCGTCGGTCTGGTCATCTTCTTCATCATGCGGGCCCTGGGCGAGCTGCTCATGTACCGCCCTGTCTCCGGATCCTTCTCGGAGTACGGCCGCGAGTTCCTCGGCCCGTTCATCGGCTTCGTGACCGGCTGGACGTACTGGCTCTTCTGGGTCGTCACCGGCATCACGGAAGTGACCGCCGCGGCCACCTATGTGCAGTACTGGAACAAGGACATACCGCAATGGGCTGCGGCGCTCGTCTTCACGTGCGCGCTCTTCGGTATCAACCTGATCTCCGTGAAGATCTTCGGTGAGCTGGAATTCTGGTTCTCGATGGTCAAGGTCACTGCGATCATCGGCATGATCCTGATCGGCCTCGGCGTCATCACCCTCGGCTTCTCCGACGCCGGTGACACCGCCTCCTTCACCAACCTGTGGTCCCACGGCGGCTTCTTCCCCAAGGGCATCGGCGGCACGCTGATGACGCTGCAGATCGTGATGTTCGCCTTCCTCGCCGTCGAGCTCGTCGGTGTGACCGCGGGCGAGGCGACCAACCCGAAGAAGGTCCTGCCCAAGGCGATCAACACCGTGCCGTGGCGGATCGGCCTCTTCTACATCGGTGCGCTGATCATCATCCTGTCCGTCGTCAGCTGGACGGTCTTCGAGCCGGGCGTCAGCCCCTTCGTCGCCGCCTTCCAGCAGATCGGCCTGCCGGCCGGTGCCGGCATCGTCAACTTCGTGGTGCTGACCGCCGCACTCTCCTCGGCGAACTCCGGCATGTACTCCACCGGCCGGATGCTGCGCGACCTCGCGCTCAACGGCCAGGGCCCGAAGTTCTTCACCAAGCTGAGCAAGAACGGCCTGCCCACCTGGGGCACCGGCGTCTCGGTCGCGATGATGCTGTTCGGCGTCTACATCAACTACCAGTGGCCCGGTGAGGCGTTCAACTACGTCGTCTCCTTCGCCACCATCTCCGGTATGTGGGCGTGGATCGTCATCCTGGCCTCGCAGCTGCGCTACCGCGCCAAGGCGAACCGCGGCGAGCTGCCGCAGTCCGAGTTCAAGGCGCCCGGCAGCCCCTACACCTCGATCTTCGCGCTGGCCTTCATCGCCATGGTGATCGTGATGATGGGTGTCGACCCGGACGCCAGGATCTCGCTCTACGCGGCTCCCGTGTGGGCGCTCATCCTGGGCGTGGGCTACCTCTGCATCAAGCGGCGGGACGCGGCGAACGGCCTGACGGCCGGCGCGGCACCGAAGGACGCCCCCACCAAGGGCACCAAGAGCTGAGGCAGTAACGGGGACGGAAGAGGGCGAATCTCCCTGGCCGTCCAGCATGCGGGCCCGTGCGTACCACTCTTCGGTACGCGCGGGCCCGCTGTCTATTCTTGGCGCCATGCTGACCCTCACCAAGGCGCTCTTCGACCAGATCGTCGAGCACTCCCGCCAGGACCACCCCGACGAGGCCTGCGGCGTGGTCGCAGGCCCGGCGGGCAGTGACCGCCCCGAGCGGTTCATCCCGATGCTGAACGCCGCCCGTTCGCCCACGTTCTACGAATTCGACTCCGCCGACCTGCTCAAGCTCTACCGCGAGATGGACGACCGGGACGAGGAGCCGGTGATCATCTATCACTCGCACACCGCCACCGAGGCCTACCCCTCGCGTACCGACATCTCCTACGCGAACGAGCCCGGCGCCCACTATGTCCTGGTCTCCACCGCCGACACCGACGACGCCGGGCCCTTCCAGTTCCGCTCGTACCGGATCGTGGACGGCGAGGTCACCGAGGAAGAGGTCGAGGTCGTGGCGGCCTACTCCTGAGGTCGTCCCACCTGGTGTACACCAATCGTCCGCATCATGGGACGAGGTTCCAATACCCGGACCGGGAATCGATACGATGACCGCATGGTTGACCACGACGTGAGCGAGAAGAGGCCGGGCATGCTGCTGCTCGCTCCGCTCGCCACGCGTCGCTCGGCATCCGCACTGCTGGGCGCGTTCGGCTGCGGAGCCGCACGGCTGCACGTGGATCTGTGCCGCCTTTCCAGCGCCATCTGTCCGCGCTGCGCCGCCGCCTGACCGGGCCCGTACCGGCCGCGCGGCGCGCGCGCCGCCCCAGCCCCGTACTTCCGGCGTCACCCGACGCCCTCCCGGCACGCCGTAGCGCCGTGCACACGGGACGCACAGCCCCCGCCACCGCACTCCGACAGGAGCACTCTCATGGCCATCGAGGTCCGAATCCCCACCATCCTGCGCACCTACACCGACGGTCAGAAGGCCGTCGAGGGCAGCGGAGAGACCCTCGCCGACCTCTTCACCGACCTGGACAGCCGGCACACCGGCATCCGCGAGCGCATTGTCGACGGCGAGCAGCTGCGCCGCTTCGTGAACGTCTATCTCAACGACGAGGACGTCCGCTTCCTGGAAGGCATCTCCACCAAGCTCGCCGACGGCGACAACGTGACGATCCTCCCGGCAGTGGCCGGCGGAATGGTGTGACGTGCGGTACGACTCCCCGCTGGCGGCGGTCGGGAACACCCCTCTCGTCCGCCTCCCGCGCCTGTCACCCTCCGACGACGTCCGCATCTGGGCGAAGCTGGAGGACCGCAACCCCACGGGTTCGGTGAAGGACCGTCCCGCGCTGCACATGATCGAACAGGCCGAGAAGGACGGCCGGCTCACCCCCGGCTGCACCATCCTCGAACCGACCAGCGGCAACACCGGCATCTCGCTCGCCATGGCGGCCAAGCTCAAGGGCTACCGCATCGTGTGCGTCATGCCGGAGAACACCTCGTCCGAGCGGCGTGAGCTGCTCACGATGTGGGGCGCCGAGATCATCTCCTCGCCCGCCGCGGGCGGCTCCAACACGGCCGTCCGGGTGGCCAAGGAGCTGTCCGCCGAGCACCCCGACTGGGTGATGCTCTACCAGTACGGGAACCCCGACAACGCCGGTGCGCACTACGCCACCACCGGCCCCGAGATCCTCGCCGACCTCCCCTCCGTGACCCATTTCGTGGCCGGTCTGGGCACCACCGGCACGCTCATGGGCGTCGGCCGCTATCTGCGCGAGCAGGTCCCCGGCGTCCAGATCGTCGCCGCCGAGCCGCGCTACGACGATGTCGTCTACGGTCTGCGCAACCTCGACGAGGGCTTCATCCCCGAGCTCTACGACGAGTCCGTGCTCACCACCCGCTTCTCGGTCGGCTCACAGGACGCGGTCCGCCGCACCCGTGAACTCCTCGCCGAGGAAGGCATCTTCGCGGGCATCTCCACCGGCGCGGCGCTGCACGCCGCGATCGGCGTCGGCAAGAAGGCCGTCAAGGCGGGCGAGAGCGCCGACATCGTCTTCGTCGTCGCCGACGGCGGCTGGAAGTACCTCTCCACCGGCGTGTACACCGCCGAGTCCACGGAGGCGGCGATCGCCACGCTGCACGGCCAGCTCTGGGCGTAGGGGGTGTCTCCCCGGGGAGACACCCCCCGGCCGCCGGCCGACGGACCGGCCGTACCTGCCCGCCGCGCCCGGCACGTGTACCGCCGGGCCCTCGCCGTCGTGGTTCCCTACCACGGCGGCGGGACTCTTTCCGGGGGTGCACCCGCGAACGCCGGGGCACCCCCGCACCGCCTTGCGGCCGTGACGGTCAGCTCTCCTGACGAGGGCCCGGCGGAAGCCCGGCGGCACCGGTGACTACGTACGGGCGTACGGGGCGACAGCCCAGACTGGTGATTCCGCCCACAGCTCGCCCCGCTGGAGGAGCCACAGGACCTTTTGCGCCTTACGCTCGTGGGCACCGCACCGACCGCCCAGGACCCGGCACCACCCGGCAAGGCCCCGCCGGGAAACCCCGCATGGACCCTTCCCCGAGCTCTCGACGGGATTCCAGCAGGGGAGACCCCTATACCGCCGCCCCCGCCCACGGAGGTTCACGCCCGCTATGAAGCTCACCGTCGTCGGATGCTCGGGGTCGTTCCCTTCCATGGAATCGCCCTGTTCGAGCTACCTCCTGGAGGCCGACGGCTTCAGGCTGCTCCTCGACATGGGCAACGGCGCCCTGGGCGAGCTCCAGCGCCACATCGGCCTCTATGACCTGGACGCCGTACTCCTGTCGCATCTGCATGCCGATCACTGCATCGACCTGTGCGGCTATTTCGTGGTGCGCTATTACCGCCCGGACGGCGGCCGTTGCGCGCCGATGCCGGTCTACGGGCCGGCCGGCACCGAGCGCCGGCTGACCGTCGCGCACGCCGATCTGCCGTACGACGGCGCGATGAGCGAGGTCTTCGAGTTCCGCACCCTGACGCCGGGCACCTTCACCATCGGGCCGTTCACGATCCGCACGGAGCGGGTCAGCCACCCGGTGGAGTCCTTCGCCTTCCGCATCGAACACGGCGGCCGGTCCCTGACGTACTCCGGGGACACCGGCCCCTGCGACGCGCTGGAGAGCCTCGCCGCGGGTGCCGACTTCTTCCTGTGCGAGGCGTCCTTCACCTACGGCAAGGAAGACATCCCGGACCTGCACCTCAACGGCCGGGAGGCCGGCGAGATCGCCCAGCGGGCCGGTGCGGGGCGGCTGGTGCTGACCCACATCCCGCCGTGGACCGACCCGGGCATCAGCGTCCGTGACGCCCAGAAGGTCTATGACCGGCCGGTCGAGGTGGCCAAGGCGGGCGCGGTCTACGAGATCTGAGCGGGCGTCCCGTGGAACGGCGAAGGGCCCCGGAGTCTCTCGGCTCCGGGGCCCTTCGCTGTGCCGTACGGGTGGCTCAGGCCTTGAACTGCGCCTTGTCCAGCTCGGCGATCTCCTCGTCGGACTCGCGGCCCGGTGTGGGGAGGTTGAACTTCGTGATGGCGAACCGGAAGACCACGTAGTACAGCGCGGCGAAGCAGAGCCCCACCAGCGCCAGCAGCCACGGCTTGGTGGCGATGCCCAGGTTCAGCACGTAGTCGATGGCGCCGGCCGAGAAGCCGAAGCCGTCCTTCATGCCCAGGGCCCAGGTCAGCGCCATCGAGACGCCGGTCAGCACCGCGTGGATCGCGTACAGCACCGGGGCGATGAACATGAACGTGAACTCGATCGGCTCGGTGACGCCGGTGACGAAGGCGGTCAGCGCGAGCGAGAGCATCATGCCGCCGACGACCTTGCGGCGCTCGGGGCGGGCGCAGTGCACGATCGCCAGGCAGGCGGCCGGGAGCGCGAACATCATGATCGGGAAGAAGCCGGTCATGAACTGGCCGGCGTGCGGGTCGCCGGCGAGGAAGCGGGCGATGTCACCGTGCTTGCCGTCGAAGTCACCGGCCTGGAACCACGGGAAGGAGTTCAGCAGGTGGTGCATGCCGACCGGGATCAGCGCGCGGTTGGCGACACCGAAGATGCCCGCGCCGACGGCGCCGGAGCCGACCAGCCACTGGCCGAAGTCGTGCAGGGCCGTGCCCAGGACCGGCCAGATGTAGCCGAAGACGATGCCGATCACCAGGCCGGCGAACGAGGCCAGGATCGGTACGAGGCGCCGGCCGCTGAAGAAGCCCAGCCAGTCCGGGAGCTTCTTGCGGCTGTAGCGCTGGTAGAGCAGGGCGACCACGATGCCCATCACCACACCGCCGAGCACGCCCGCGTCCACCGGGGGTGCGACGTCGGCTATCTTTCCGTCGACGACCTTCTGGATCTTCGGCAGACTGGCGTCGCCGAAGGTGCCCAGCACCTTGCTGAAGACCAGGTAGCCGACGACGGCGGCCAGCGCGGTGGAGCCGTCCGCCTTCTTGGCGAAGCCGATGGCGATACCGACCGCGAACAGCAGCGGCATGTTGTCCAGGAGCGCGCCGCCGCCCGCCGCCATGAACTCGGCGATCTTGTTCAGGAAGGCGGGGAACGACTCCCGGCCGAGCATGTCCGGCTGGCCCAGGCGGACCATCAGCGCGGCGGCGGGCAGCGTGGCGATCGGCAGCATGAGGCTGCGGCCGATGCGCTGGGCCACTGCCATGGCGCCGGAGCCGCGGCCCTTCTTCTCGGGGGCCGCCGTGGCGGTGGCCGAACTCATCGGATTCCTCCTGGTGAGGCGGGCACTCGCAAGGGGGGACGGCCCGCTCGTTGGTCTACACCTTGGTCTACACCACTGGTGGTTTAGACCATTCTTAGCACGTAGAGCCGACATAAAGGAATCCATTCTTCCAAGTGGTGTGGACCACATGGAGACCGGCCCCTGGGTCACGGGACCCAGGGGCCGGCGGATGCGCCAACAAAGGCTGAGGTGGGGGCCGGTACGGCTGCCCCGGCGGGGGATTCCCGCGGAGTGCGCGCCGTCCTACTTCACGTTCTCCCGCTCCATCGCGTCCCCCACTTCATCCGGCTCGCGGCCGGGCGTCGCCAGCTTGAATTTCGTGATGACGAAACGGAAGAGGGCGTAGTAGACCACCGCGAAACACAAACCGATGGGAATGATCAGCCAGGGCTTGGTCGCCAGCCCCCAGTTGATGACGTAGTCGATCAGACCCGCCGAGAAGCTGAAGCTGTCGTGCACCCCCAGCGCCCAGCTCACCGCCATCGACACACCCGTCAGCACGGCATGGATCGCGTACAGCGCCGGCGCCACGAACATGAACGAATACTCGATCGGCTCGGTCACACCCGTCACGAACGACGTCAGACCGACCGACAGCATCATGCCCGCGATCTCCTTGCGGCGGTGCGGCTTGGCGCAGTGCGCGATCGCCAGCGCCGCGGCCGGCAGCGCGAACATCATGATCGGGAAGAAGCCGGTGGTGAACTGCCCCGCATCCGGGTCGCCCGCCAGGAACCGGTTGATGTCACCGTGGACGACCGTGCCGTCCGGTTTGGTGAAACTGCCGAACTGGAACCAGACGAAGGTGTTCAGGAACTGATGCAGGCCGATCACCAGCAGCGCACGGTTGGCGACACCGAAGATTCCTGAACCCCCCGCGCCCAGCCCTGACAGCCACTCGCTGAAGCTCGTCAGCCCGTCACCGACCGGCTGCCAGACGAACAGGCACAGCACCGCGAACACCAGGCCCACGAAGGCCATGATGATCGGGACCAGCCGGCGGCCGTTGAAGAACCCCAGCCAGTCCACCAGCTTCACCCGGTGAAAGCGCTGCCAGAGCCAGGCCGTCAGGAACCCCATGACGATGCCGCCGAACACCCCCGGGTTCTGGAAGGCAGCCGGCGTCACCGTCTGCGTCTTGTCCACGCACACCCCGCTCCACAGGCCCGCCTGCGTGTACGTCTGGCCCGAGGCGCAGCCGGACGGGAACGCGTGCAGCACCGAGAAGTAGACGAGGAATCCGGTCACCCCGGCCAGCGCCGTCGACCCGTCCGCCTTCTTGGCCATACCGATCGACACACCGATGCAGAACAGCAGCGGCAGCCCGAGCCCCGAATCCAGCAGCGCACCGCCCGCGGCCGCGAAGACCTTGCCGACGGCGTCCCAGCCCAGCCCGTCCGCGCCGAACACATCCGGCTGGCCAAGACGGTTGAGAATCCCCGCAGCGGGCAGTACGGCAATCGGCAGCTGGAGACTGCGCCCCATCTTCTGCAAGCCCTGGAAGAGATTCGACGCCCAGCCCTTCCACGGTGTCGCCGCCGCTGCGTTCGAACTCATCGGTGTCCTCCCGGCAGTCGGCCCGTCGGCAACCGACCTCGTGCTTGCCGCATACTGGTGGTGTAGACCACTCGTGGTGCACGCCGTTCCGGTGCGCACTCCGATGATCGCCATCCTTCGTCAGACAGCGGACAAACGCCCACATAGTTGGGCTGAACGTGCGTTACGGTGTGAAAACCGCACGGCGGGACCGCCGGCGGCCGAGACAAGCAGGAGTGGACATGGCCAGCAAGGCTGAGAAGATCGTCGCCGGGCTCGGCGGACTCGACAACATCGAAGAGGTCGAGGGCTGCATCACCCGCCTCCGCACCGAGGTCGTCGACTCCTCCCTCGTCGACGAGGCCGCCCTCAAGGCCGCCGGCGCCCACGGCGTCGTCAAGATGGGCACCGCGATCCAGGTTGTCATCGGCACCGACGCGGACCCCATCGCCGCCGAGATCGAAGACATGATGTGAGCTGACGAGCCGGCCTCCCGGCCGCTCCCGAAGGCCCCGCCCCGGACGATCCACCGCCCCGGAGTGGGGCCCTCGTCGTTCCCGATAGGGTCTACGCCATGTCTCGCATCGACGGCCGCACCGCCGAACAACTCCGCCCGGTCACCATCGAACGCGGCTGGAGCAAGCACGCCGAAGGCTCCGTCCTCATCTCCTTCGGCGACACCAAAGTCTTCTGCACCGCAACCGTCACCGAGGGCGTACCGCGCTGGCGCAAGGGCACCGGCGAAGGCTGGGTCACCGCCGAATACTCGATGCTGCCCCGCTCCACCAACACCCGCGGCGACCGCGAATCCGTACGCGGCAAGATCGGCGGCCGCACCCACGAAATCAGCCGCCTCATCGGCCGCTCCCTGCGCGCCGTCATCGACTACAAGGCCCTCGGCGAAAACACCATCGTCCTGGACTGCGACGTCCTCCAGGCCGACGGCGGCACCCGCACCGCCGCCATCACCGGCGCCTATGTCGCCCTCGCCGACGCCATCACCTGGGCCCAGGGCAAGAAACTCATCAAGCACGGCCGCAAGCCCCTCACCGGCACCGTCTCCGCCGTCAGCGTCGGCATCGTCGACGGCGCCCCCCTCCTCGACCTCTGCTACGAGGAAGACGTCCGCGCCGACACCGACATGAACGTCGTCTGCACCGGCGACGGCCGCTTCGTCGAGGTCCAGGGCACCGCCGAAGCCGAACCCTTCGCCCGCGAGGAACTCAACTCCCTCCTCGACCTCGCCGTGGCCGGCTGCGCCGAGCTCGACGAGGCCCAGCGGGCGGCGCTGGCCCGCACGCTCTGAAGCCACCCAGGGACACAGGGGGAGGACCCGGAGAACCCCGGAAACCTCCCCCTGTGACCCTTTTCTCATGGGACATCCATCTCTGGAAAACCCTCCCCGGCCCGTCGCATGGTGGAGACATGCCCACGACTGCTGTGACCGCGCCCCGCGTCCGCGCCCGCACCGGCGGGCCGCAGGACGACTCCCGACTCCTCGAGCACGTCCTCGGCTGGACCCTCGTCGTCGTCCTCGCCATGCTGCTCACCCAGACCGGGCTCGTCTGACGGCTGGGTCTGTCTGACGGCGGGCCTTGCCTGATCGCGGGTCCTGTCTGACGGCGGGCCTTGCCTCACCGCGGGTCCTGTCTGACCGCGGGAGTGATTCGCGGCGCCCGGTCCTGCTGCTGTCCGGTCCCCAGCTGCCGGGCCCCGCCGCCCTGCTCCTGCTGAGCGTCCCTGCCGTCCGGCTCTGTTGTCCGGTCCTCGCCCCTTGTCGCGGCGTCGGGGCAACCAAAACACCCCCGCCCGGCGTTTCTTCCTTTGCCCGAGCATGACCCAAGGGAAGGAACCGCACCATGGCCCCGCGTACGCGCCGGCACCGTCGCCCCGCCACCACCGCACTCGCCGCATTAGCTGCCGCCACCCTCGCGATACCGCTGCTCTCCGCCTGCGGAGCGGTCGAGAAGGCCATGGACTGCGCCAAGACCGCCACCTCCGTCGTCAACGCCGTCGACAAGCTCCAGCAGGCCGCGGACAACTCCCTCACCGATCCGCAGAAGGCCGAGCAGGCCCTCGACAACATCGACACCAACCTGAAGAAGCTCAGCAAGGACGCGCACGACCCGGAGCTGTCCAAGGCCATCGACAAGACGAACAACGGCATCAAGGCCGCCCGCAAGGACCTCGACAACAACAAGGCCCCCGACATTCAGCCGATCGTCGACGGGACCAGTGCAATGACCAAGATCTGCACACCGGGATAATCACTCCCCATGCAGCCTCACACCGGTGGACGTTCCACAGCCCCCCGTCGCCTCATCCTCGCCACCCGTAATGCGGGCAAGGTCATCGAACTCCGGGCCATCCTGGAGGCCGCCGACCTCGACGTCGACCTCGTCGGCGCCGACGCCTACCCCGACATCCCGGATGTCAAGGAAACCGGCGTCACCTTCGCCGAGAACGCGCTCCTCAAGGCCCACGCCCTCGCCGAGGCCACCGGCCACCCCGCCGTCGCCGACGACTCCGGCCTCTGTGTCGACGTCCTCGGCGGCGCCCCGGGGATCTTCTCCGCCCGCTGGGCCGGCACGCACGGCGACGACCAGGCCAACCTCACCCTGCTCCTCGCCCAGCTCGCCGACATCGCCGACGAACACCGCGCCGCCCACTTCGCCTGCGCCGCGGCCCTCGCCCTCCCCGACGGCACCCAGCGCGTCGTCGAGGGCAGGCTCGAAGGCACCCTCCGCCACACCCCCGCCGGCACCGGCGGCTTCGGCTACGACCCCGTCCTCCAGCCCCTCGGCGACACCCGCACCTGCGCCGAACTGACCCCCGACGAGAAGAACGCGATCAGCCACCGAGGCCAGGCCTTCCGGGCACTGGCACCGGTGGTGCGGGAGTTGCTGGGCTGAGTTTCGTCCTACGGAAATGGCCTGCGAACCGAACCTTCGATTCGCAGGCCATTCAGCGTGCGGCCGGAGGGACTCGAACCCTCAAGGGATTTCTCCCACAGCATCCTAAGTGCTGCGCGTAGGCCAATTCCGCCACGGCCGCCAGCCATCAGTCATCGTACCGGCCCGGCTGCCGAGGGAAGCGGGTGTGGGCTATCGGCCCTTGCGGCCGTTCCGGACAGGGCGGCCTCCGCGGCACCAAGTAGTAGTGATCGCATGGCAGTTGGGGCAGAGGAGCCGGAGGTTTTCCGCGCGGTCGTCGCTCCAGTCGCCGTTGATGTGGTCGACCTCAAGGGTCATGGGCTTGCCGTGCCACACGGGGGCTGTGTCGCACTCGGCACACCGCTCGGGTATGCCGATCTGTCGGAGCGCCCGTCGTAACTGCACGCTCCTCGTCCGGCGTGCGCCGCGGTGCTTGACGAGGATCTGCTCCGGAGACTTGGCGGGGGTGGGGCCGGGTCTGCCGCGCCGATGAGCCTGTCCCAGGAAGTGCGCGGTGCTGATGCCGCTTTCGGCCAGCCACTGCCGGAACTGTGAGCGCGTGCGCGCATTGTCCGGTCGACCCAGCCTGCGTAACGCACCGGCGAGGGAAGTGGACTCCGCGACTGCCTGGCGCAATTCGCTGTGGGGCGGAGGCGGGCAGGCCCGATGAGGGCTGCGTCGGCGTAGATGGGAGACGTCGATGCCGAAGTGGGCGAAGCGTTTGAAGAGGTATCGCTGGACTTGCCCGTAGGGACGGGTGCCGAGGAAGGCGACGACTTCGTCGATGTCCGTACAGGCATCTGCCGCTGCTTGAAGGGCTTCGTGTGTGTAGCGGACGCCGCCGCTCACTGCTGTGATCCCGCCGTGGTGCGGGGCTTCTTGTTGCGGCCCCGGTAGGTGTCGGTCGCCGAGTGGCAGTTGGGGCACAGCAACCGCAAATTCTGCGGGCGATTGTCCCGCCAGTTGCCGTCGACATGGTCCACTTCGAGCGGGAGCGGATGGCCGCGCCAGCACGGTTCCGTCCCGCAGAGAGCGCAGCGTTCGGCCGTGCCGAGGGCCAGCAGCGCGCGCTTGAGCCGGTCGCTGTGGATGCGACGACTGCCGACGGCATCGTCCTGTTTCCTCAGGATTTCGCCGGGAGTGCGCCGGCGGCGCGCCGAAGGGCCTGACCTGCTCCGCGGAGAGAAGTGCGAGATGTCGATTCCGAAGGCCCGGACACGTCGGCTGATGTGGGTGTGATGGCCGCCGACAGGGTCGAGTCCGAGCCGTCCCAAGACCTCATACATGTTCGTGGACCGCGCCACCGCTTCTTCGAGGATCTCTTTGGTCCAGCGCGCGCCCTCGCGTGCGAAGTGCGAGGTGTCGACGCCCATTGACCTCATCCGTTCGCGGAGATAGGGCCGCGACGCCCCCTTAGGATCCACGCCGAGCTTGATTAGCGCCTCCGAGAGCGTCCGCGAAGACGAAGCCGCCTCCACGAGCCGTTCCCGGGTATACGGACTGACCGGCACCATCCCCCCGTCCCGCGCACCAGGCCCACCCCCGCGCGCCCCTCGAACAGAACAACGATCGAACGTGGGGGCGGTTACGGCGGGTGGCGGAAAAGGAGGAAGGGGCCTCGGGGAGGATTCCCCGAGGCCCCTTGTTGTGCTGTGCCAGACAGGTCAGAAGCGCGGTTCCGGTGTCTGGGACTCGATGAGTTCGACGGCTTCTTCCTTGGTGGCCACGGAGGGCGGGGAGCCTTCGAGGGGCTGCTGGGCGGTTTCCTTCATGCAGGCCACGGCGATGACGCCGACGAGGGCGGCGCCCATCGTGTAGTAGGCGGGGACCATGACGTTGCCGTGGAAGGCGTCCATGAGGGCGGTGATCACCAGGGGCGTGGTGCCGCCGAAGAGGGAGACCGCCAGGTTGTAGCCGATGGAGAGCGAGCCGTAGCGGACGCTGGTGGGGAAGAGGGCGGGCAGGGCGGCGGACATGGTGCCCAGGAGGCAGACCAGGGAGAGTCCGAGCAGCGCCATACCGCCGCAGACGGCGGGGATGCTGCCCTGCTTGACCAGCAGGAACGCCGGGATCGCGAAGATGAAGAAGCCGAGCATTCCGGCCATCAGGAGGGGCTTGCGGCCGTAGCGGTCGTTCAGTTTGCCGACGGTGCTGATGACGCACATCAGGGCGAGCATCGTGCCGAGGAGGATCAGCAGACCGTGGGACTCCTCGTAGTGGAGGGTGTCCGTCAGGTACGTCGGCATGTACGACAGCAGCATGTAGTCGGTGATGTTGTACGCGCCGACCAGGGCGATGCAGAGGATGAGGGTGGGCCACTGCTGGGTGAAGATCTCGCCGATCTTCTTCTTGGGGGCGTTCTCGGAGAGGTGCGAGAACTCGGCCTCGGCCTCGACGACGGAGCCGGTGGCGCTGTGGGTGTGGGAGGCCTCGAACTTCTGGAAGGCCGGGGTCTCGTCGAGCTTGACCCGGAGGTAGAGACCCACCAGGCCGAGCGGGCCGGCGATCAGGAACGGGAGGCGCCAGCCCCAGTGGAGCATGGCGTCGTCGCCGAGGGTGGTGTTGAGCAGCAGCACGATGCCGGCGGCGCCGGTGTAGCCGATGAGGGTGCCCATCTCCAGGAAGCTGCCGAAGTAGCCGCGCTTCTTGTCGGGGGCGTATTCGGCGATGAAGGTGGAGGCGCCGCCGTACTCGCCGCCGGTGGAGAAGCCCTGGACGAGGCGGAAGAGGATGAGCAGGACGGGCGACCAGAAGCCGATGGTGTCGTAGGACGGGATCAGGCCGATGCAGAAGGTGCCCAGCGCCATCATGATCATGGTGAGGGCGAGGACCTTCTTGCGGCCGACGCGGTCGCCGAGCGGGCCGAAGTAGGCGCCGCCGATGGGGCGTACGAGGAAGGCCACGGCGAACGTCGCGAAGGACGACAGCAGGCTGGCGGTGTCGCTGCCGCCGGGGAAGAAGACCTTGCCGATGGTGACCGCGAGATAGCTGTAGATCCCGAAGTCGAACCATTCCATGGCGTTACCGAGCGCGGCGGCCTTCACGGCGCGCTTGACGGTGGGTTCGTCGGTGACGGTGATGTCGGTGCGCCGCAGTTTGGGGTTCTTGCGCCGGGCGACGGCACGGAAGAGCACCCGGTGGCGCTTGAGCGCTTCCCGGTCCGGGTCGGGAACGGGTTCTGCTTCGGTGCTGCCGGTCGGCACGAGGCGGTCCTCTCGGTCGGTCACCGCGCGGTGCGCGGTGGGGATACGACAGGTGCGCCTGCGCAGTGGAGCGCCACTTAAAACCACTCTGGCCGGACGAAGCGAGATACGTCACGCGCGGCTGGCCCTCCCGGAGTACCGGAAGGCGCTCTGAGCAGGGGCGGAGCGGGGCAGCGCCAGAGGTGCGACAGGGCTTGTTACAGGACTGGTACACAGCCGAGCGGTCACCGCAGCGTTGGGGCAATCAGCCTGTGTCCGGGGCACGGGAGAGTGGGGCGCCGGGTGCGGCATTCGTGTTGCGGGGTGGGGGTACGGGGCGTGGTCCCCGGGAGGAGATCGTGATGACCGACCGCGAAGGGTCCCGCTGGATCCGGGGGCGCACCGCGCTGGTGGCCTTTGCCGTGGTGACGGCGCTGACGGCCGGCGGGGTGTGGTTCGGCCAGGCGTCGGACCGTGCGTCGGCGGTGGATGCCGCGCCGAAGACGTCCGCGGTGCAGGACGTGAAGGAGGACGGCAAGCGGTCGGGGGGCCTGCCGGGTGTCCGGGACTGCGGGGTCGGCGCGCCGGAGTCCAAACCCCATGTGATTACGCTGACCTGCAAGGATGCCGGCATGGTGGCGACCGGGATCGCGTGGAAGTACTACGGTTCGCGCGAGGCTCTGGGGGTCGGTGTGGTGCAGGTGGAGAAGGCCGGTGCGGGCGTGGGCAGGGACGGGGGTTTCCCGGCGACCTTCCGGCTCTACGGGCCGAAGGCGGTCGACGGCGGGCAGGTGTTCACCGGTCTCGAGGTGACCTACGAGGGCTCGACGCCGCTCGGTGACACGACGGAGATGTACACCCTCGCGTGATGGGCATTCGAGGCCGGATCGCCCTGGCCATTTCGTGTATGACGGCGCTGGCCGTGGTGGTGCTCGGGTTCGCGGTGCAGCACATAGCGGATGTCGAGCGCGAGCGGTCGGCGCGGGCGTATCAGGACGACCGGCTGAGTTCGGCGCTACAGATCTACGAGCGGGACGGCACGCGTGCGCTGGGCGCGCAGCTGGACGATGCGACGCTGCCGTCGCCGTTGCGCGAAGCGGTGTTCAGGAAGCAGTCGGGGACGTACATCAGCGGCGGTGAGGATCCGCGGGTGTGGGCGGCGACCGGGGTCGGCGACGGCGGCGAGGGGGCTTCGATGCGGACGCTGTCGGTGTCGGCGCCGTATCCGGACGACGATCCGACGCAGCTGGCGCTGAACCGGGCGCTGCTGATCGCGGGGTGCGGCACGGTCACGCTGATGGCGGTGGTGTCGTGGTTCGTGTCGCAGCGGCTGTCGCGGCGGCTGCGGATGAGTGCGGCGGCGGCGCGGCGGATCGCGGCGGGGGAGGCGCCCGACGCGGATGCGCTGGCGAGTCACGGCCGCGACGAGGTGGCCGAGTTGGGCCGCAGTGTGCATCACATGGCGACGTCGCTGGCGGCCCAGGCGCAGGCGGAGCGGGAGTTCACCGCGGATGTGGCGCATGAGCTGCGGACGCCGGTGGCCGGTCTGGTGGCCGCCGCGGAGCTGTTGCCGCAGCCGCGGGCGGTGGAGATGGTGCAGGACCGGGCGCAGGCGATGCGGCGGCTGGTGGAGGACCTGCTGGAGGTTTCGCGGCTGGACGCGGGGGTGGAGCGGGCGGATGTGGACGCCTGTGAGCTGCCGTCGCTGGTGCGCGGGATCGTGAAGCGGGCGGCGCGGCAGCGCGGGGTGGACGAGGTGTCGGTGACCGTGGAGGGGGAGCCGCGGATCGTGGAGACGGACCGGCGGCGGGTGGAGCGGGTGCTGGTGAATCTTCTGGCCAACGCGGCCAAGCACGGCAAGCCGCCGATCGAGGTGGTGGTGGCGGGGTCGCGGATCGTGGTGCGCGATCACGGCCTGGGCTATCCGGCGGAGCTGTGTGCGGAGGGGCCGCGGCGGTTCCGTACGGCGGCGCCGGAGCGGGGGACCGGGCACGGTCTGGGGCTGACGATCGCGGCCGGGCAGGCACATGTGCTGGGGGCGCGGCTGGACTTCGGCGCCGCCGCGGAGGGCGGCGCCGAAGCGGTGCTGGAACTGCCGGACCGGGTGGGGACGGCGTGCCCTACAGCCCCAGGTCCTTGATGATCTTGGCGACATGGCCGGTGGCCTTGACGTTGTAGAGGGCGCGCTCGACCTTGCCTTGCTCGTCGAGGATGACGGTGGAGCGGATGACGCCGGTGACGGTCTTGCCGTAGAGCTTCTTCTCGCCGAAGGCGCCGTAGGCCGTGAGGACCTCCTTGTCGGGGTCGCCGAGCAGGGTGACCTCGAGCTCTTCCTTCTCGCGGAACTTGGCGAGCTTCTCCGGCTTGTCGGGGGAGATGCCGATGACGTCGTAGCCGTGGCCGGCGAGGAAGTCGAGGTTGTCCGTGAAGTCGCAGGCCTGCTTGGTGCATCCGGGGGTCAGGGCGGCCGGGTAGAAGTACACGATGACCTTGCGCCCCTTGTGGTCGGCGAGCGAGACCTGCTTGCCGTCCGCGTCGGGCAGGGTGAAGGCGGGGGCGGTGTCGCCGGGCTGTAGTCGCTCGCTCATGGCTCTCCTTAGCGTGGGTCCGTACGCCCCGACACTAGCCAGCCGGGGCGCGGAACGGTGCCGGGGGCGTCTCGGGGGTGCGAAACGGGGGTGCTGTGGGGCGCAGGGGGGCATGAGCTGACAGACTGTCCATCACGAATCGGCAGTCAGCCAGGTGGCCGGTTCCGTACGGGGCTCGTGCCCGGCCCTCGTACGCATCGGCGCGAGACGACGGAGGCAGCGCGGTGGCGGAAGCCAGGACCCCGACGCAGATCGAGGCGGATATCGTCCGCAGGCGGCAGGAGCTCGCCGTCACGCTCGACGAGATCGGTGTGCGGCTGCACCCGAAGACGATCATGGACGATGCCAAGGCGAGGGCGTCGGCCGCCGTGGACCGTACGGCGGGGCGGGCGTATGTGGCCGCCAATCGTGCGCTCACGGACGTGCGGGCCCAGTTGGTGTCGGAGGACGGGGCGCCGCGACTGGAGCGGATCATTCCGGTGGCGATGGTCGGTGTGGCCGTGGTCGGCCTGCTGACGCTGCGTGCCTCCAAGCGGCGCTGCTGAGGGCGCTCCCGCAGCGCGCGCCTGACGGATCACGGCCGGCCCCGGGGCGGCCCGTGGTGCGTGCCGGGCGTCGCCGGGCAGGTACGGTCATGCCGTGAGCCCGAATAACACCAAGGACACCCACGACAAGCTGCCGATCCGGATGCTGCACGACCGTGTGCTGGTCCGGACGGACATCCCCGAGGGCGAGCGCCGCTCGTCGGGGGGCATCGTCATTCCCGCGACCGCGGCGGTCGGCCGTCGCCTGGCCTGGGCCGAGGTGGTCGCGGTCGGGCAGAACGTGCGGACCGTGGAGGTCGGGGACCGGGTGCTGTACGACCCGGAGGACCGGGCCGAGGTCGAGGTGCGCGGGGTGGCGTATGTGCTGATGCGCGAGCGCGATCTGCATGCGGTGGCCGCGGAGCGGCTGGAGGGCGCGGAGGACGCGACCGGGCTGTATCTGTAGCCCCCGGGACCTGTGGCCCCCGGGACCTGTGGCCCCATAACCTGTAGCCCCCGGAACGGGCGGTGACCGCGGTCACCGCCCGTTCCGCTGCCCTTTGCTAGCCTCGGGACGCACCCGACGAGACGCGCCGTACCGGGTCAGGACAAGACGACGCACCCCTGTTGAAGCTCTTTTCGCGGAGGTGCCCGTCATGGCATGGATCCTGCTCATGGCCGCCGGCCTGCTGGAGGTCGGCTGGTCGGTCGGAATGAAGTTCACCGACGGTTTCACCCGACTGTGGCCCAGCGTTTTCACCGGCGCGGGCATCGTCGCCAGCATGCTGCTGCTCTCGTACGCGGCCCGGACCCTGCCGATAGGGACGGCCTACGGCGTGTGGGTCGGCATCGGCGCGGCCGGTGCGGCGGTGGTCGGCATGATGGTGCTCGGCGAGCCGGCCACGGCGGCCCGGATCTTCTTCATCTGCCTGTTGCTGGTGGCGGTCGTCGGGCTCAAGGCGACGTCCGGGCACTGACGGTAGGTCCGCGCACTCCTGGCGGCCGCCACCCGTACGGCACTTCCCGCGTCCCCCGTATGGCGCTCCCCGCGTCCCTCTGCGGCTCCCCGCGTCCCCGTACGGCGCCCCCCTACGGGCGCACGCCCTGCCTCCGGCCCTTACCCGTCGCCCCACCTCCACCGCATCCGCTGCTCCAGGTCGTCGCCGCTCTGGGGCGCCACCGTCGGGAAATCGTTGGTGGGCTCGGTGGTCGGTGCGGGCTCGGTGGCGGGGGTGGGGGTGGGCGGTTCGACGGTCGGAGGGGTCGTCGGGGCGCCGGTGGGCGGCGTGGGGAGGGTGGTGGATCCGGTCGGGCCGGTGGACGGCGCGCCCGACGCGCTGGGCGAGGCCGAGTCGCTGCCGGACGGCGAGGGTGACACCGGCTCCGCGCCCTCCGCCAGTTGCAGGTCGAAGTCGCGGACCGGGCGCCCGTTCAGCGCGGCCGCGGTGTAGTCGGCCCAGATCTGGGCGGGGTAGTCGCCGCCGTTGACCCGGGAGAGGCCCCCCGCGCCGTACAGGGGCTCCTGGGCGGCGCTCTTCGGGTTCTGTCCCAGCACCGCGACGACCGTGGCGAGATCGGGGGTGTAGCCCGCGAACCACGCGGCCTTGTCCTCTTCGGCGGTGCCGGTCTTGCCGGCCGCGGGCCGCCCGGCGCCCTGCGCGGCGGTGCCGGTGCCGCCGTCGACGACGCTGCGCAGGATCGAGGTGGTGGTGTCGGCGGCCGCGCGCGGGATCGCGGTGGTCTCCTCGCGCTCGGGCAGTTCGAGGTCCTCCTCGCTCTTGGTGACCTTGTCGACGAGGCTGTACGGCCGGTGGGTGCCGTGGTGGGCGAGGGTGGCGTAGACCTGGGTCATGTCCAGGACGCTGGGGGTGGCGGTACCCAGCGAGATCGCGCCCTCGGACGAGGCGAGGCTGGGGGTGTCGGCGGGAATGCCCAGGTCGACTGCGGTGGCCTTGACCTTGGCGGGGCCGACGTCGATGCCCAGCTGGGCGTAGACGGCGTTGACGGATTTGTCGGTGGCCTCGGTGACGGTGATCGGGCCGTAGGAGCGGTCGTCCTCGTTGGCGGGCGCGAAACCGGTGCGGGAGCCGTGACTGACCGTCATCCGCTTGTTGGTGCCGTCGTAGACGGTGTTGGGGGTGATCCGCTCGCCGTCCTGGGTGGTGGAGTTGTTCTGTACGGCGGAGGCGAAGACGATCGGCTTGAAGGTGGAGCCCACCTGGTAGTCGCGGCGGGTGGCGCCGTTGACGAACTGCTGGGCGTAGTCGATGCCGCCGTAGAGGGCGACGACCCGGCCGCTCGCGGGGTCGATGGAGGCGCCGCCGGCCCGGACGTAGCCGTCGACCTTCCGGGAGTCGTCGAGGCGGTCCATCACCCGGGTGTTGACCGCTTTGACGAAGGCGTTCTGGCGCTTCTTGCTGATGGTGGTGGTGATGCGGTAGCCGCCGGCCCGCAGGGTGTCCTCGTCGAGGATCTCGTTGTCGGTGAGGTAGTTCTTGACCGCCTCGACGAGGTAGCCGCGCTGGCCGGACAGCCCCGCGGAGGGCTTGGCGGGCTGCGGCATGGGGAACTCCAGCGCGGCCCGGTCGGCCTTGCTGAGCCACTTCTGCGACACCATGCCGTCCAGGACGTAGTGCCAGCGCGCCAGTACCCGTGCGCGGTTGCCGGGGTGGGCGCTGATGTCGTAGGCGCTGGGGGCGTTGAGGAGGGTGGCGAGATAGGCGCCCTGGGCGAGGGTCAGCTGCTCGGCGTTGCGGCCGTAGTAGGACTGGGCGGCGGCCTGGATGCCGTAGGCGTTGCGGCCGTAGTAGCTGGAGTTGAGGTAGCCCTCCAGGATGTTGTCCTTGCTCACCTCGCGGTCCAGCTTGATGGCGATGAAGAATTCCTTGGCCTTGCGGGTGACGGTCTGTTCCTGGCCGAGGTAGTAGTTCTTCACGTACTGCTGGGTGATGGTGGAGCCGGACTGTTTGCCCTTGCCGGTCACGGTGTTCCAGGCGGCGCGCAGCATCGCGGCGGGATCGACCGCGGACTCGGAGTGGAAATCCCGGTCCTCGGCGGCGAGTACGGCCTGCTGGACGGACTTCGGGACCTGGCTGAGTTTGACGTTCTGCCGGTTGACCTCGCCGTCGCGGGCCAGCTCGGAGCCGTCGGAGTAGAGGTAGACGGTGCTCTGGGCCTTGGCGGCGCTGTTGGCCGCAGGGATGCCGACGAGCAGATAGCCGGCGACCAGCCCGCCGACGACGAGCAGCAGGAACAGCAGCACGGTGCCCAGCACCATGCGCCAGGTGGGGAGGACACGGCGCCAGCCTGTGCGTTGTCCGCTCATGTCGGTAAGGACTCCTCGGCCGCCGCCGAAGGTTGTACTGCGGCGGTCGTGTCGTGTCGGGGGTTTCGCGCGGTACGCCGCCAGAGCAACTGCCGCCCGTTGGGAAACTCTCGCATCATGTGCCCCGGTCGGGCGGGTTGGCACACACCGAAGTCCGTAGGCCGACCGGCTGAACGGCCGCCACGGCTCACCCGAAGCGGTGATAATGCGATGGCGCCCGCCGCGCCCGCGACATTAGGCTCCGGTGTTTTGTCCGTCCGACGACAACGGGGCTGGGGGAACGGGTCGTGTGGTACGTCGCGGTGGCGGCCGGCAGCTTCCGGCGGTACGCCACCTATCGGATCGCCACCGTGGCCGGCGTGTTCACCAACACCGTCTTCGGCTTCATCGTCGCCTACACCTATATCGCACTGTGGGACGAGCGGCCGCATCTGGGCGGCTACGACCAGGCGCAGGCACTGGCCTTCGTGTGGACGGCGCAGGCGCTGCTGGCCACCGCGGCGCTGATGGGCGGCGGCGGCCTGGACGAGCTCCAGGAGCGGATCCGCACCGGCGACATCGCGGTGGACCTCTACCGGCCCGCGGATCTCCAGCTGTGGTGGCTGGCCGCGGATCTGGGGCGGGCCGGGCTTCAGCTGATCGGCCGCGGGGTGGTGCCGATGGCGGTGGGCGCCCTGGCCTTTCCGCTCGCGCTGCCCGGTGATCCGCTGACCTGGGGCTGTTTCCTGCTGTCGGTGCTGTTCGGGGTGCTGGTCAGTTTCGCGCTGCGCTATCTCGTCGCGCTGGCCTCGTTCTGGCTCCTCGACGGTGCGGGGCTGGCCCTGATCAGCGGCCTGGCCTGCATGTTCTTCTCGGGGATGGTGCTGCCGCTGCGGGTCTTCCCCGGCGCCCTGGGCGAGGTGGCCCAGGTGCTGCCGTGGGCGGCGGTCCTCCAGGTGCCGGCCGATGTGCTGGTGGGTGCGCGCAGCGGGGGCGCGCTGTGGCGGGGCCTGGTGTTCCAGGCCGCGTGGGGGGTGGCGCTGCTGGCGCTGGGACGGCTGGTGCAGTCGGCGGCGACCCGCAAGGTGGTGGTGCACGGTGGCTAGCGGCGGGCCGGGGGAGTGGGCCGGCGACGGGAGGGGCCGGGTCGTCCAGGGGCTCTTCGCGTACGGGCTGATCGTACGGATGTGGGTACGCTCGGCCCTCGCCTACCGGACCTCGTTCGTGATGATGGCGGTCGGCAACTTCGCGGCCAACGGGCTGGACTTCGTCGCGATCATGCTGATGTTCTCGCGGATCGATGCCCTCGGCGGGTTCTCGCTGCCCGAAGTGGCCTTTCTGTATGGGACGTCCGGTGTCTCGCTGGGGCTGGCGGATCTGCTGCTGGGCAGCGTCGAGGGGCTGGGCCGGCGGGTGCGGGACGGCACCCTCGACACCCTGCTGCTGCGCCCCGTACCGGTCTTCGCGCAGATCGCGGCGGACCGCTTCGCGCTGCGCAGGCTGGGCCGGATCACCCAGGCGCTGCTGGTGCTCGGCTGGTCGCTGCCCCTTCTCCAGGTGGACTGGACGCTGGGCCGGGTGCTGATGGTGCCGCTGATGGCGCTGTGCGGAGCGGCCATTTTCGCGGCGGTCTTCACGGCGGGCGCCGCCTTCCAGTTCTGGGCGCAGGACGCGGCCGAGGTGCAGAACTCCTTTACCTACGGGGGCAACGCGATGCTCCAGTACCCGCCGACGGTGTTCGCCAGGGAACTGGTGCGCGGTGTCACCTTCCTCGTCCCGCTGGCCTTTGTGAACTGGCTGCCCGCGCTGCGGCTGCTGGGCCGGCCCGATCCGCTGGGGCTGCCGGGCTGGGTGGACTTCATGGGGCCCGTGGTGGCGGCGCTGATGTGTGCGGGGGCGGGGCTGGCGTGGCGGCTGGGGCTCCGGGCGTACCGCAGCACGGGCAGCTGACGAAACGTCAAGTCAGGGCGTACGAACGCACACGAACGGGATGACGGAGGAGGCACGTGGTGAGCGATACCGCCGGGGCACCGCAGCTGATCGAGGTGGACGGCGTCGAGAAGGTCTTCTCGGTGCGGCGCAAGGCGGGCCGGCTGCGGCGGGTGCGGCAGGAGGTCCGGGCGGTGGACGGCATCTCCTTCCGGGTGCCGCGCGGTGAGATGGTCGGCTACATCGGCCCGAACGGCGCCGGGAAGTCCACCACCATCAAGATGCTGACGGGCATTCTGGTGCCCAGCGGCGGCAGGCTGCGGATCGCCGGTATCGACCCGGCGCGCGAACGCACCCGCCTCGCCCGCCGGATCGGGGTGGTCTTCGGGCAGCGCACCACCCTGTGGTGGGACCTGCCGCTCAAGGACTCCTACGAGCTGGTGCGGCGGATGTACCGGGTACCGGACGCCCTCTACCGCGCCAACCTGGAACGCTGTGTCGAGCTGCTGGACCTGGGCCCGCTGCTGGCCGTGCCGGTGCGGCAGCTGTCGCTGGGGCAGCGGATGCGCGGCGATATCGCGGCGGCGCTGCTGCACGACCCCGAGGTGCTGTATCTCGACGAGCCGACCATCGGCCTCGATGTGATCAGCAAGGCGAAGGTGCGGGGGTTCCTGCGCGAGGTGAACGCCGAGCGGGGCACCACGGTCCTGCTGACCACCCACGACCTCACCGACATCGAGCAGTTGTGCCGCCGGGTGATGGTCATCGACCACGGCCGGCTGGTCTACGACGGCGGGCTCGACGGGCTGCGGGCGGCCGGTGACGGGGAGCGCACGCTCGTGGTGGACCTGGAGCGGGAACTGCCGCCGATCGAGGGCGTACCGGGCGCCCGTACGGTCAAGGTGGACGGGCCCCGGCAGTGGCTGGCGTTCCCGGCGTCGCAGAGCGCGGCGCCGCTGGTCGCGGCGGTCGCCGCGCGCTATCCGCTGGTGGATCTGTCGGTGCGGGAGCCGGAGATCGAGACCTTGATCGCCGAACTGTACGCGGGCGGCGGGATGCGGGCGGATGCCGGGCGGAGCGGGAGCAACGGGGGCTCGGCGCTCTAATGTGTCCGTATGACTGAAGACCTCCCTGAATTGCGCGCCTCCGACGCCGACCGTGAGCGGGTCGCCGAGATCCTGCGGGACGCCGTCGCGGAAGGGCGGCTGGCGATGGAGGAGTTCGACGAGCGGCTCGACGCGGCGTACAAGGCCCGCACCTACGGGGAGTTGGAGCCGCTCACCGCCGATCTGCCGGTGGCCGCGGCCGGCCCCGCGCCGCTGTCGCTGCGCAAGGAGAGCGGGGCGCCGACGCCGTGGTCGGAGCGGATCGTCAGCGGCACGGAGGGCTCCGCGGTCGGCATCGCCCTCCTGGGCGGCTTCCAGCGCAAGGGCCGGTGGACGATCGGACGCCGGTTCACGGCCGCCTGCCTCATGGGCGGCGGGGAGATCGATCTGCGCGAGGCGAACTTCGCCGGGCCCGAAGTCGTCATCACCTGCTGGGCGGTCATGGGCGGGGTGAACATCGTGGTGCCGCCGGGCGTCGAGGTCGATGTGCGCGGACTGGGCATCATGGGCGGCTTCGACGCGGGTGAGGACGGGGTGCCGGGCGATCCGGGCGCGCCCCGGGTGATCGTCAAGGGGCTGGCGCTGATGGGCGGCGTCGGCGTCGAACGCAAGCTGCTCAGGGCCGAGAAGCGCCGCCTGAAGGAGGAGCGGCGCCGCCTGGCGGACAGCCCCCGCAAGGAGTTGGACTGAGGTGGCGTGTGCTCCGGACAACACACCTAGAGCGAGGCGGGCGCGGCCAGCTTGAGGTGGGCGAGGTTCACTGCGGCGGCCATCGCCCGGAAGCCCTCGTCGCTCGGGTGGAGATGGTCACCGGAGTCGTAGGAGGGCCGCAGCCGCACCGGTGCCGACGGGTCGCGCAGCGCCTTGTCGAAGTCCACGACCTCGTCGTAGACGGCGCCGGAGCGGATGATGCGGTTGACCTGTTCGCGCACCGAATTCAGCAGGTTGGAGTAACCGCGGTGCCCCCCGAACGGCGTAAGGGTGCTGCCGGTGACGCGCAGTCCGCGCGCGTGCGCCTCCCGGACGACCTGCCGCATGCCCTCGGCGATCTTCTGCGGGTCGAGCTGGCGCGGCGTCTTGAACAGGTCGTTCAGCCCGATCTCGACGATCACCGCCTTCACTCCGGTACGCGACAGCGCGTCGCGTTCCAGGCGGGAGAGCACGCTGGGCCCGTTGTTCGGGGAGAACTTGGAGCCGTTGACCAGCAGACGGTTGCCGCTGATGCCCTGGTTGAGGACGCCGTAGCGGGGCGCGCCGGGCTCGGTGCGCAGCCGCGCCGCGAGGAAGTCCGTCCAGCGGTGGTTGGCGCCGGCGGTGGAGGTGATGCCGTCGGTGATCGAGTCGCCGATCGCGACGACCGAGCCCCGGGCCTGGGTGCTCCACACGTCCACACCGGTCAGATAGCGCCAGTACGGGCTCTGCTCGGTGTAGGCCGCGCCGGTGGCGTCCTCGGCCCGGTCGCCGCGCGCCAGGTAGGAGGTCTGCCGGGCGTACGGGTGATAGGTGGCGGGCCCCGAGGGGGACGGGGAGTACGTCGTGACCAGCAGGTCCGCGTCGCCCGGCACCTTCAGCCGGGTCGGGTCGCTGGTGACCGCGCCGCCCGCCGGGATGGTCACCGCGGGCTTGCTGCCGAAGGACAGCCGCCGCATGGTGCCGCTCGCGGCCGTGGGGTTGCTGGGGGCCGCGGCCAGCGCCAGGGTGGCATGGCTGACCACCAGCGGGCGGGTGCCGTAGAGGTTGGAGAGCTGGATGCGGACACCGGAGCCGCCGACGCTGGTGTGCACGACGTTGCGTATCGACATGCCCGCGTAGCCGTTGAGGGTGCCGGGCTCGGCCGCCGCCGCGGCCGCCGACCAGGTGCCGACCCACTGCCCGGAGACCGCCGGCGCCGCCGGGTCGCGCGGCTTGTGCGAGGAACTGCCCAGCCCGTCGTCATCGCTGCCGAAGCCGACGAATATCGCGGTCGAGATCAGCACCACCACTGCCGCCAGACCGGCGAGCAGGGAGTAACCCACACTTTTCTTCATGCGGGAGGGGTCTCCTGGGTAAAGCGGAGCAGCACGCTCCGGGCGGGCAAGGGCAGCGGATGATCAGCGGCACCGTTGCGGTCCGATCGGTCCCTCATGATCCCACGGACCTCAGGTGTGCCGCAGGGCGCCCCGTCGATGCCGGTCGATGCCGGTCGATGCCTCCATGGCATGGACGCGGGGAACTCGTGGTTCGTTCCAGGAGTAGGTCACAGTGGGACTACGGCCGGACCGTCGGCCGGTGCGGGGAGCAGGACGGTCCGGATGGATGGCGGGGGGCACGGTGGGAGCGGTGGAGCGGATGGAACGCACAAAAGCGGATACGGCGCCGAGAGCGGAACGGGCGCAGGCGCCGGACGTGGCGTCGGCGGGCCGGCCCGCGGCGGCCGGTGGTTTCACCTACGGCGCCGCCGACGAGGAGCGCCGGCGTGCCGTACGCCGGATGAAGACACTCGCCACCGGTCTGCTGCTGGCCGTCGCGCTGGTCTACGTCCTGGCGAAATGGGCCGGGGCCTCCGGGGCGGGCGGCTGGACCGGGTTCGTCGCGGCGGCCGCGGAGGCCGGGATGGTCGGTGCGCTGGCCGACTGGTTCGCGGTCACCGCACTGTTCAAGCGGCCGATGGGCCTGCCCATCCCGCATACCGCCATCATCCCCACCAAAAAGGACCAACTGGGTCAGAGCCTGGGTGATTTCGTCGGGGAGAACTTCCTCTCCGGTGAGGTCGTCCGCCACCGCCTGCGCTCCGTCGGCATCGGCCGCCGGGTCGGCGGCTGGCTCGCCGAACCCAAAAACGCCGACCGGGTCACCGCCGAGCTCTCCACCGCACTGCGCGGCGCGCTGACCGTGCTGCGCGACTCCGATGTGCAGGCGGTGGTCGGCGAGGCGATCACCCGCCGCGCCAACGCCCAGGAGATCGCGCCCGGTATCGGCACGATGCTGGAGAGGATCGTCGCCGAGGGCGGCCACAAGCGGGTGGTGGATCTGGTCATCTCCCGCGCCCACGACTGGCTGGTCGAGCACGGCGACTCCGTCATGAGCGCGGTCTCCGGCGGTGCGCCCGGATGGACCCCGAGGTTCGTCGACCGCAGGGTGGGCGACCGGGTCTACAAGGAGCTGATGCGCTTCGTCACCGAGATGCGGGACATGCCCGAGCATCCGGCGCGCGGCGCGATCGACCGTTTCCTGCGGGACTTCGCGGGCGATCTTCAGTCCGACGCGGAGACCCGGGCCAAGGTCGAGCGGCTGAAGTCCGAGGTGCTGGGGCGCGGCGAGGTGCAGGATCTGATCGCCTCGGCCTGGGGCTCGGTGCGCGCGATGATCGTTGCCGCCGCCGAGGACGAGCGCAGCGAACTGCGGCTGCGGGTGCGGGCGGGGCTGCTGTCCCTCGGCCGGCGGCTGGCCGCCGAGGAGCGGCTTCAGGACAAGGTGGACGGCTGGCTGGAGGGCGCGGCCGTCTATGTGGTGACGACCTATCAGAGCGAGATCACGTCCCTGATCACCGACACCGTCGCCGGCTGGGACGCCGAGCACACCTCGAAGAAGATCGAGGCGCACATCGGCCGTGACCTTCAGTTCATCCGCATCAACGGCACCGTCGTCGGCGCACTGGCCGGGCTCGCCATCTACGCCGTCTCGCAGGCCTTCGGCGGCTGACCCCCCGTCCGCCGGCCGGACCGTGCGCCGCCTCTGGTGGCTTGTGCCCGCAGGGCTTACGGTGCCCGCGTGCGGGAGCGGATACCGGTAGTCGTACAGGGGCGGCGCACCCGTCGCTCCCGTGCCGCGCGGGCGCTGTGGACGGGTGCGGAGCTGGCCGTGACGCTCGGCGCCGTCCTCCTGCTGCTCGTGGTGCACCAGCTGTGGTGGACCAACCGTCAGGCGCAGCACGCGGCACACGACCAGGTGACGCGGCTGGAGCGGCAGTGGGACGCGGGGCCGCCGTCACCCGCCGCGCCCCGGGCGGCCGGTGACGACGAGGCAGCGGCGCGGACACCGGAGAGCGCCCCGCCGTCCGGTACGCCCGCCCACCGCACCGCCGGCCGGCCCCTGCCGCCCGGCCGGAACCTCGCCTACGCCGTCCTGCGCATTCCCCGGATCGGCCTCACCGCGCCCGTCGCCCAGGGCGTCGGCAAGGCCGCGGTCCTCAACAAGGGCTATGCCGGCCACTATCCGCACAGCGCGCAGCCCGGCGAGGCCGGCAATGTCGCGCTGGCCGGGCACCGCAACACCCATGGCGAGCCGTTCCGCCACCTCGACCGGCTGCGGACCGGCGACACCGTCCTCATCGACACCGCCGAGGCCCGCTACACCTATGCCGTCCGGCGCATCCTGGCGCGGACCACACCCGCCGACGGCACGGTCCTCGCCACGGTCCCGTACAGCAGCGTGCACCCCTCCTACCGCTTCCCGGCGCCCGGCTCCTATCTCACCCTGACGACCTGTACGCCCGCCTACACGTCCACCTACCGGCTGGTGGTCTGGGGAGTGTTGCGGTCGACACAGTCACGGTGAGGGCGGCGGCGCGTCGCCTAGGCTCTCGCCCCGTGCGAAACGAGTCCCGCGCCGGGCGGACCCCGGGTTCGAGAAAGCGCCCCGCGCTGCTGTGGCTGCTGCTGCCGTATGTGCTGTTCCTGGCGGCGCTGCCGCTGGTGAACCGGGTGACACCGACCGTGCTCGGTCTGCCGTTCCTGTTCTTCTGGATGCTGGTGGCGACGCTGGCGACACCGCTGTCGGTGTGGCTGGCGCGACGCGGCGACCTGAAGCGGGGCCGGGTATGAACGCCACGGTGGCCACCGCCGTGTTCGGCGGGTTCATGGTGCTCACCGTCGTCCTCGGCCTGCTCGCGGTGCGCGGCCGCGGCTCCGGCGGGGGGCTGACGGAGTGGTCGGTGGGCGGCCGGAGCCTGGGGACCGTCTTCATCTGGGTGCTGATGGCCGGTGAGAGCTATACGAGCTTCAGCTACCTCGGCGCGGCCGGCTGGGGCTACAACTTCGGCGCCCCGGTGCTCTACGTCCTGGCCTATATGTCCTGCGGCTATGCGCTCGGGTACGTCGTCGGGCCGATGCTGTGGGCCTACGCCCGCCGGCACGGCCTGGTCGGCATCACCGACATGATCGCGCACCGCTACCGGTCGCCCTGGCTCGGCGCCGCCGTCGCCCTGCTGGCCACCGTCTGCCTGCTGCCGTACATCCAGCTCCAGATCACCGGCATGGGCGTGGTCGTGTCCACGATTTCCTACGGCGCCATCAGTCTCAACTGGGCTTATTTCCTGGCCTTCGCCGTCACCACCGGCTTCGTCGTGGTGAGCGGACTGCGCGGCAGCGCCTGGGTGTCGGTGCTCAAGGACATTCTCGTCATCGGCACCCTCGGGTTCCTCGCGGTCTATGTGCCGCTGCACTACTTCGACGGCTACGGCCCGTTCCTGGACCGCATAGTCGCCGAGAAGCCGCAGTGGCTGGCCTTCCCGGGCCACGCGTCGGGCGGTCTGGGCTCGGTCTGGTTCATCACCACCACCGTGGTCAACTCCCTTACCGTGGTGATCTTCCCGACGACCGTGGCGGGCTATCTGGGCGCCCGCAACGCCGATGCGCTGCGCCGCAACGCGATGTACCTGCCCTTCTACAACGTGCTGTTGTTCGTGCCGATGCTGCTGGGGATGGCGGCGCTGTTCGTGGTGCCCGGGCTGGTGGGCGCGGACTCCAATCTCGCGTTGTTCAAGCTGGTGGTGGACTCCCTTCCGGCCTGGGCCGTGGGGCTGATCGGGGTGGCCGCCGCCCTCTCCTCCATCGTGCCGATGGCCGTTTTCATGCTGGTCATCGGCACGATGTGGGGGAGGAGCGTGCTGGGCGCGCTGTCGCGTCCGGGTGGCGGGGCAGCCGGGGAGGCTTCCGGGGAAGGACGCCCGGGGGCGTCGGGCGGGCGGCAGAAGCTGTGGTCGCAGCTGGTCGTGGTGGTGGCCGGCGCGCTGGCGCTGCTGCTGACCTACACCGCCCCCGACACCCTCGTCCGGCTGTCCTTGATTTCGTACGAGGGCATGGCGCAGCTCGTGCCGATGCTGCTGCTGGGGCTGGTGTGGCGGCGGCTGACGCGATGCGCCGCGGTGAGCGGCCTGGTGGCGGGCTTTGCGCTCGTCTGTGTCCTGGTCTTCGGGGGACACGACCCGGTCTGGGGGATGAACGCGGGGATCGTCGCTCTCGCCGTGAATGTGGCGGTGGCGCTCCTGGTCACCTGGCTGGGGCCGCGCGATACGGACGAGAGGCCGGACGCCGAGGTGCTGGCGCTGGAGGACGAGTTCCCCCGGGACGGTGCGTTGCCGCAGGGCGGGACGGTCAGCCCTCCGGTGTCGTCGTGATCTTCTTGCCCTCCTTGGAAACCGCGAACCACAGGCCCATCTTGCCCTGGCCGTTGATGTCACCGGGCTGCTCGTCGCCGGTGAACCAGTAGACCGGCCAGCAGTCGACGGCCAGCTGACGGGTGCCGTCGGGGCGGGTGACGGTGCTGATGAGCTTGGGGGCGATGCCGTTGAGCTTGGAGCGGTCGGCGGGCTTGGCGGGCTTCCAGGTGTCCAGGCAGGCGTCGTTGCAGCCGAACTTCATCGGCCAGGCGCTGTCCTTGTTGAAGCGGTAGAGGGTGCGGCCCTTGCCGTCGACGAGGAGGGAGCCGAGCTGGGGGTGGTCGAACACCGAGACATCGCCGGGCTTCTGGGCGCCGGCCTTCTTGCCGTCGGCGGCCAGCGCGTTCCAGGTGCCGCCCACGCCCTGGCCCTTGGTGTCGCCGGGCTTGGTGTCCTTGGCGAAGCGGTAGGCGGGCCAGCCGCCGATGGTGAGCTGCTTGGTGCCGTCGGCGCGGGTGACCGAGCCGAGCTTGCTCTTGTCGATACCGGCCGGGGCGTTGGCGCCGTCGGCGGGGACCACCGGCCAGGTGGTGGCGCAGGAGCCGGAGCAGTTGGACTTCGACGGGTCCGGGGTGTCCTTGTCGAAGCGGTAGAGGGTCATGCCCTTGGAGTCGGTGACGACCGGGCCGAGCTTGGCGTCCTGGTGCAGGGCCAGCGTGCCGGCGCTGGGCGCGGCCTGCGGGGCCTTGCCGCCGGTGTTGGCGGTGTCGCCGCCCGCCTGGCCGCCGCCTGAGGAGCCGTAGCCGTAGTCGCTGGTGCCCTGTCCTGCGGGCTGGACGTTGTCGGTGGTGGGGGTGCCGGCGCTCTGGTTGCCGCTGCTGCCGCAGGCGGCGGTCAGGGCCAGGGTGGCGACCGCCGTGGCCGCGAGACCCGCACGACGTCGAGTGATCATGATGTCTCCTCTGTCGGGTGGTGATTTCGTCGCTTGCTGAGGTGGTGGCTGAGAAGGCGGCCCGGGTGCCGTGGTGGCCCGGGGCCCCGGCGGGGTGCCGTCGCCGGGGGAATACGGGCTACGGGGTGCCGGGCGTTCAACGGAGCCGAAGAATTTTCTCCGCGGGCAAAAACCCTGCCCCACGCCTCAGTTGCCGCCCTGTACCCGCAGCGCGAGTGCCGGGCAGCGGCGCACCGCGAGCTGCGCACGGCGCCGCATCCGGGCCGGCAGCGGCATGCTGGCCTTCTCCGGATAGCCGTCCGGGCCCAGCTTGATGATGCCGGGCACCACATCCGCGCACAGGCCGTGGCCGCGGCACAGCGTCCAGTCGACCAGCAGCCGTTCCTGCGGCGGCGCGGCGGTCTTGTGCGGGGCGGACGGCGGCGTGGGCACGGTGGACGGCAGCGGCCGGCTCCCGGTGACCGGCAGCGCGCCGGTCACCTGGCGGCCGCATCCGAACCCCTGCGCATGACGCTCGAACTCCTCGGGGAAGGCGCCGAGGGCCGAGGCGACGAAGCGCGAGGTGCCGTCCGGATGGCTGCACGCGCCGCGCTTCTCGACGGCCCGCATCCGCGTCTGTACGGCTTCCAGGGCGCCGGCACCGCCGCCCCGTACGGCGCGGTCGAGCTGCTCGGCGAGCGCGGGCAGCCCCAGCACGCAGGGGCCGCACTGGCCGGCCGATTCGGCGCCCATCCACTGTGCGACGCGTACCGTCTCGCCTGCGGGGCAGGTGTCGTACGGCAGCGGCAGCACCGCACCGGCACCGAGCACCGCCTTGTACTCGGCCAGCGACTCCTTCGACAGCTTCGCGGTCAGTGCGTCGGTCGGGGACACGAAGGTGCCGTGGTAGCCGCCGATCAGCACGCCCTGGCCCTGGTCCATGCCGCACAGCGCCAGGACCCGGGCCAGCGAAACCCCGTAGGGGACCTCCACGACCATGCTGCCGGCGACGGTCAGCAGCAGTGTGCCGGGCTCCGTCGGCAGGCCCGCGGTGCGGTAGCCGAGCGCGCCGAGCCGGGCGGCCACGGCGAGCTGGGCGTAGGTCTCGGTGTTCGACAGCAGGGTCGGCACACCGTTCAGGCCGCGTTCGCTGGAGCGGATCTTGCGGCCCGAGGGGAGGCCGGGGCCGCCGCTCAGCCCGTTCGTCATCGCGGAGCCCTCGCCGGTGACGAACCGTTCGGTCAGCAGGCTGACCCGTAACGTCGGCCGCACCGGGCCCCGTTCGTCGATCGCGCGCTGCACGGAGCTCAGGACGTCCATACGGGTCACCCCGATGGCGACCTCGTGGGCGCCCAGGGCGTCGGCGGCCAGCAGGGCGCCGTCGATCACCAGGTGCGGCGCGTGCAGCAGCATCGCGGTGTCCTTGAGGCAGCTGGGCTCGCCCTCGCTGCCGTTGACGACCACCGCGCCCTTGCCGTCGGCCTTGTGCATCCCGTCCATGACGGCGGTCAGCTTGCGGGCGAAGGGGAAACCCGCACCTCCCCGGCCGCGCAGATCGATGTCCTCGGCCAGCGCCACCAGCTCCGTGGAGTTGAGCTGGGGCAGGCTGCCGTGCCGGGACAGATGCGCCACCCGGTCCATGCGCGGCATCTCGTCGAGGCCGGCCAGCAGCCGGGGCGGGCCGAAGGACGCCAGCGTCGGTACGGGCTCCGGGCCGGGGACGGCCGGGAGCGGGCGGGTAGGGGCGGGGGCGGTCATGGGAGTTCTCCTGTGTTCCTGCGTGAGTCGCGCATCCGCAGCGCGAGTCGTACGGCCACCGCGACGAGGCAGATGGCATAGCCGACGAGGGCATAGCCGGCCGCGGGGCGGCCCGCCCTGAGGCCGTGCACCAGGGCCAGCCCCCAGGCGGCGTACGCGCTCATGTGCAGCGCCCGCCACCACCGGGAAGCGGTGATGCCGGTGAAGGCGCCGCGCACCGCGCCGGTCACCGCGACGGCGATGAACACGTAGGCGGCGAGGGTGCCGAGGCCGATGAGGCCGGGGCGGGCGCCATCGGTGAAGGGCACCGCGGCGGCCATCGCATCGGTGTGGCCCTCGGTGACCTTGACCCAGATGTGCAGGCCGAGGAAGCCGAGGCCGGCGACGCCGGTGCCGCGGTGCACGGCCTGGGCGAGCAGCCGGTGGCCGGACTTCAGCACCATCCGGTCGGTGGCGGCCAGGCCCCACAGCACGGTGACCGACAGGGAGACCAGCGCGAGCACCCCGGCGCCGAAGTCGAGGAAGTTCATCAGGCCGTCCATCGCGCCGGAGCGCAGCATGACGGCGAGGAAGAGCAGCAGTGCGGCCGGAAGCGCCGGGCGGAGCGCGGCAGTTCCGGCGAAGCCGCCGGCCGGTCGGCGGGCCGACGGCCCGGGTTCGTTCGGGGGGCGCCGGGGGCGAGGCACGAAAGGCGAAGGCCGGGCTCGGTGTGCGGCGCGTCGGCTCTGCATACGCGGTGCGGACATCGGACCTCCCGGTGTCAGGGCGCGGGTGCGGGATGCGAATTTCGATGAAATCTCCCGGGGGCGTAATTTGCCCGGGGCTTTTGTTCCGGTGACCCCCGGTAACACTAAACATTCTGTAACCGGTCGGATACGCAGGGCCGTAATCCGGATGTGTAAAAGCATCTCCGAACGCGTTCAGGCTTTCGTAAGGTTTATCGCGCTGTGACAAATTCCTGCACTGGCATCGCGGTCCCGCGGGGTGACTCCGGATGATGCCGACTCAGGCGCACGGGGGGCGCCAATCCCCAGTAACAGCCGCATCCCCGCCAGGATCGAGGTAGCGATGTGTGATCTCCTGAACCGCATCTGGTCGCGTCCACGAGGCGAGTGGAACCGGGTAGTCAGAAATGAACTTCCGGATCTCGCCGACAAGTTGGTCGCGGAGTTGCAACGCGGATTTCCCGCATTGTCCGCACTTCTCGGGGATACTCCCGTAGAAGAGGCACAATGGGCACTTGAACAGGCCTTGCTGACAGTTCTTGGGTACCAAAAAGAGTCGGAGAGTAAACCTCGGGCAGTACCGTCCGTTGTGACTCCGATGCCTGTTGCCCGGGCCCGTCAGGACCTGTTCGATGTGCTCGCCGGACAACGGGAGCTGCCGGAGGAGGGCTTGGCCGACCTGTCCCGCGCGGCGGGCTGGCCGATCCCCGAGACCCTCCAGGCCGTGGTCCTCGCCACTCCCGCAGAAGCCGCCCAACTCGCCGCGGCGCTCGGGCATGCCCTCATCGGCTCCGTCGACGGGTACACCTGTCTGTTCGTCCCCGACCCGGCCACCCAGACCCGGGCCCGCCTGGAGGCGGCGCTCAAGGGCAGGCCGGCCGCGGTCGGACACGTCGTCCCGGCCACCGACACCGCGTCGTCGCTGCGGTGGGCCCGCTATCTGCTGACGCTGGCTCCCGGCCGGGTCGGCCCGGAGTCGCGGCCCGCGTTCGTCGACGACCATCTCTCGGCGCTCCTGCTGCTCCAGGACGAGTCGCTGGCGGACGCGCTGACGTCCCGCTGGCTGGGCCCGCTGGAGGAGCTGACGCCCCGGCAGAGCGAGCGGCTCGAAGTCACGCTGCTGGCGTGGCTGGAGGGCGGCGGAGCACCGGAGGCGGCGAAGCTGTTGCATGTGCACCCGCAGACGGTGCGCTACCGCCTGCGCCAGATCGAGAAGCTCTTCGGTCCGGTGCTGCGTGATCCGCGTACCCGCTTCGAGCTGGAGATGGCGCTGCGCAGCCGCCGTCTGATGGCGCATGTCCGCAGCTACCGCGCACGGGCCGGCCGCCGGGCGCGGGCCGTCGCCTCGTCCATACGCCCGCTGGGCGTTGCCCGCGAGGCCCGCGTCAACGGTCTTTGAGGCACGGTTGACCCACCGAGCCCGTTGAGCTGACGGCCGGCCGGTACGGCGAGAGCCTTCCGGTACCGCGACAGCCTCCAGGTGCAGAGCGGCGGCCCCGACCCCCGGGAATCCGGGTCGGGGCCGCCGCTTTGTCATGTCCCAGGGGGCCGTGAGTCCTTCAGGGGGCACGTCTCCGGGGACGCCCGTGAGTCTCTTAGGGGATACCTCCTTGGGGAAGCCCCTGAGTCCCTCAGAGGGCGCCTCCCCGAGGTAGCCGGTGAGCGCCCCAGGGGACACGTCCCCCAGGGCGCCCGTGAGCCCCTTGGGGAATATCTCCTCCAAGGGGCTCACGGGCGGGATCCTCAGGTGCAGTTACGGCCGCCGTTGATGCAGTCGACGGCCTTGCTCATCAGCTGGTCCGGCATCACGTTGATGAAGTCACCGTGGTCGGTCACCGGTTTGTGCAGCTGTTCGGGGAAGCTGTCCACCGCGAAGCTCTGGCCCTGCGGGACGTCGTAGGTGATCCGCTGGACGAGCTGCGGGATGGCCTTGAAGCCGTTGGGGCAGGCGCCGTTCTGGTCCGAGAACGTCACGTGGTCACGGTGGTTGCCGCTGTCGATGTCCTGGCCGTTCCAGCAGTTCTGGAAGGCGAAGGTCCGCACGACCTGCGAGCCCTCCGGGCACAGCGGGTACTTGTCCTTCAGCTGCCGGTCCTCGAAGCCGGTGCAGCTCCAGGAGGCGTTGGCGTTCTTGGTGCCGTTGGTGAACGCCTTGGCGTCGCCGGTGATGATCTTCATGAAGCGCGGCATCGCCTCGACCTGGCCGACCTGGCTGCCGCGGAACGTCAGGGTCACCGTGGCCGGGGTCAGCGTCGTGCCGACGTTGGCGTCCTGCGCGGCTCCCGGCTTCTGCTCCGCGTTCCCGTCCAGCTTGCGCAGCACGGGCCAGTAGTGGGTCGACTGGTCGCCGTTGCCGCAGGTGGTGTCGGAGGCGGCGAGCTTGTTGTCGTCGGCGAAGGCGTCGGTGGCCTTGTTGCCGACGTAGTCGTGGGTGTGGTGGGCGCCGTTGCTGACCCCCGGCGTCACGATGACGTTGTCGGAGTTGAAGTGGCCGTCCTCATTGCGGCCGCACTCGGTGGTGAAGGTGCCCGTCGAGGCGTTGCCTCCCTGGGGGGCGGCGAACGGCGGGGCGTCCGCGTTCGGCTGGACGTTGTTGATGTCGACGAAGTCGTCGGGGGAGGGGCCGCCGGCCTGGCCCTGCTGGCCGCCCTGCTGACCCTGCTGGTCCTGGCCCTGCTGGTTCTGGCCCTGCTGGTTCTGGTCCTGCTGGTTCTGGTCCTGCTGGTTCTGATCCTGGTTCTGGTCGGCGCCCTGGGTCTGGTTCTGTCCCTGGTACCAGCCGTCCTGCACGGACTTGGTGGAGTCGGTGCCGCCCGCGCCGGCGCCCTCGTCCACCGGCTTGGTGGTACAGCCGCTCATCTTCAGCAGATAGCTGGGCCGCTTGGTGTTCTTGGCTATCGCGCTGACCATCATCTTGATGGTCTTCTGCCGCTGCGCCTTGAGCGGGTTCAGCACGTCGGCGCCGCTGCCGCCCATCATCTTGTGGTAGGCGTCGTGCACCTGCTTGTCGAGCGAGGACAGCCCCTTGGAGACCGAGAGCTGTGCGCTGCGCGGAACGGTGCGCAGCCGTTCCCCCACATCGGGGCAGGAGATGGTGATGGCGGACGCGGTGTGCTGCTGGTGGCCGGACATCGTGTCCGGCGTGTTGTTGCCGGCCAGCGCCGTGGTGGCGTAGGCGGCCAGTCCGCCGCCGCCCAGCAGCAGGGCGGTGCCGCCGATGAGCATTCTGTTTGTCAAACGCGAGCGTTTATGGGCCTGTTGCCGTTGCCTCATGAGATCACTTCGCTTCGTCCGATGTGAGGGGTGTCGTCCTGTTTCGGTACACAGAGGGTCGTGATGGGCGCCTCCCAACGGGGTACCTGCGCCAGGTCAGCTGGTGTGCAGGGTGTTGAAGTCGACGTTTCCGGTCTTCTCCAGCACCGTGATGTGGTCCAGCACGACGTCGTTGGCGCGGTCCGCCAGGGCGCGCACCATGGTGTTCGTGGTCTGGTCGCGGACCAGGGCCACCAGCCCGAAGACCTTGCCGTGGGCGCGGCGCAGCAGCTCCGCGAGCGTCCGGTCGAAGTCCTTGCCCTGGGCGGCGTTGAGCTGCCCGAGCCAGCCCTGCTGGGCGGCGTTGGGCTCACTGGGCAGGTCGACGCCCAGCGCCCGCCCGGCCTCGTTCGACCGCCGGTCCAACTCGGTGTGTCCCGCGATGAGATGGGCGCCGGCCGTGCGGACGGCGGCAGTCGTGCCGCGCTGCTGCGCCATGCGGCCCGAGGGCAGCTCCCACAGCCCGGCCAGCTTGACCTTGCGCACGAAGTCCCGGTCCATCGCGGTGAGCGGACCGTAGCGGGTGCCGACCGTGCCCCCGCCGTCGTCGTCGTACGTGAGGGTGGTGGTCGCCGCGGCCGCGGTCTCACCGAAGAGCTGGACGGGCAGCAGCAGCGCCCCGAGCGTGGCCACGAGCGCGGCTACCACCAGTCCCGTGGCGATGGTCCGCCCGGATGTTGCGGAATTGCTGAGGATGGACCGCACACGGCCTCCCGGTTCGTCACTACTGGAATCCCACCGGACGCTAAGTGCCGCACCGGGCCGGCGGGCCCGGGTCCTCACCCCTGGACAAATAACGGCCGGGTCCGCCGCGGCACTGCTACGGTGCCGCGTGCGGGCCCGGCCGGGGGAACGGGTGACGTGCGTCGGATTTCGTATGCCCGGCCGGGCCCGTCCAGCGCGGTGTGCGCCGCGCTCAGCGCGCGTACAGCCCGGCCGTCGCCCATCTGCGGCGGTCCCGCCGCGTGCCGGGCTCCTCGTGCTTGCCCTCCGCGTACAGGGCGTCGATCTCCGCCGCATACGTCCGCACGATCGCCGCGCGCCGCAGCTTCAGCGACGGTGTCACCAGCCCCGACTCCTGGCTGAACTCGCCCGGCAGCACCCGGAAGGCGCGGATCGACTCGGCCCGCGACACCGACGCGTTCGCCCGCGCCACCGCCCGCCGCACCTCCGCCTGCAACTGCGCCTCCGGCGACGGTGCCGTGCTGTCCGCGCCGGGCTCGTCACGCAGCCTGCGCCAGTGCGCCAGCGCCTCCGGGTCCAGCGTGATCAGCGCGGTGACATACGGCCGGTTGTCGCCCACCACCACACACTGCGAGACCAGCGGATGGGCGCGCAGGCGCTGCTCCAGCCCCTGCGGGGCCACGCTCTTGCCGTTGCTGGTGATGATGACGTCCTTCTTGCGGCCGGTGATGACGAGATAGCCGTCCTCGTCCAGATGCCCCAGGTCGCCGGTCGGCAGCCAGCCGTCGTACAGTCCGCTGCCCGGTGAGCCGCCCTCCTCCAGGTAGCCGGCGAACACCACCGCACCGCGCACCCACACCTCACCGTCCAGCGCCAGATGCACCGCGCTGCCCGGCAGCGGGAGGCCCACCGTCCCGAACCGCACCCTGCCGGGCGGCTGTACGGTGATCGCGCCGCTGGTCTCCGTCAGGCCGTAGCCGTCATAGACGGTGATACCGATCCCGGCGAAGAGCAGCCCCAGCTCGCGGAAGAGCGGCGAACCGCCCGAGACCGCGGTGCGCACCCGGCCGCCCAGCGTCTCCCGGATACGGGAGTACACCAGCCGGTCGTAGAGCGCGTGCCGGGCCCGCAGGAACGGGTCGGGACCGCGCCCGGTGCCCCGCGCCTCCTCCGCGAGCGCCTCCGCGTAGCGCACCGCCACCGTCATCGCCGCGTCGAACGTCCGCTGCCGGCCCGCCGCTTCCGCCGCGAGCCGGGCGCGGGCGCAGATCTTCTCGAAGACGTACGGCACCGCGAACAGGAACGTCGGACGGAACGAGGCGAGGGCCGGCAGCAGCTCCTCCGACGCCACATCCGGCTGATGGGCGAGCTTCACCCCGCCGCGCAGACACGCCACCTGCACCATCAGCCCGTAGATATGGGCGAACGGCAGAAACGCCAGCAGCGACGGCCGCTCGCCGGGCGCGGCCAGCAGCCCGCCCCAGCCCGCGTACAGGGTGTCGCACTGGGCGGCGAGATTGGCGTGGGTGATCACACAGCCGCGCGGGCTCCCGGTGGTCCCCGACGTGTACACGATCGCCGCGACGCTGTCCGGGTCGACCATGTGCCGCAGCCGGTGCACGTCCGCCTCGGGCAGCCGGGTGCCCTCCTCCGTCAGCCGCCGGACGCAGTCCAGGTCCAGCTGCCAGAGCCGGCGCAGCGTGGCCCGCTCGTTGCAGGCCTCGGCCACGGTCATGGCCTGCGCCTCGTTCTCGACGATGATCGCGGTGACCTTCGCCCCGACGAGGATGCAGCGCAGCTGTTCGGCCGATGCGGTCGGATAGACCGGTACCAGCTGCGCGCCCACCGCCCACAGCGCATAGGTGAACAGCGTCCACTCGTAACGCGTCCGGGACATCACCGCGACCCGGGTGCCGGGCCGGACCCCGTCCGCCAGCAGCCCCCTGGCCAGGGCCATGACTTCGTCCCGGAATTCCGCCGCGGACACCTCCTGCCAGCCGCCGGACGCTCTGCCGTCACGGCGGGCGAGCTGAGCGAAGTCCGGCTGGTGCGTGGCGGTGTCGAATACGGAGTCGGCGAGACCGCCGGTCCGCAGTGGCGCCGCCAGGGCCGGAACGCTGATGTCGCGCACAGCACCTCCTAGGTGTTCCCCCTTGGTCCCCCTGCTCCGCCGTACGTCCCGACGGCAGGGGGGCAAGTTATCGGCCGGTCTCCCGGCTGCCCAGATGTGTGGCTACTCTTGAGCGGAAGCCGATAAGTCTTGACGACCGGACAACCTGAGGAGGGCGCTGGATGTACCGCATCGTCGATGCCTGGCGCCTGTACACCTCGGCACTCCTCGTCGTCCTGGCGGGTTTCCTGCTCACGCAGACGGGGCTCACCACCGCGCTGACCGCCGCCGCGACCACCGGCGCGCTGCTGCTCCTGTGCCGCGCCTTCCTGATCGCGGCCTGCGCCCGGCCCGTACCACCGGGCCGGATCCGTACGGCCCTGCGCGACCGCGAGCGGCGTACGGCATTCCTGCCCCAACGCGATCCCGACGCGGCCGGCCGGCCGCGCCCGCGAGCACCGGGCCGTCCCCTCCCGACGGCCGCGTAGGCGCACGGTCCGGTCACCGCACCGCACCGAAATGCGCGTCCGCGCGGCTCGTCACGCCGAATCCACATCCCGGCACGACGAGACCCGTGGAGGGCTCACCCATGTCCATGTTCGGCTTTCTCGGCGACGCGCTGGCGCACGGCGCCGAGGCGCTCGCCCCGCTCTTCGGCCCCGCGGCCATGGCCGCCACCATCGTTCTGTGCACCCTCGGCGTCCGCGCCGCGCTGCACCCGCTCGCCCGCGCCGCGGCCCGTGGCGAGAAGGCCCGCTCGGCGCTCGCCCCGCAGCTCGCCGCACTCCAGCGCAAACACAAGGGCCATCCCGAGCGGCTCCAGAAGGCGACGTCCGAGCTGTACGCCGAGACCGGCTCCTCGCCCCTGGCCGGCTGTCTGCCGACCCTGCTCCAGCTGCCCGTCTTCTTCGTGATGTACCACCTGTTCTCCACCGGGGGCGGCGGTCTCCTGGACCACACGCTGCTGGGCGCGCCGCTCGGCGGTCACTGGAGCCAGGCGCTGGCCGACGGCGGGGTCTTCGGGCCGCACGGGCTGGTCTATCTCGCGCTGTTCGTGGTGATCGCGGTGGTCGCCACCTGGAACTTCCGGCGGGCCCGGGCCACGATGGCCAAGACCCCGCAGCCGGCCCCGGGCGGCAGTGCCGCGGTGCCCGGCATGGCCTCCATGGCCAAGGTGATGCCGCTGCTGTCCTTCGGCACGCTGATCACGGTGGCCGTGGTGCCGCTGGCCGCCGGGCTCTACATGGTCACGACCACGGCCTGGACGGCGTGCGAGCGGGCGCTGCTGCACCGGGACCGGGGGAGCGAGGACCGGGAAGCGGCCGCCGTGGCGGCCCGCGCCAAGGGGAAGCCGGCAGGCGGCAAGGCGAAGACGGCTGTGGCCCCCGCCAAGGGGAAGCCGGCCCGCGCCGGGAGGACGGCGGAGGCGGGCGTGGCGCGGACGGCGCCGTCCGGGCCGCAGGCGCCCGTACCGGCTGACGGTGCGTCGGGTGCCGGCGATCCGCGGCAGGGCCCGGTGCCGCAGCGCGCGGGCCGCAAGGGTGCGCCGAAGAGCCGCGCGGCACGGCAGCGGGAGGCCCGGGCGCGGGCCAACTCCCGGGCCGCCGCCCGCCCGGCCGACGGGGCGGAGCCGCAAGGGGGCGGGGCTTCCGGGGAGATCGTTACTACCGCTCAGTAACGGTCCAGTCCTTGAACGGGGTCTTGCGGACTGGACCCCGTTCTTGGACGATCAGCCAAATCGCTCGATGGCCGTCCCCCATCGGCCGGCCCGGAAATCCCTTTCCAGGGCCGACCCTTCGACCACGGGAGTGGAACCGATGAAGCTGCTGCGTGTCGGAACTGTGGGGGCGGAACGCCCGGCGCTGCTCGACGGGGACGGGGTCCTGCGGGACCTGTCCGTCCTGGTGCCGGACATCGACGGAGCGCTGCTCGCGGACGACGGGGCGCTGGCCCGGATCCGTGCCGCGGCCGCGTCCGGCGACCTGCCCCGGCTCGACGCGGCCGGACTGCGCACCGGTCCGCCGCTGGCCCGGATCGGCAAGATCGTGTGCATCGGGCTGAACTACCACGACCACGCCCGGGAGACGGGGGCCGCGACCCCCGAGGAGCCGATCCTCTTCATGAAGGCCCCGGACACGGTCGTCGGCCCCGACGACACGGTGCTGGTCCCGCGGGGCAGCGTGAAGACCGACTGGGAGGTCGAACTGGCCGTCGTCATCGGCCGCAGGGCCCGCTATCTGGAGAGCGACGAGCAGGCGCTGGCGGCGGTGGCCGGCTATGCGGTGGCGCACGACGTCTCCGAGCGCGCCTTCCAGATCGAACGCGGCGGCCAGTGGGACAAGGGCAAGAACTGCGAGACGTTCAACCCGCTGGGACCGTGGCTGGTGACCGCCGACGAGGTGCCCGACCCGCAGGCCCTCGGCCTGCGGCTGTGGGTCAACGGCGAGCCGAAGCAGGACGGCACGACCGCCGAGCAGATCTTCCCGGTGGCCGAAGTCGTCCGCTACGTCAGCCAGTTCATGACCCTCCACCCGGGCGATGTCGTCAACACCGGCACCCCGGCCGGCGTCGCCATGGGCCGGCCGGAACCCAAGCCGTATCTGCGGGCCGGTGATGTCGTGGAGCTGGAGATCGACGGCCTGGGCCGCCAGCGCCAGGAACTCAAGGACGCCTGAGCGGCACGGCGGTGCGGCAGCACGGCAGGGAGAGGCCCCGGTCGGCCCGGGTTCTCTCTCCCGCCGTGCACGGGCATTCGGGCCGTGCCCACGTACGGGCAGTTGGGCCGTCCGTGCCATGACGGCCATTGTGGGCCGTGCCCACGACGAGCAGCTGGGCCGGGCCCCCTCAGCCCGCCGCCAGGAACCGCTCCAGCCCCTCCACCACCAGCGCGTGATCGTCGGCCTGGGGCAGTCCCGAGACCGCGACCGCGCCGACCACACCCGTCCCGCGCAGCCGGACCGGGAACGCCCCGCCGTGTGCGGCGAAGCGGTCCGGGTCCAGCCGGGAGGACTCCTCGAAGGTGCGGCCCTTGGCGCGGAAGCGGGCGCCGACCAGGAACGAGGACTCGCCGTAGCGTTCGACGACGGCACACTTGCGGGCGATCCAGGCGTCGTTGTCGGCGGAGGTGCCCGCCGGCGCACAGTGGAACAGCTGCTGGGCGCCGCGCCGGATCCCGACCGTCACCGCGGCGCCGCGCTCGCGCGCCAGCTCCACCAGCAGCGAGCCCAGGTGCCAGGCGTCCTCGTTGCTGAAGGCGTCGAGGACCAACCGGTCTTCCTGCGCCGCCAGTTCGCGGATCTCCTCGTCCGTCGTCCGCGGACCGGCCGGGCTCATGCGCGCTCCTCGATCCGGACCGTACGCCCTTCGGCGGCGGAGAGCTTCGCGGCCTCCAGGACGCGCAGCGCGGCCGCGGCCTCGGTGGCGGTGACCGGCGGCCGGCCGCCCTCGCGCAGCGCCCGTGCGATCGCGGCGTAGTACGCGGGGTAGTCGCCCGGCAGGGTCGGTACGGGCTCGCCGCCCCCGGCCCGCGGGGACGCCCCGGCGCCCAGCCGGCCGCATGCGGACTCCGGCTCCACGCCCCACTCGGCGCCCTCGTCACCCGGGCGGCGGCCCTCGCGCAGCGCGGCCTCCTGCGGGTCCAGACCGTGCTTCACATAGCCCGCCCTGCTGCCCAGCACCCGCAGGCGCGGGCCGAGCATGGCGGTGGTGGCGCTCATCCACAGGTGGGAGCGGACGCCGCCGGCGTGGGTGAGGGCGATGAAGGAGTCGTCATCGGCCTCCGCTCCCGGGCGGCGGGCCTCGGACTCGGCGTAGACGGAGACGGCCGGGCCGAACAGGACCAGCGCCTGGTCGACGAGGTGGCTGCCGAGGTCGTAGAGGAGTCCGCCGATCTCCGCCGGGTCGCCGGACTCGCGCCAGCCGCCCTTGGGCTCGGGCCGCCAGCGCTCGAAGCGGGACTCGAAGCGGTAGATGTCGCCGAGCGCGCCCTCCTCGATCAGTTTGCGGGCGGTACGGAAGTCGTTGTCCCAGCGGCGGTTCTGGAAGACGGAGAGCAGCAGGCCGCGGTCCTCGGCGAGCGCGGCGAGCTCCTCGGCCTCGGCGGCCGTCGCGGCCAGCGGCTTGTCGACCACCACCGGCAGACCGGCCTTCAGCGCGGCGGTGGCGAGCGGGACGTGCGTCTTGTTCGGCGTCGCCAGCACGATCAGATCGAGGTCCGCGGCGCGTGCGAGCACCGCCTCGGGGGTGCCGACCGTACGGACTCCCGGGTGCTCGGCGCGGGCCTGTGCCTGCCGCTCCGGGTCGGCCGTCGAGACGGTGTCGAGCCGGAGGCCTTCGGTGGCCGCGATCAGCGGGGCATGGAAGACCGAGCCCGCCAGGCCGTAGCCGATGAGGCCGACGCGGAGCGGGTCACGGGGGGCGGCGGTGCCGGGGGAGTCACTCATCTCGCTCATGGCTCCCACTTAAGCAACGGTGTTGCCAAAGTGCAAGCGATGCGGACAATGGGTGGGTGAGCAGCAACGACATCTCCCACGGCGGCTTCGCCGGCAACCCGGGCGCCAACCTCCCCGCCCTGCGCGGCCACAACGCCGCACTGGTGCTCGGGCTGCTGCGCGCGGCCGGCGAGGAGGGCGTCAGCCGGCTGGAGCTCGCCGACCGCATCGGGCTGACCCCGCAGGCCGTCAGCAAGATCACCGCCCGGCTGCGGGCCGACGGCATGGTCGCCGAGGCGGGCCGCCGTGCCTCCACGGGCGGTAAGCCCGCCACCGTCCTGCGGCTGGTCCCCGGCGCCCGGCACGCCGTGGGGCTGCACCTGGACCGCGATGAGCTCACCGCCGTACTCGCCGACCTCGCGGGCGAAGCGGTCGCCGTACGCCGCGCCCCGCTCGCCTTCGAAGCGGGCGCCGGGCAGGTGCTCGCCACCGCCGAACGGGAGGTCACGGCGCTGCGCGCGGAAGCCGGCGGGCCGCCGGTCCTGGGCGCCGGGGTGGCCTGCCCGGGCCCGCTGGACCACACCGCCGGCGTCCTGCACCGGGTCACCGGTGCGCCCCGATGGGACGGCTTCCCCCTTCGGGACGCCCTCGCCGAACGGCTCGGCCTGCCCGTCGTCCTCGACAAGGACACCAATGCGGCGGCACTCGGCCTGGCCCACGGCATACCGTCGGGCGCCGGCTCGTTCGGATATCTGCATCTGGGCACCGGCCTCGGCGCCGGCCTCGTCCTGGGCGGCAGCCTCTATCGCGGCGCGCGCACCGGCGCCGGGGAGTTCGGCCACCAGATCGTGCAGTGGGACGGGCCGCGTTGCGGTTGCGGGCGGCGCGGCTGCATCGAGGCGCTGTGCCTGGCCGCGGTGGCGCGCGGCGATCTGCCGGGCGCGGCCCGGGCGCTGGGCGTGGGCGCCGCCAACCTCGTCGAGCTGCTGGACATCGACCGGGTGCTGCTCGGCGGGCGCACCGTCCTGGAGCATCCCGGAGCCTTCCTCGGGGGCGTGGCCCAGGCGCTCGACGAGCAGGCCGGCACCCGCGGCGGAGCCGGCGCCGGGCGCGCCGTGCCGGTGGCGCTCGCCCGGGGCGGTGCGCGGGCGGTCGCGGACGGGGCGGCGGAACTGGTGCTGGCGCCGCTGTTCGGGGCGCGGCAGTCCTGAGCCCCGGGGGGCTGCGGCCGGGGGCGGGAGGCTGGGGCCCGCCGGGGGCCGGGGCGCAGGTGTCCGCGCCCCGGTGCCCGGCTGCTGCCCTCCGGCTGCCGCCACCTGACGGCCGCCCCCCTGACTGCCGCTCCCCCGCCTCGCGCGTGATGCGAAGATCGCGGCGTGGAGTTCCCGTACGGCCAGGATCCTGGCGCACCCATCCGGTCCGGCGTCCCCGAGCACGGACGCATTCCCAAGTACTACGCGGCCAAGGTGGAAATCGCCGCGCTGCTGGAGGAGTTGGGCGAGGGGGGAGTGCTGCCCGCCGAGCGCGAGCTGGCGCAGCGCTTCGAGGTCTCCCGCGAGACCCTGCGCCAGGCGTTGCGGGAGCTGATCCTGGAGGGGCGGCTGCGGCGGCTGGGGCGCGGCACGGTCGTCGCGGGCCCCAAGATGGAGCAGCCGCTGTCGCTCGCGAGCTATACGGAGGGCGTACGCGGCCAGGGCCGCAAGCCCGGCCGGCACCTCATCGGCCTGGACCGGTTCCCCTGCCCGCCGCAGCTCGCGGGTGATCTGGGGCTCGAAGTGGGCGACGCCGTATGGCACATGGAGCGGGTGCTGCTCGCCGACGACGAGCGGGTCGGCCTGGAGAGCACCTATGTCGCGGTCGAGCGGGTGCCGGACCTGGCCGCCGACTTCGCACCGGACTCGTCCTTCTACGCCTACCTCCACCAGCGGCTGGGCATCGGCTTCGGCGACGCGGACGAGCGCCTGGAGACCGTCCTCGCCACCCCGCGCGAGGCGCTGCTGATCGGCACGCCGGGCGCGCTGCCGATGCTGCTGATCCACCGGCTGTCGCGGGACACCCAGGGCCGCCCCCTGGAGCGGGTGCGCTCGCTCTACCGGGGGGACCGGTTCTCCTTCACCACCCATCTGGGGACGCCGACGCCGACACCGACGCCGGGCTGATCGGCGGGAGCGTCCCCGGCGCGCCCGGCGTCCAGGGGGCATCCCGGCCCTTCACCCCGGACCCGAACCCACAAAGGTCACGAGAAGATAACGGGTCTAGGCCAACTTTGGGGCCCTGTTCACCGTCGCGTCGCCGCGTCACCCCCGATGAGTCACCCACCGCCGCGACCGTCTGGGGCATGCGAGTCATAGTTGTCGGAGCCGGTGTGCTGGGGACCATGCACGCCTGGCACGCAGTCGAGCGGGGCCATGACGTCCTGCACATCGAGCGCGAGGCCGAGGCCCGCGGCGCCTCGGTCCGTAACTTCGGACAGATCTGGGTCAGCGGCCGGGCCGGCGGCGAGGAGCTGACGACCGCTCTGCGCGCCCGCGAGCTGTGGGAGGGCATCGGCGCCCGCGTCCCCGGGCTCGGCTTCCGGGCCATCGGCTCGCTGACCGTCGCCAGGAACGCCGCCGAGCTGGCCGTCGCCGAGGCCGCCACCCGCCGCCCCGACGCCGCCGCCCGCGGCTACCGGCTGCTGGAGGCCGGCCAGGCCCGCGACCGCAACCCCGCCCTGCGCGGCGAGTTCGCCGGTGCGCTGTGGTGCGAGCGGGACGCCGCCGTCGAGCCGCGGACCGCCCAACGCGTCCTGAAGGAGGTGCTGCTGGGCTCCGGCCGGTACACGTACCTCGGCGGCCGTGAGGTCCGTGAGGTGGTCGGCGAGCGGGCCGTACGCGACGATCACGGCGACGTCCACCGCGGCGACGCCGTCCTCCTCTGCACCGGCGCCTGGCTCGGCGGTCTGGTCCGTGAGCTGGTGCCCGATCTGCCGGTGCGCCGGGTGCGGTTGCAGATGATGCAGACCGACCCGCTCGGCGAACCGCTGACCACCTCCGTCGCCGACGCCGACAGCTTCCGCTACTACCCGGCGTACCGGAGCGACGCCCTGGACGCCCTCAACGCCGGCCAGGCACAGGCGCCGACCGCCGCCGCGCACAAGATGCAGCTGCTGATGGTCCAGCGGGCCGACGGCGGACTGACCATCGGCGACACCCATGAGTACGCAACGCCGTTCGCCTTCGACACCGTCGAGGAGCCGTACGAGCACCTGACCGGTGTCGTCGAGTCGATCCTCGGCCGCCCGCTGCCCCGTATCCGCCACCGCTGGGCCGGGGTCTACGCACAGTGCACCGACACCGCGCGCGTGGTGCACCGCCAGCAGGCGCGCGACGGCGTCTGGCTGGTCACCGGGCCCGGCGGGCGCGGCATGACCTGTTCCCCGGCAATCGCCGAGACCACCGCGAACGAACTGGGCTGGTGAGAAAGTTGACGCACCCCGGCAGCACTCCGCACCCCGGCGGCACCCCGGGCGCCCACAGCGCCCCGGACCCTCGCCACATCCGGCTGGTCGTCCTCGACATGGCCGGTACCACCGTCGCCGACGGCGGCCTGGTCGAGCAGGCCTTCGACGCCGCCGCCCGCCGGCTGGGCGTCGAACCGGGCAGCCCCGACCACGCCGAGAAGCTCGCGTACGTACGGGCCACCATGGGCGAGTCCAAGATCTCCGTCTTCCGTCATCTCTTCGGCGACGAGGCCGCCGCCCAGCGCGCCAACACCGCCTTCGAGGCGGCATACGGGGAACTGGTCGACGGCGGACGGATCGCGCCCGTACCCGGCGCCCGCGAGGCCATCGAGGCGCTGCGGGCGGCCGGCCGCACCGTCGTGCTCTCCACCGGCTTCGCCCGGGTCACCCAGGACGCCCTCCTCGGCGCGCTCGGCTGGCAGGACCTGGTCCCGCTCACCCTCTGCCCGGCCGACGCGGGCGGCCGTGGCCGCCCCTACCCCGACATGGTCCTCACCGCGCTGCTGCGCACCCGCGCCACCGACTCCGTCCAGCGGATCGCGGTGGCCGGCGACACCTCGTACGACATGCTCTCCGGGCGGCGGGCCGGTGCCTCGGTCGTCGCCGGTGTGCTCACCGGTGCGCACGACAGGGCGCAGCTGGTATCCGCCGGTGCCACCCACGTCCTCGGCTCGGTCGCCGAACTGCCCGCGCTGCTGGGGGTGGTGTGAGATGCCCGCCCCGGCCACCACGGCACCCGGCCGGGCCGCCGGACGGCCCACGGCCCCGGCCGAGCCCGTATCGGGCATCCGCTTCGACCACGTCTCCGTGGCCTACGGGAAGCACGGGCAGCACACCGTCCTGGACTCCTTCGACCTGGCCGTCGAACCGGGCGAGGTGATGGCCCTGCTCGGCCCGTCCGGCTCCGGCAAGACCACCGCGCTGCGGGCGGTCGCCGGCTTCGTCCGGCCGGTCTCCGGGCGGGTGCTGATCGGCGGCCGGGACGTGACCGGGCTGCCGCCCTACAAGCGCGGGATCGGCATGGTCGTCCAGCAGTACGCGCTGTTCCCGCACATGAAGGTCGCCGAGAACGTCGCCTTCGGACTCAGGGCGCAGAAGACACCGCGCGCCGAGATCCCCGGACGGGTCGCCGAGGCGCTGGAGATGACCGGGATGGCCGCCTACGCCGGCCGGCACCCGAGGGAGCTGTCCGGCGGACAGCAGCAGCGGGTCGCCATCGCGCGGGCGCTCGCCATCCGCCCCGGCGTGCTGCTGCTGGACGAACCGCTGTCCGCGCTCGACGCCCAGCTGCGTTCCGGCATGCTCGCCGAACTCGCCAGGCTGCACCGCGAGTTGCCCGATGTATCGATCCTCTACGTCACCCATGACCAGGTCGAGGCGCTGACCCTGGCCGACCGGATCGCGGTGCTGGACCGGGCCCGGCTCCAGGACTGCGGCACCCCGCAGCAGCTCTACCGCCGCCCGCGCACCGAGTTCACCGCGTCCTTCGTCGGCACGGCGAATCTGCTGCCGGTGACGGTGCGCCGGGGCGGCGACGGCAGGAGTGACGGAAACGGTGGCGGCGTCGACTTCGCCGGCCGGACGCTGACCGTGCCCGTCGGCGACGGCGTGGCCGAGGGCGCCACCGCCACGCTCTGCCTGCGCCCGCACCTCATCGGCCTCGGCGGGAGCCCGCACGGCGACGGCCACGGCACCACCCTGCGCGGCACGGTCACCGAAGTGCAGTGGCGCGGCTCGACGCACCGTCTGTACGTGGCGGTCGACGGCCACCGCGTCCTGGCCGATGTGCGCGAACTGCGCCAGACGCCGGCGCCGGGCGAGCAGGTCGCCCTGCACTTCGCGCCCGAGGACGCGGTCCTCATCCCGGCGGGGCTCACCGAGGACGGTGTCCACCATGCCTAGGACGGTCAGGGCGGACAGGGCAGTCAGCGCGGATATGGCGGATATGGCGGATGAGGTGCAGGGGGCCCGCCCGCCGGCCCGGCCCCGCCGCACCCGGGCCGCCCTCTGGGCCCTGCCGCCCGTCGCCGCCCTCGCCCTGGTCTTCCTCTACCCGCTGGCCCTGGTGGTGTGGCAGTCCTTCACCCCGGAGGACGGCGGCCACTCCACCGCCCCCTACACCGCGGTCCTCGCCGAGGCATCCTTCCGCGAGGCGCTGACGAACACCGTGCTGATCGCCGTCGGCGCCACCGTCGGCGCACTGCTCCTCGGGTCGGCGCTCTCCCTCGTCATCGCCTTCGTCCCGTTCCCCGGAGGCAGGGCGCTCAGCCGCTTCATCGACATCTTCCTCGCCTTCCCCTCCTTCCTGATCACCCTCGCCCTGCTCTTCCTCTACGGCACCGTCGGCATGGCCAACGGCCTGTGGACGGAGATGACCGGCGCCGCCCGCGGACCGCTGGACTTCCTCCACACCCCCTGGGGCGTACTGCTCGCCGAGATCACCTACTTCACCCCGTTCGTGATGCGGCCGCTGCTCGCCGCCTTCTCGCAGGTGGAAACCGGGCAGTTGGAGGCCGCCGCCTCGCTCGGCGCCCGGCCCTGGCGGATCGTGCGGAAGGTGATCCTGCCGGAGGCGCTGCCCTCGCTCGCGGCGGGCGGCGCGCTCGTCCTCGTCCTCTGTCTCAACGAGTTCGGGATCGTCCTCTTCACCGGCGCCAAGGACGTCGTCACGCTCCCGATGCTCGTCTACACCAAGGCGATTCTCGACGGCGACTACACCGGAGCCTGCGTCGTCGCCGTCGTCAACGTCGCCCTGTCGGTGGCGCTCTACGCCCTGTACCGGACCGTGGCGTCCCGTACGGGCGGCGGCGCCGGCCCGCGTACAGGAGGTGCGCCCCACCGTGCTGGTGCATAGCAGGCCCGCCCGCCGGGCCCTCCACATCCTCTTCTTCGTCCTCTTCCTGCCCGTCTTCGCGCTGCCGCTGCTGGTGATCGTCGCCGCGTCCTTCGCGAGCAGCTGGAGCGGCCCACTGCCCTCCGGCGCGACCCTGACGCATTATCAGGACATGGCGCACGGCGAGGCGCCGACCGCCCTGCTCACCAGTGTCCTGACCGCACTGGCGGCGAGCGTCATCGCACTCGCCGCCGGCACCTGGGCGGCCCTGGCCGCCGAGAAACTCGGCCGCCGCGCCCGCCGCCTCCTCGACGGGCTGTTCCTGCTCCCCGTCGCCGTCCCCTCCGTGGTCGTGGGCCTCTCCCTGCTCGTGGCCTTCTCCCAGCCGCCCTTCCTGCTCAACGGCACCCCCCAGATCGTGATCATTGCCCACACCGTGCTGGTCACCGCCTTCGCCTACCAGTCCGTGACGGCCGCGCTGACCCGCCTCGACCCGGCCTACGAACAGAGCGCGGCCGGCCTCGGCGCCCGCCCCGCCTACGTCCTGTGGCGGGTCAAGCTCCCCCTGCTGCTGCCGTCCCTGACCGCGGCCGCGGGTCTGTGCTTCGCCCTGTCCATGGGCGAGTTGAGCGCCACGATGATGATCTACCCCCCGGACTGGCTGCCGCTGCCGGTCCAGATCTTCGCCGCCACCGACCGCGGTTCCCTCTTCACCGGTGCCGCACTGGCGGTGGCCTTGATGGCCACCACCCTGCTCGTCCTCCTGGCCGTCTCCCGTATCCGCACCAAGGCCTCCTACCGCTGACCCCCGCAACAGCCGTGCCCGTCCTCCCGAGGAGCCATCGCGCCATGTCCAGCCCCAGCCCCAGCCCCAGCCTCCGCCCCCGCCCCCGCTCCTTCCTCAAGCCCCTCACCGCCTGCTGCGGCGCCCTCGCCCTCGGCGCCCCGCTCACCGCCTGCGGCACCTCCACCGCCGACCCCGACGCCAAGGAGATCACCGTCTACAGCGCCGACGGCCTCAAGAGCGAGAAGGGCGACGGCTTCTACGACACGGTCTTCAAGGACTTCGAGAAGAAGACCGGGATCAAGGTCCACTACGTCGAGTCCGGCTCCGGCGCGGCCGTCCAGCGGCTGGCCCGCGAACGGGCCAACACCAAGGCGGATGTGGTCGTCACCCTCCCGCCGTTCATCCAGCAGGCCGACGGCAAGGGTCTCCTGGACACCTACCGACCCAAGGGTTCCGACCAGGTGGCCGCCGCGGACAAGGACCCGTCCGGTAAGTGGACCTCGATCGTCAACAACTACTTCTGCTTCATCCACCACACGAAGGAGCTGAAGCAGGCCCCCGCCACCTGGCAGGACCTGCTGGACCCCAAGTTCAGGAACAAGCTCCAGTACTCCACCCCCGGCGTCGCCGGTGACGGCACCGCCGTCCTCATCAAGGCCCTGCACGACTTCGGCGGCAAGGGTCCGGCCATGTCCTTCCTCAAGAAGCTCCAGGCCAACAACGTCGGCCCGTCCTCCTCCACCGGCCAGCTCGCCCCCAAGACCGACAAGGGCGAACTCCTGGTCGCCAACGGCGATGTCCAGATGAACTACGCCAACATGAAGTCGATGCCGCACCAGGGCATCTTCTTCCCCGCCGCCGAGCCCGGCGGCAGGCCCACCACCTTCGCCCTCCCGTACGCGGCCGGCCTGGTCAAGAACGCCCCGCACAGCGTCCACGCCAAGAAGTTCCTGGACTACCTGCTCTCCGCCCCCGTCCAGCGCCAGGTCTCCGCGGTGGGCGGCGGCTTCACCTCCCGCAAGGACCTCAAGCCCACCGACGCGAACGCCACCGCACTCGCCAAGATCATGAACGGCGTCGAGATCTTCCGCCCCGACTGGAACGACATCGACAAGAACCTGGACTCGTACGTCGACGCGTGGCGGACGGCTACGGGGAGCTGACCGTAGGTCGGCCGGAGTGCCCGTACCGAAGCGCATGCGCGGGTGGGCCTGAGCCTCGGGCCCCGGGCTCACCCGGCCGTGAACTCGTACCGCAGCTCGTAGAGATGGCCCGCCTTGACCATCACCGTGACCTCGATGGGGCGGTCGCCGTCGCCGTGGACGACGCGCAGCGTGCGCAGCACCGGGAGATCGCCCGGGAGCCGGAGCGCGGTGAACTGCTCCTGGGTGGGCACCCGTGCCGAGACCCGGTCCACACTGAGCCGTGGTGGATGCCCCAGCTCGGCAAGAAGGACGGGCGTCCCACCCCTGATCTTCCGGCGCTTCTCGATCGCCGTGCCGCGGGCGATCTCCAGCGGGTAGTAGGAGCTGACCAGCTCCACCGGCTCGTCATCGATCAGCAGGAGCTGATGGCGGAGGACGGCCGTCCCGTCGTGCGGGAGCCCGAGCGCCGCAGAGACATCGGCCGGCGGTGCAACTTCCGCCACCCGCAGGAGCTTGCTCCGCGCATGGGTCCCAGCTTCTCCGCCTCGGACAGCCAGCGATAGCGGGGGCGGTCCTGTGTCGTGCCTGGCCGAAGAGGCGGAGGCGACGCAACTGAGGATGGGAGTCGCATTACTCGGGCATGCGCGAGTAATGCTCAACGACAGCCGGGTGTCGAACGGCGAGCTGCGCTTCCTCGGAGAGCGGCTCACCGAGGCGCTCCGTGACGTACTGCGGATTGCCGAGAGCCGAGAGCCGAGGCGCGGAGGTTCCGGTGGCCGCCGAAGATCGCGGGTGATCGCCGGGGTCAGGGGCGTGGCCTGCTGACCTAGGGTGGGGGTGTCGGCCGTACGTACGACAAGTGGACCATGTCCGCATGGGTCACGACGCGTGCGGGAGACGGGCCGACGCCCCTCGTCAACGCGTACGGCAGGAGTCCGGCAGTGGCAGAGCGCAAGCCGATCGAGTCATGGCTCACCGACATGGACGGCGTCCTGATGCACGAGGGCGTTCCGGTCCCCGGGGCGGACGCCTTCATCAAGCGGCTGCGCGAGTCGGGCAAGCCCTTTCTCGTGCTGACCAACAACTCCATCTACACCCCGCGCGACCTGCACGCCCGCCTGAACCGCATCGGGCTGGAGGTGCCGTGGGAGTCGATCTGGACGTCCGCACTGGCCACCGCGCAGTTCCTGGACGACCAGCGGCCCGGCGGCACCGCGTACGTCATCGGGGAGGCGGGCCTGACCACCGCCCTGCACGACATCGGCTACGTCCTGACCGACCACTCTCCTGACTATGTCGTCCTCGGCGAGACCCGCACCTACAGCTTCGAGGCGCTGACGAAGGCGATCCGGCTGATCAACGAGGGGGCGCGGTTCATCGCCACCAACCCCGACGAGACCGGTCCCTCGCCGCAGGGCGCGCTGCCCGCGACCGGCTCGGTGGCCGCGCTGATCACCAAGGCCACGGGCATCGCCCCGTACTTCGTCGGCAAGCCCAACCCGCTGATGATGCGGCACGGGCTGAATGTCATCGGCGCCCACTCCGAGACCGCCGCCATGATCGGTGACCGGATGGACACCGATGTACTGGCCGGCCTGGAGGCGGGCATGGAGACCTTCCTCGTACTGACCGGGCTGACCCGCCCCGACGAGATCGAGCGCCACCCGTTCCGGCCCTCCCGCGTGGTGGACTCGATCGCGGACCTCATCGACCTGGTGTGAGCGGGGCCTGGGGCGCATGACCGGGCCACCGACGCCCTGAACCCCCACCCGAACGGCGCAGCCTCGGGCCGCACCGGATGCGGCCGGGCTCGTGCGGGCGGACCTTCGGAATTATCGGAGGTTCACCATGCGCTCACGGCAACTTGCTCTCTGTGCCACGGTCGCGGCTTGCGCGGTGATGACGACGCCCGCCTACGGCGGAGAGGCACGCGCCACCGGGACCGGAACGGTCTCCGTCACCCCCGCGTCGGCCGCCCCCGGCGGCGCGGTCACCCCGCGGCTCGCCGACCGCAGTGACGGGCGAGCAGCCCTGCGATCGACGGCCTTCGCCGACGCGGTACCGCTCGTCCGGCCCGCGACGGGGCTGTCCGGCGGCGTCCGGATACGTTCCGGCGCCGCTCCGCTCACCCACCCCGGTCAGGCCGCCCCTGTCGCTGCCCCTGGCGCCGCGACCGTCCACCCTGCCTCGGCCGCCGAGGCCTCCCCGCGTCGCGAGCTGAGCAGCACCTCGGCCGTCGGCCTGGTGCTGGCCGGCGGCGCCATCCTGGTCATCGCGGGGCAGCTGCTCCGGCTCCGGCTCCGACTGCGCCGCGAGCGGCGGGGCGACGAAGCCGATGAGCACTGAGGGTCAGGGGCGGGCCGAGGCCGCGGTCGGGGTGCCTGCCCTGTCCGGTGTGGGCGGCAGGAGCGGTGTACGGAGCAGGGACGGTGTGCGCGGCGCGGACGGCGTACGTGGCACGGCCGCTGTGCCCGTCACGAGCGTCGTATCGGGCACTTCCGGCACGTCAGGGACGCGCGCCCGGCCCGAGCCGTCCACCGGTGTGCCCGAGGAGCGTGGAGCGTCCGGCACAGGAGATACATCTGACGCATCGGACAGACCAGGCACGTCAGACGCGTCACACGCATCAGCCGTATCTGGACCACCTGGCGCACCACATACATGCGGCACCTATGGCCCTCTAACCCCCCTCGCCCGCCCCCACGCAAGGATCAGCCCCGGCCCCCCCCTGGCCCTCAGGGCTTATCGGCTTCCTCCCCCCCGCCGCTCGCGGGGCAGTCGGAGCC
>NZ_JOHB01000012.1:0-303917 GCF_000719605.1 Streptomyces sp. NRRL S-1813
CTCTTCGAAGCCAACTCCTACCGCGACTACCTCGAACTCCACGGACTGTCCGTCCAGTTGGCCGAAGCACTCGCCGAATACTGGCACGCCCGGGTCCGCGCCGAGCTGGGCTTCGCGGGTGAGGACCCGGCCGATGTCGAGGACATGTTCGCGCTCAAGTACCGCGGCGCGCGCTTCTCGCTGGGTTACGGCGCCTGCCCCGACCTGGAGGACCGGGCCAAGATCGCCGACCTGCTCCAGCCGGAGCGGATCGGGGTCGAGCTCTCCGAGGAGTTCCAGCTCCACCCCGAGCAGTCCACCGACGCCATCGTGATCCACCACCCGGAGGCCAAGTACTTCAACGCGCGGTAGCCCGGTGCACCCGGCCGGGGCGACCCGCAGATCGCCCCGGCCGGATCGCTGTGTCGGTCGGTAACACTCGGTAATCCCGCATGAGCAGCTCTGGGCCGCCCGCAAAGGCCCCAGGACGCCGCCGACCTCTGCCAGGACGCATTTCGGCCCGTATCGTCGTACACTTATCGGTCCGGTAGTGGCCGGTCGTTTCCCCAGCCGGGGATGGCGACCGGCCCTTTCGTCCCTTCGGGGACGTCGTAACGGAGGTGGATGGATGACCAGCAGCATCCCCGTAGTCGGCACCCGAACGGCCCAAGCCGCGACCCTCCAAGCCGTATTCCTCGATCTGGACGGCACCCTCGTCGACACCGAGGGGTTCTGGTGGGAGGCGGAGGCGGAGGTCTTTGCCGAACTCGGCCACATCCTCGATGACACCCACCGCGAAGTCGTGGTCGGCGGCCCGATGACCCGCAGCGCCGGGTATCTGATTCAAGCCACCGGCGTCGACATCAGCCTGCCCGAGCTCAGCGTGCTCCTCAATGCCGCCTTCCTCGCCCGGATCCGGCGCGGCGTGCCCCTCATGCCGGGCGCCCGCAGGCTGCTGGCCGAACTGGCCGTGCACGGGGTGCCGGCCGCGCTGGTCTCCGCCTCGCACCGCGCCGTCGTCGACCAGATGCTGCATTCGCTGGGCCCGGAGAACTTCCGGCTGACCCTGGCGGGCGACGACCTGGAACGCACCAAACCGCACCCGGACCCGTATCTGACGGCTGCCGCGCGGCTGGGGGCGGACCCGGCGTGCTGTGCGGTCATCGAGGACACGCTGACCGGTGTGACCGCAGGTGAGGCGGCGGGCTGCCCGGTCGTGGCGGTGCCCTCGGTGACCCCGATCCCGCCGGCCGTGGGGCGCACGGTCGTGCGTTCGCTGGAAGAAGTGGATCTGTCATTTCTCCGAACGCTCATCACGGAAAGCCGTTGAGCCGTGCACTGAGCGTGGTTCGGAGAAAGCCGCCCGGAACCGAGGGGAGCGGCCCGCTCATTTTCCGTGACGAATGCGATGACTGAATTTCTGCATCGCCCCGGGTCCTTGAATGCGTGACGTTTCTCACGTGCCGGGCCGTCGACAGCGGGCCCCATGGGTGGTCCAGGGGGTGTCTCGGGGGTCTTCGGCGGGGGTAAGTGTCCGGATTGGTGGAGCAACGCGCGAATCGTTCCACCGTCCGGATATCGATCGCCCGGCTGTCGTTATCCACGCGCCATATCGATACAACTCCTTTCTGTCTGAGAGCGGCTGGCCGTTCCTACTAATGTCGACGCGAGCAACACCTCTGCGCTGATAAGGAACCTGCCCACGATGAATCGCAAGACCCTGGTGCTGCCGGCGCTGGCCGGTCTCCTCGCCCCCGTTCTCGCTGCCTGTGGCAGCACGGACGGTGCGGGCGAAGGCGGCGATCCGATCGTCGTGGGAGTCGCCACCCAGATCGAGGCGACCAAGGCGGCGCCCGCGCCGCTCGACCCGGCGCAGGCCTATGACGTCGACGCGTGGAACATGCTGCGCGGCACCCTCCAGACGCTGATGCGGCTGCCCAGAACCGGCACCGCGCCGGTGCCCGAGGCCGCCGAGTCCTGCGGGTTCCGCGACACCCAGAACGAGCAGTACCGCTGCAAGCTGCGCAGTGGCCTGAAGTTTTCGAACGGTCATGCCCTGACGGCGCAGGACGTCAAGTTCTCCATCGACCGTATGCGGACCATCAACAACACCAACGGCCCGGTGTCGCTGCTCAACGACATCGACAAGGTCGAGGCGCCCAGCGACACCGAGGTGGTCTTCCACCTCACCAAGCCGGACGCCACGTTCCCGCAGAAGCTCGCCACGCCCGCGGCGGCCATCGTCGACGGCGCCGTGTACCCGAAGGGCCGCCTCTACAGCGGCTTCGACGTGGTCGGCTCCGGTCCGTACACCCTCAAGACGGAGCGCAAGAACAACCACATCACCAAGGCCACCTTCACCAAGAACCCCACCTACAAGGGCGGGGTGAACGTGAAGAACGACAAGGTCGAGATGCGGTTCTTCGCCGACTCCCAGGCCACGGAGACGGCGCTGCGCAAGGGGAGCGTCGACCTGATGTACCGCGGGCTGTCGCCCGACCAGATCAAGGGCCTGGAGAACGCCCGCGACAAGCACCTCATGCTCCAGGAGATGCCGGGCCAGGAAATCCGCTACCTCGCCTTCAACACCAAGGACCCGGCCGTCTCCAACAAGGCCGTGCGGAAGGCGATGGCGCAGATCGTCAACCGCTCGGACCTGGTACGCGACGTCTACTCCTACACCGGCGACCCGCTCTACTCGATGGTTCCCACCGGCCTCACCGGTCACATCAACTCGTTCTTCAGCAAGTACGGGAACCCCAGCGTCGCCGCCGCTCGCAAGACGCTCCAGCAGGCGAACATCAACACCCCGGTGAAGTTCACGCTCACCTACACCACGAGCCACTACGGCTCCAGCACCGGCAAGGAAGTCCGCGCGCTGGCGAGCCAGCTCAACAGCACCAAGCTGTTCGACATCGGCGTCAAGGGCGTCGACAGCTGGCAGCAGTTCCGCACCGACGCCCTGGACGGCAAGTACAGCGTCTACAACATGGGCTGGTTCGCCGACATCCCGGACCCGGACAACTACATCGCGCCGTTCATCGGCAAGCAGAACTTCCTCGGCTCCCCCTACCGCAACACCAAGATCGAGTCGCAGCTGATCCCGGACAGCCGGCAGCAGTCCGACCGCAACGCCGCCGCGGCCAACTTCAAGGAGGCGCAGGACATCATCGCCGATGACGTACCGCTCCTCCCGCTGTGGCAGGGCAAGCAGTACGTCGTCGCCCGCGACGACGTCACGGGCATCGAGTGGGCCCTCAACTCCTCCTCCTCGCTCCAGATCTGGGAGCTCAGCCGCGGCGTCGCCGACTGAGCCCGCGGACGCGGCCCATGCAGTACACACCCGCCGCGGCCACCCCGCCGCGGCCCGACAGGCACCACCCAGAACGTGAGGACCGTTTAGTGAGGAAGCGTGACCAGTGGCTGGCCGCCCCGATCGGAGCGGGGCTGGCAACAGCTCTGCTCGCGGTCGCCGGGTGCGGCACGGACGACTCGGGAGCGGCCGGCAACGGCGAGCCCGTGGTCATGGGAATGACGGACAAGGTCGTGTCCACCGACCCCGCGGCCGGATACGAGCCCGGCTCCTGGCTGTTGTTCAACAACGTCTTCCAGTCCCTGCTGAGCTTCCCCAAGGGAGGCACCACCCCCGAGCCGGAAGCAGCCGAGCGCTGCGGGTTCACCGACGGGGAGAGCAAGGTCTACCGCTGCACCCTGAAGGACGGCCTCACCTTCAGCAACGGTGACAAGCTGACCTCCAAGGACGTCAAGTACTCCTTCGACCGCACCCGGCGCATCAAGGACGTGAACGGCCCCGCCGTGATGTTCTCCGCGCTGGACAAGGTCGAGGCGCCGGACGCCAAGACCGTGGTCTTCCGGCTGAAGTCGCCCGACGCGACCTTCCCCATGAAGATAGCCTCGGGCGCCGGCTCCATCGTCGACCACGCCGAGTACCCCGCCGACCGGCTGCGCACCGACGGCAAGGCCGTCGGCTCCGGCGTCTACACCCTCAAGGACTACAGCTCCCAGAAGGCCGTCTTCGCCGTCAACGGCTCCTACAAGGGCCCGGCCAAGGTCAAGAACTCCGGTATGACCGTGAAGTTCTTCAACGCCGCCGACAAGCTCAAGAAGGCCGTCGAGGGCGGCGATGTCGATGTCGCCTACCGCGGTCTGGCCATGAAGGACATCGCGGCGCTGGACAACGCCTCCCTCGAGCAGCAGCACGGTACCCAGGTCGTGGAGGGCGCCAGCGCCGAGGTCATGCACCTGGTGTTCAACCTCAAGGACCCGGTCGCCGGCAAGCCGGGCGTGCGGAAGGCGATCGCCTACCTCCTGGACCGCTCCACCCTCGTCCGGGACGTCTACCAGCGCACCGCGGTGCCGCTGTACTCCATCGTCCCGGCCGGCATCACCGGCCACAGCACCTCCTTCTTCGACACCTACGGCGACCGCCCCAAGCCCAACAAGGCGAAGGACGCGCTGCGCTCCGCCGGCCTCAACGGCAAGGTGCCGCTCACGCTGTGGGCCACCCCCGACCGCTACGGCCCCGGCACCGTCCCGGCCTTCGAGGAAATCGCCCAACAGCTCAACCACAGCGGGCTGTTCGACGCCAAGGTGCGCACCCTGCCCACCAAGGAGTACGAGCAGGGCATGGCCGACGGCAAGTTCGGCGTCTACGTCAAGGGCTGGATCCCCGACTATCCGGACCCCGACAACTTCACCGCGCCGTTCTTCGGCAAGGACAGCGTGGTGGCCAACAACTACAGCTCGCCCACCATCACCGGCCAGCTGCTGCCCAAGACGGCCGACCAGCCGAACCGCGGCGCCACCAAGGCCCAGTTCCGGGAGCTTCAGAAGATCGTCGCGGAGGACGTGCCGATGATCCCGATCTGGCAGGGCAAGCAGTACGCGGTGGCCCGCGACGGCATCTCCGGTCTGGAATGGACGCTGGACTCCTCGACCGTCTTCCGGTTCTGGGAGATCAGCAAGGCCACCGACGCCTGACCCGGCGCTGAAGCGGAGGTCTGACCGGCTCCTCTCACCACGACGGCGGGGCTCCCGGGGGATTCCCGGGGGCCCGCCGGCGGGGGGGGGGGAGGCGGTCAGGCCCCCGCTTCACCGCCGGGGCAGGCGGCGGGGTACGCGGCGATCTCCGCATTCGACAACCCGCGCGCCACCAGCTTCAGCACCTCCACCTCGCGCTCGGTGAGGGTGTGCAGCGTGTCCGGAACCGGCTCCTCGCCCGACGGCAGATGCCCCGCGTACTTGTCCAGCAGCCGGCGCGTGATGCTCGGCGCGAGCATCGCCTCGCCGCCCGCCACCACACGGATCGCCTGCACCAGTTCATTGGCCGGCGCGTCCTTGAGCAGGAAGCCGCTCGCCCCCGCCCGCAGCGCCTCGACGACATACTCGTCCAGATCGAAGGTCGTCAGCACCAGCACCTTCGCCGGGCCGTCCTTCGCCGGGCCCGTGATCTGCCGGGTCGCCTCGACGCCGTCCATCCGGGGCATCCGGATGTCCATCAGCACCACATCGGGTTGCAGCGCCCGCACCTGCTCCAGCGCCTGAAGACCGTCACCGGCCTCCCCGACGACCGCCAGATCCTGCTCCGCCTCCAGAATCATCCGGAATCCCGTACGCAGCAGGGGCTGGTCGTCGACCAGCAGGACGCGGATGGCCACGAGCTCTCCTTTGATAGGCCTGTCCGGGCGATCAGCGCCTAGATTTCCCCCATTCTGCCCTGCGGCACCACACCGCCGTCCGCCGGGCGGACCTGGAGCGGATACACCGGGGGAGTGCCGCCGAATTCCGGACAGTGCGCCTGGTGGTCGCACCAGCCGCACAGCTTCGTCGGCCGCGGCCGCCAGTCGCCCGTCGCCGTCGCCAGCCGGATCGCCTCCCACAGCGCCAGCAACTTCCGCTCCACGCCCCGCAGATCGGCCTCACCCGGGTCGTACGTCACCACATCGCCGCTGCCCAGATAGACCAGCTGGAGCCGCCGCGGCACCACACCGCGCAGCCGCCACATCACCAGCGCATAGAACTTCATCTGGAACAGCGCGCCCTCGGCGAACTGCGGCCGCGGCGCCTTGCCGGTCTTGTAGTCGACGATCCGAACCTCGCCCGTCGGCGCGACATCCACCCGGTCGATGAACCCCCGCAGCCGGAGTCCCGAATCCAGCACCGTCTCGACATACAGCTCACGGTCCGCCGGCTCCAGCCGCGTCGGATCCTCCAGCGAGAACCACCGCTCCACCAGCGCCTCGGCCTCCGCCAGCCACTGCGCCAGCCGCTCACCCTCCGCGTCCTCGGCGAACAGCTCCGCCAGCTCCGGCCGCTTGGCGAGCAGCTTCTCCCACTCGCCCGGGACCATCGCGCGCGCCCCGACGGCCGTACGCTCCGCCGCCGGAGCGTCGAAGAGCCGCTCCAGCACCGCATGCACAACCGTGCCGCGCGTCGCCGCCGCGCTCGGCTTCTCGGGGAGTCTGTCGATCACCCGGAAGCGGTACAGCAGCGGACACTGCATGAAATCGCTCGCCCGCGACGGCGACAGCGCCACCGGCGCCCGCGCCGGCTCCCCAACCTGCGTCTCCGCCCCGGCAGTCTCCATGCCGGACCCGCCTTGCCCACTCTGCGTGCCCGCCTCGGCCTGCTCCGTGCTCCATCCCATGCCACAAAACCCTACGGCCCGCCACTGACAAGCGCGGACGGGTCACCGCGCAAGGGCCCCGCAGCGGAACGGGCCGGGGCACTCCGCATACCATCGACGCCGGACCCCTGCGCCCTGCATGATCGAGATATCAGGCCGAGCAGGGGCGAAAGCCGTATTCGATGAGGGGACGCCGTGGACGAGAGCGGGAAGTCGCAGGACCCCGAGGAGTCCGTGCGGTCCCAGCCGCCCGAGCCGCCCGAGCCCGGCAAGGAGCCCAGGACACCTCCGCCGGGCAAGAGGAGGGGCGGCGGCATCCTGATGGGCCGTCCCTTCGGCGTGCCCGTCTACGTCGCCCCCAGCTGGTTCCTCGTCGCCGCCCTGATCACCTGGGTCTTCGGCGGACAGCTGGAGCGCGTACTTCCCGAGCTGGGCGCCGCCCGCTACCTCGTGTCGCTCTTCTTCGCGGTCGCCTTCTACGCCTCGGTGCTGGTCCACGAACTGGCCCACACCGTGGCCGCGCTGCGCTTCAAGCTCCCCGTACGCCGCATCCAGCTCCAGTTCTTCGGCGGCGTCTCGGAGATCGAGAAGGAGACCGAGACCCCCGGCAGGGAATTCGTCCTCGCCTTCGTCGGCCCGCTGCTCTCCCTCGCCCTCGCCGGGGTCTTCTACGCCGCTATGCAGCTGGTCGAGCCCGACACCGTCCCCGGCGTCCTGGTCGCCGGCCTGATGATCTCCAACCTCATCGTGGCGATCTTCAACCTGCTGCCCGGCCTCCCCCTGGACGGCGGCCGGATGCTGCGCGCCCTCGTCTGGAAGATCACCGGCAAGCCCATGAGCGGCACCATCGCCGCCGCCTGGGTCGGCCGCGCGCTCGCCGTCACCGTCCTCATCGGACTGCCGCTGCTCACCCACACCGGCGCCCTCGGCAACGCCCGGCCCGAGATCGGCGGCGCCGACTCGCTCACCGACGCCCTGCTCGCCGCGATCCTCGCCGCCATCATCTGGACCGGCGCCGGCAACAGCCTGCGCATGGCCCGGCTACGGGAACGCCTCCCCGACCTCACCGCCCGCACCCTGACCCGGCGCGCCGTCCCCGTCGAGACCGACACCCCGCTCTCCGAGGCGCTGCGCCGCGCCAACGACGCCGGCGCCCGCGCCCTGGTCGTCGTCGACCGTCAGGGCACCCCCACCGCCCTCATCCGCGAGGCCGCCATCGTCGGGGTCCCCGAGCACCGCCGCCCCTGGGTCCCCGTGGGCACCCTCGCCCAGGACCTCAAGGAAGGCATGCGGGTCTCCGCCGAACTCGCGGGAGAGGACCTCCTGGAGTACCTGCGTGCCACCCCCGCCACCGAATACCTCGTCGTCGAGGAGACCGGCGAGATCTACGGCGTGCTGTCCACCGCCGACGTCGAGCGGGCCTTCGTCTCCGCCATGGCCCGTAAGGCTGCTTAGCCGGGCTCGGTTCGCCTCCAAGGGCGCCGAAGCCGGTGTCGGGGAGAGCGACCGTGCTCAGCCCCTCCTCCGCCGGGGTCTGCGCTCGCTCTCCCGACACCGGCGCGCCCCCGTCGGCTCACTCGCCCTGCCCACTGGTCCGCGGCGTCCCGACGGGCCGGTAGGCTGGTCACATGTCCGAACCGACCGGTGCCGCCCGCCGTCGCGGGCCCTTCAAGGTCGGGGACCAGGTCCAGCTCACCGATCCCAAGGGACGCCACTACACCTTCACGCTCGAAGAGGGAAAAAGCTTCCACACCCACAAGGGAGCTTTCCCCCACGACGAGCTGATCGGTGCTCCCGAGGGCAGTGTTGTCCGTACCACCGGGAACGTCGCCTACCTCGCGCTGCGCCCGCTGCTCCCCGACTATGTCCTGTCCATGCCCCGCGGTGCCGCCGTGGTCTACCCCAAGGACGCGGGGCAGATCCTGGCGATGGCCGACATCTTCCCCGGCGCCCGCGTCGTCGAGGCCGGTGTGGGCTCCGGCTCGCTCAGCAGCTTCCTGCTGCGCGCCATCGGCGACGACGGCATGCTGCACTCCTACGAGCGCCGCGCCGATTTCGCCGAGATCGCCACGCAGAACGTCGAGCGCTACTTCGGCGGTCCGCACCCCGCATGGACGCTCACCGTCGGTGACCTCCAGGACAACCTCTCCGACGCCGACGTCGACCGGGTCATCCTCGACATGCTCGCCCCCTGGGAGTGCCTGGAGGCCGTCTCCAAGGCCCTGGTCCCCGGCGGTATCCTCTGCGCCTACGTCGCGACGACGACGCAGATGGCCCGCACCGTCGAGGCGATCCGCGAACACGGCACCTTCAACGAGCCGTCGGCCTGGGAAACCATGGTCCGCACCTGGCACGTCGAGGGCCTCGCCGTCCGCCCCGACCACCGCATGATCGGCCACACCGGCTTCCTGCTGACCGCCCGCCGCCTCGCCGACGGCGTCGAGCCCCCGCTGCGCCGCCGCCGCCCGGCCAAGGGCGCCTACGGCGAGGACTACACAGGGCCCGGCAAGGACCAGGCAGCAGCTTCCGGAGGCGGCTCGGCCGAGCGCGGCTGACCGTCCGGAACCGGCCAACGAACCACCAGGCGCCGCCGACGAGTTCCCCGCCGGGAACCGCCGGCGGCGCTCCTTCGTTTCCACCACCGGATCTGCACGGAAAACTCCGGCCCGGCCGGTTCCTTGGCGCATCCTCCTGTGGAACGATGCTGGGCACTCCCACCGGTACAGCACTTCACAGGAGTTACCCCGCGTGCAGCCCATGGCAGGCCAGGACCTTTTGCACACCCAGCCGCGCCCCATGCACTGGCTCGCCACCGCCACCGCCATCTCGGCGGTCGTCGCGGCAGCGTCCCTCCTCCAGCCCCCCGACGCCAAGGCCACGACCTCCTCCCCCGCCGCCGCCACGGCCGGGCAGCACTCCGCGGCCGCCCCCGACCCGGACAAGGTGACCTTTCCGGTCGACTGCGGCCCCAACCGCCTCGACGTGGTGAAGAAGGCCTCGGGCGACCTCGACGGCGACGGGACGACCGAGACGGTCGCAGTGGTCCGCTGCCACAGCGGGACCGGCACGCCCCCCAGCGGCGTCTACGTCCTCGCGCAGCCGTCCGACGCCGGCGCCGCACCCCGGATCGTGGCGACACTCCTCGCGCCCGCCCGGCAGCGCAGCGTCCAAACCCTCACCATCAAGGATGGCGCGATCTCAGCGGCGCTCCTGGGCTACTCCACGCTTGACGTTCCGCGCTGCTGCCCGGACGTGCACAAGAGCGCCAAGTGGCAATGGAAGGGCGGGAAGTTCGTTCAGAGCGAACTTCCCGCCGCGATGGGCACCAGGCGTGTGTGACCCGTCACACGAGGTGGCCGGCCGGCGCGTTCCGCGCCGCGCCGGCTACTCCGCGTCCGGGCCGTAGACCTCGACGAGGTCTTTGACGCGGCGGACGTGGATGCAGTCCCCGGGGCACTCCTTCGCGGAGTCCCGCACGTCAGCGAGCAGCTTCAGCGGGACGGGCGTTGCCGCGCCCTTGTCCTGGAGCAGCTCGTCGTCGTCGCTCTTCACATAAGCCAGCCCGTCGATGTCGAGCTCGAAGACCTCCGGCGCGTACTGCGCACAGATGCCGTCCCCGGTGCACAGATCCTGGTCGATCCACACTTCCAGCTCTGGGGCTTCGTCCTGCGCGGTCATCTCGCCTGCCGTTCCTGCGTACGTGAACCGTTTTTGCCTAAGTGGCGCCAGCCCTGACGGGTGTTGACCGACTCGACGATACAACCGCTCGCTTTCTGATGTTGTTGGGTGGGTATTCCCTTGGCGTGAGGACGTGCGCAAGGGTGAAGATCGGACACGCCCCGACAGTCTTTTCGATCTAGGGGTTTCAACCTGCACCGGCCCAGGTAGGGTCAGGAAGCGTCCAGCTCCTTGGAGGAGGTGAGGACCGTGGCAGCCCACGACGACGACATCAACCGCGGCATCCGGCCGGGGCGAGGGTCTGAAGATCCCGCCGGTCAGGTTGCCTATCTTGAGCAGGAGATCGCCGTCCTGCGACGCAAGCTCGCCGACTCTCCGCGTCACACGAGGATTCTCGAAGAGCGGATCGTCGAGCTCCAGACCAACCTGGCCGGCGTCTCGGCGCAGAACGAGCGTCTCGCCAATACTCTCCGCGAGGCGCGCGACCAGATCGTCGCGCTCAAAGAGGAGGTCGACCGGCTCGCGCAGCCGCCGGCCGGCTTCGGTGTCTTCCTACAGGCGAACGAGGACGACACCGTCGACATTTTCACCGGAGGCAGAAAACTCCGGGTGAATGTCAGTCCCAGCGTGGAGACCGAGGGCCTCAGGCGCGGCCAAGAGGTCATGCTCAATGAAGCGCTCAACGTGGTCGAGGCCATGGCGTACGAGAGCGCCGGCGACATCGTCACCCTCAAGGAGATCCTCGAGGACGGCGAGCGCGCCCTGGTGATCGGGCACACCGACGAGGAACGGGTGGTGAGGCTCGCCGAGCCGCTGCTGGACATCACCATCCGCCCCGGCGACGCCCTGCTGCTCGAACCTCGTTCCGGCTACGTCTACGAAGTCATCCCGAAGAGCGAGGTCGAGGAACTCGTCCTCGAAGAGGTTCCGGACATCGACTACACCAAGATCGGCGGTCTGGGCGGCCAGATCGAACTGATCCGGGATGCGGTCGAGCTTCCGTACCTCTACCCCGACCTCTTCAAGGAGCACGAACTCCGCCCGCCCAAGGGCGTCTTGCTCTACGGCCCGCCGGGCTGCGGCAAGACTCTCATCGCCAAGGCGGTCGCCAACTCTCTCGCCAAGAAGGTCGCCGAGGTGACCGGGCAGCCCGCGGGGAAGAGCTTCTTCCTCAACATCAAGGGCCCCGAGCTGCTCAACAAGTACGTCGGTGAGACGGAGCGGCACATCCGGCTGGTCTTCCAGCGCGCCAGGGAAAAGGCGAGCGAGGGCACCCCCGTCATCGTCTTCTTCGACGAGATGGACTCCCTCTTCCGCACCCGGGGATCCGGCGTCAGCTCGGACGTGGAGAACACCATCGTCCCGCAGCTGCTCTCCGAGATCGACGGTGTCGAGGGCCTCGAAAACGTGATCGTGATCGGCGCCTCGAACCGTGAGGACATGATCGACCCGGCGATCCTGCGCCCGGGCCGCCTCGACGTGAAAATCAAGATCGAGCGTCCGGACGCGGAAGCCGCCAAGGACATCTTCTCGAAGTACCTCACCGAAAGGCTCCCGCTGCACTCCGACGACCTCGCCGAACACGGCGACTCGCGGAAGGCCGCAGTAAGCGGAATGATTCAATCCGTCGTCGAGCAGATGTATGCGGAATCCGAGGAAAATCGCTTCCTGGAGGTCACCTACGCCAATGGTGACAAGGAAGTCCTCTACTTCAAGGACTTCAACTCCGGTGCGATGATCGAAAACATCGTAGGACGCGCAAAGAAGATGGCCATCAAGGCCTTCCTCGAACACAATCAGAAGGGGCTTCGGGTCTCCCACCTCCTCCAGGCATGCGTGGACGAGTTCAAGGAGAACGAGGACCTGCCCAACACCACCAACCCGGACGACTGGGCCCGGATCTCCGGAAAGAAGGGCGAGCGGATCGTATACATCCGCACGCTCGTCACCGGAAAGCAGGGCGCGGACACCGGTCGCTCCATCGACACGGTGGCGAATACCGGCCAATACCTGTAACACCGCTCTCCGGCTGCGGATGTCCTGCACGGGGCGTCCGCAGCCGGATGCTTTTCCGGGGGCGCCAGAGCCGCACCTCATAAGGGCGCGGTGGACCAGGAAAAACCGGACTGGAGCAATGACTGTAATGATCTCCACAGCGCCGCAAAGGCGTTCTAGGCTCTTCGGTACCGCTGCGTCACGCTGTGCGGACGTGGGGCACGCACTCGGACCGGAAGCACAGCGGTACTTGAGCGCCGACCCCATCAGGGGGCGCCGCCGGGCAAGGAGGGCCGCATGACCGTACGGCGAGTAATGGGAATCGAGACGGAGTACGGGATCTCCGTCCCCGGCCACCCGAACGCCAATGCCATGCTCACCTCGTCCCAGGTCGTCAACGCCTACGCGGCCGCGATGCACCGGGCACGCCGTGCCCGCTGGGATTTCGAGGAGGAGAACCCGCTGCGGGACGCCCGCGGCTTCGACCTCTCCCGCGAAAATGCGGACGCCAGCCAGCTCACGGACGAGGACATCGGCCTGGCGAACGTGATCCTCACGAACGGCGCCAGGCTCTACGTCGACCATGCCCACCCCGAATACAGCGCCCCCGAGGTCACCAATCCGTGGGACGCCGTCCTCTGGGACAAGGCCGGCGAGCGGATCATGGCCGAGGCCGCCGAACGGGCCGCCCAGGTCCCCGGCGCCCAGCCCATCCACCTCTACAAGAACAACACCGACAACAAGGGCGCCTCCTACGGCACGCACGAGAACTACCTGATGAAGCGGGAGACCCCCTTCTCGGACATCGTGCGGCACCTGACGCCGTTCTTCGTCTCCCGCCAGGTGGTCACCGGCGCCGGCCGGGTCGGTATCGGCCAGGACGGTCATGAGCACGGCTTCCAGCTCAGCCAGCGCGCCGACTACTTCGAGGTGGAGGTCGGCCTGGAGACGACGCTCAAACGGCCCATCATCAACACCCGCGACGAACCGCACGCGGACGCGGAGAAATACCGCCGGCTGCACGTGATCATCGGGGACGCGAACCTCTCCGAGATCTCGACGTATCTGAAGCTGGGCACCACCTCCCTGGTGCTCTCCATGATCGAGGACGGCTTCATCGCCGTCGACCTGGCCGTCGACCAGCCCGTCCGCACCCTCCACCAGGTCTCGCACGACCCCACCCTGCAACACCTGATCACGCTCCGCAGCGGCCGCACGCTCACCGCCGTACAGCTCCAGATGGAGTACTTCGAGCTGGCCCGCAAATACGTCGAGGACCGTTACGGAGCGGATGCGGACGACCAGACCAAGGACGTCCTGACCAGGTGGGAGGACGTGCTCGGCCGGCTGGAGAACGATCCGATGAGCCTGTCCGGCGAGCTGGACTGGGTCGCCAAGCGCGAGCTGATGGAGGGCTACCGGCGCCGCGACGGCCTGGACTGGGACGCGGCGCGGCTGCACCTCATCGACCTCCAGTACGCCGACGTACGGCCCGACAAGGGCTTGTACAACCGTCTGGCGGCACGCGGCAAGATGCAGCGCCTCCTGGACGAGCCACAGGTCGAGCGGGCCGAGCAGAAGCCTCCAGAGGACACCAGGGCCTATTTCCGCGGCCGCTGCCTGGAGCAGTACGCGGACGATGTCGCGGCCGCCTCATGGGATTCGGTCATCTTCGACCTGCCCGGTCGTGACTCCCTGCAACGGGTTCCCACACTGGAGCCGCTGCGGGGGACCCGTAAGCACGTCAAGGAGCTCCTTGACCGCTGCCGGACCGCGGAGGAGCTGGTGAGGACGCTGTCCGGCCGCTGAGTTTCAGCAGGTGCACGACAGAATTTGTCGGGATGCACAGCCGATCCACGGCTGAAATCGTCGCGGGGCGGGAATCATCGAGGTGACTCCCGGGCGTTGCAGCAAGTGCAGGGCCGATGTCGGACCCTGCTTGTAGGGTCGGATCTTGAAGGTCACATCGAGCGGGGCGAACCGAGCGGGGTGAGGGACATGGCGACCAAGGACAGCGGCGGCGGACAGGCAAAGGCCACGCGTTCCACCGAAGAGGTCGAGGAGCAGACGCAGGATGCGGAGGCCTCGGAAGACCTCAAGGAACGCCAGGAAAAGTTGTCGGACGACGTGGATTCCGTTCTGGACGAAATCGACGATGTACTCGAGGAAAATGCCGAGGATTTCGTGCGGAGCTTCGTGCAAAAAGGCGGACAATAGGCCATATGTCCGACTCGGTCGACAAGGAATGCACCGGGTGTAATCGCCGTTTACCGCTGCCCTCGTTTGCTGCGGACAAGAACCGGCGTGGTGGACTCCAGGTGCGGTGTCGGGAGTGCGTGGCGGAGTACGGAGCCACGTACTACCGGCGCCGCCGCAAGGCTCTGGGGAAGACCGTGCGGGAAAAGGTGGATGTCCCGCCTGGACACAAGCTGTGCCGCACCTGCGGGGAGATCAAGCCACACAGCGAGTGGCATCGTAACGCGACCGCCTCCGACGGCCTCTCGACACGCTGCAAGGCGTGCCGGGCCGTCCAAAGCCGAGCGGGCCACCTCAAGCGCCACTACGGCCTCACCGTGGCCGAACGGGACGCGATGATCAAGGAGCAGTTCGGTATCCGCCCGATCTGTCTCAGGCCGGGCCCGAGGCATGTGGATCACGACCACGATACGGGTAAGGTCCGAGGCGTACTGTGCTTCAACTGCAATTCGGCACTCGGCAAGTTGAGGGATGACCCCGACGCCATGCGCAGGGCCATCGCATATCTGGAAGGAAACGTGTGGAAGCCAATACTCGAAGCACCGGGCGTCTACCGGCTGCCTTCCTGACGCCTGGATCCTCGTCGTTCATGGATTTCCTCGGCGAGCACTCGCCCGGTCTGCTGCCCAGCAACCGCCCGTTGCCGCCGGTGCAGGGTGCCATCGAGGCGCCGCACGGCACGACGATCGTTGCCGCGGCGTTCCCGCAAGGGGCGGTGCTCGCCGGTGACCGGCGGGCGACAATGGGCAATGTCATCGCGCAGCGTGATATCGAGAAGGTTTTCCCGGCCGACGAGTATTCGGCGGTCGGCATCGCGGGCACGGCAGGCCTCGCGGTGGAGATGGTCAAGCTCTTCCAGCTGGAGCTGGAGCACTTCGAAAAGGTCGAGGGTGCCCAACTCTCCTTGGAGGGCAAGGCGAATCGTCTGTCGACGATGATTCGCAGCAATCTGGGGATGGCCATGCAGGGCCTGGCCGTGGTGCCGTTGTTCGCCGGCTATGACCTCGACCGCGAGAAGGGCCGTATCTTCTCGTACGACGTGACCGGCGGGCGGTCGGAGGAGCACGGCTTCGCGGCGACGGGTTCCGGCTCTGTCTTTGCGCGCAGCGCGCTGAAGAAGCTCTTCCGGGAAGATTTCACGGAGAATCAGGCCGCCACCGCCGTCGTCCAGGCGCTCTATGACGCCGCCGACGACGACTCGGCGACCGGCGGGCCCGATATGGCGCGGAGGATCTACCCCATCGTCACGGTGATCACCGAAGACGGCTTCAAGAAGCTCACCGACGACGAGGTCTCGGAGATCGCCCGTGCCGTGCACGCGCGCCGCCTCGAACAGCCCGACGGCCCGCGCGCCGCGCTGCTCTGACGGGACGGATGTTCCGTAATGCTCCCCCGGCTCGGCCGGGGGAGCCCCCAGCCACTGCGAGACCTTTTGACAGGAAGGGACGGATAGCCGGTGTCGACGCCGTTCTATGTCTCACCCCAGCAGGCCATGGCCGATCGCGCCGAGTACGCCCGCAAGGGCATTGCCCGCGGCCGTAGTGTCGTGGTGCTGCAATACACCGACGGCGTGGTCTTCGTCGCCGAGAATCCCTCCCGCGCCCTGCACAAGGTCAGCGAGATCTATGACCGGATCGCTTTTGCGGCGGTCGGCAAGTACAACGAGTTCGAGAATCTGCGGATCGGCGGTGTGCGCTACGCCGATCTGCGGGGCTACACCTACGACCGTGAGGATGTGACCGCGCGGGGCCTGGCGAATGTCTATGCCCAGACGCTCGGCACGATTTTCTCCAGCGCCGCCGAGAAGCCGTACGAGGTCGAGCTGATCGTTGCCGAGGTCGGTGCCGCCCCTGAGGACGACCAGATCTACCGGCTGCCGCACGACGGCTCGATCGTCGACGAGCACGGGTCGGTGGCGGTCGGTGGCAGCGCCGACCAGATCAGCAGCTATCTCGACCAGCGTCACCGCGACGGTATGACGCTGGCCGAGGCGCTCAAGCTGGCGGTGGATTCGCTCTCCCGGGACAACAACGGCGGTGAACGTACGCTGACCGCCGAGCAGCTCGAGGTCGCGACGCTGGACCGTACGCGCCCGCAGAAGCGCAAGTTCAAGCGGATCCTGGGGCGGCAGCTGTCCCGGCTGCTGGACGAGAGCGGCGGGGCGGATGCCGGGGACGCGGCGGATGCGGATGCCGGTGCCGGGGAGTCCGGGACCGCCGCCGAGGGCGCCGGGGACAAGGGCGCCAAGGACAAGGGGACCAAGGGCAAGGGCGCTTCGGGCGAGGACGGCCCCGAAGGGGAGCCTCTGCTCTGACGCAACGCTGTGGGGCGGATGCCCCTGTCGCGCGCCCCGGTGGGTCATTCCCCGCCGGGGCGCGCGGCGTTTTCGGGGGCGTCCGGGGGCGGGGCGGTGGAGCCGCGGGTGATCAGTTCGACCGGCAGGGTGGGGGCATCGGCGGGGCGGCCGTCGAGCACGCTCATCAGGGCCCGCATGCCGGCCTCGCCGAATTCCTCGGCGGGCAGTCGTACGGTCGTGAGCTCCGGCTCGACGGCGACGGCCAGGGCCAGGTCGTCGAAGCCGGTGACGGAGACGTCCTCGGGGACCCGCAGGCCCAGCCGGCGTACGGCCTTGCAGGCGCCCGCGGCGATGATGTCGTCGTCGCAGAGCAGCGCCGTGGGGCGGGGGCCGGGGGCGGTCAGGGCGGCATGTGCGGCGTGCAGCCCGGCGTCGACACCGAGGGCGGCCGGTCGGCGGCGCAGCAGCGTGCCGGGGACGCCGTCGCATGCTGCGCTGACGGCGCGGGCGCGCAGGTCGAAGGTCCAGGAGTGCACATCGGCCGCGAGGTGGGTGATGCGGCGATGGCCGAGCGCTGTCAGATGGGCGGCCAATTGTCGCGCGCCGTCGGCGATGTCCAGGTTGACGGTGGCGGTGGCCCGGTCGTCGTCGGGGTCGCTGTCCAGCATGACCAGCGGCAGGTCGGCGTCCCGGAGGGCGGTGAGGGCCTTGGCGGCCATGGACGAGGCGATCACGCCGTCCAGGGTGGCCGAGGCGGAGCCGAAGGGGTCGCGGGCGGGGCCGATGCCTTCGGGGGAGGGGTAGAGGACCACTCCGAAGTCGTGGTCGGCGGCGATCCGGGCCGCGCCGGTGTAGACGCGGGCGAAGAATTCGGTGGTCAGGGCGGGGACGACCAGCAGGGCGGTGCGGGTGCGGCCCATCCGCAGGCTGCGGGCGGCGAGGTTGGGACGGTAGCCCAACTGGCGGGCGGCGGTGCGGACGGCCTCGGCCTTGGCGGGGGAGACCCGGCCGCGCCATTTGTCGCCCAGGACGAGTGAGACGGCGGCCTGGGAGACTCCGGCGGCGCGGGCCACGTCCCGGCTGGTGGTGCGGCCGCCTGCCGGGCGCCTGCCGGGTGTGGTGGTCTCGTTGCTGGTCACCTGGGGTATCGCTCCTCGCGTCGCCGTTGCGGGGTGGACCTGGGGTGGGGGTCATGATACGTATAACGGCGAAGGTTATACGTATCATGTCCGTCCGCTCCGGACGGGAAAGGGGCAGGGATGGCCGCGGGATATGCGGAGCTGCTCAGAACCCGGCACGCGGCCCGGCTCCTGGTGGGGACGCTGGTCGGCAGGCTGCCGAACGCCACCGCCGCGCTGGCGGTGGTGCTCTTCATCCGCGCCGAGGGCGGCAGCTACGCCCTGGCCGGCGCGCTCTCCGCGGTCTACGGCGTCTGCAATGCCGTCGGCCAGCCACTGCTGGGCCGGGCGGTGGACCTCTACGGCCAGCCGCGGGTGATGCTGCCCGCCTCGGTGCTCTCGGCGCTCGGTACGGCGCTGCTCGCGGTCGTCGGCCTGGATGTGCTGTGGCTCGCCTTCGTCGCCATGGTGATCGCCGGTTTCTTCACCCCGCCCCTGGAGGGCGGCCTGCGGGCGCTGTGGCCCGGGGTCCTCAAGCGCGCGGACCGGGTGCATGCCGCCTATGCGCTGGACGCGGTGGCGCAGGAAGTCATGTTCGCGGTGGGGCCCTTGCTGGTGACGCTGTGCGTGGCGGCCTGGTCGGAGGGGGTGGCGCTGCTGGTGATCAACCTGATCGGGGTGCTCGGCGCGCTCTCCGTGGTCGTCTCCGAGCCGTCCCGGCAGTGGCGCAGCGGTCCGCGGGAGGCGCACTGGCTGGGTGCGTTGCGTTCGGCCGGGATGCTGGTGCTGATCGGCGCGTTCTTCTTCGTGGGGCTGGCGCTGGGGTCGATCGCGGTCGCGGCGGTGGCGTACGCCGATGAGCACGGCGGGGGGATGGTCTCCAGCTTGCTGCTGTCCTCGCTGGGTGTCGGCGCGCTGGCCGGTGGCCTCGTCTACGGCGCGCGCGAATGGCCGGGGCGGCCGGAGGGCCGGCTGCGGCTGTTGACCGCCCTGCTGGCACTGGGCTATCTGCCGCTGGTGCTGGTGCCGGGTGTCATCGGGATGACGGCGTTGACCGGTGTCGCGGGGGTGTTCCTGGCGCCGGCGCTGGCCTGTGCGTTCGTGGTGGTGGACCGGCATGCGCCCAAGGGCACGGTGACGGAGGCGTTTTCCTGGCTGGTGACGACGTTCGGTGTCGGGTCGGCGGTGGGCGCTTCGGTGGTGGGTCCGGCCGTGGGGAGCGGCGGCGCGGTGGCGGGTTTCGCGGTGGCCGGAGCCGGTGGGCTCGCCGCGCTGCTCGTCCTTTTGTCGACGAAGCGATTTCTCGGGGATCCCGTGCTGCGTACGGCAGATGCGGCCCCGGCGGAAAATGATCGAAACGGGGCCGTCGAACTCGGTTTCAGAGCAGGCCGTCAGGCGTAATGTTCAGTCATGGACCGCCGCATTTTCGGGCTGGAGAACGAGTACGGCGTCACGTGCACGTTCAGGGGACAGCGCCGACTGTCGCCTGACGAAGTGGCGCGGTACCTCTTCCGCCGTGTCGTGTCATGGGGCCGCAGCAGCAATGTCTTCCTGCGGAACGGCGCCCGCCTGTACTTGGACGTGGGATCGCACCCGGAATATGCAACTCCCGAGTGCGACAACGTGACCGAACTGGTCACTCACGACAAGGCCGGCGAGCGCATTCTCGAAGGCCTGCTCGTCGACGCCGAACGCCGCCTGCACGAGGAGGGAATCGCGGGCGACGTCTATCTCTTCAAGAACAACACCGATTCGGCGGGAAACTCCTACGGGTGTCACGAGAATTATCTCGTCGCCCGCCATGGTGAGTTCTCCCGGCTCGCGGACATCCTCATTCCGTTCCTCGTCACCCGTCAGCTGCTGTGCGGCGCGGGCAAGGTGCTACAGACTCCGCGTGGCGCCGTCTACTGCGTCAGCCAGCGTGCGGAGCACATCTGGGAGGGCGTCTCCTCGGCGACGACCCGCTCCCGGCCGATCATCAATACCCGCGACGAACCGCATGCGGATGCCGAGCGGTACCGCCGGCTGCATGTCATCGTCGGTGACTCCAATATGTCCGAGACGACCATGATGCTGAAGGTCGGGGCCACCGATCTCGTCCTGCGCATGATCGAGGCGGGCACGGTCATGCGGGATCTGACGCTGGAGAACCCGATCCGGGCCATCCGCGAGGTCAGTCATGACATCACGGGCCAGCGCAAGGTGCGGCTGGCCAGCGGGCGCGAGGCATCGGCGCTCGAAGTCCAGCAGGAGTACTACGAGAAGGCCGTGGATTTCTGCGACCGCCGCGGAATCCGTACGGGCACCGTCGAGCAGGTCCTGGAACTGTGGGGCCGCACGCTCGAGGCGATCCGGGACGAGCAGCTCGACCGTATCTCGACCGAGATCGACTGGGTGATGAAACATCAGCTCATCGAGCGGTATCGCACAAAGAACAACATCACCATGTCCCACCCCCGGGTGGCGCAGATAGACCTCGCGTATCACGACATCCACCGCCGCCGAGGGCTGTACTACCTCTTGGAGCGGAAGGGGCAAGCGGCGCGGATCTGTAACGACTTGAAGATTTTCGAGGGCAAGTCGGTGCCGCCGCAGACCACCCGCGCCAGGCTGCGCGGCGACTTCATTCGCCGGGCCCAGGAGCAGCGCCGTGATTTCACAGTCGACTGGGTGCATCTCAAGCTGAATGACCAGGCGCAGCGCACGGTCCTGTGCAAGGACCCGTTCCGTTCGGTGGACGACCGGGTGGAGAAGCTGATCGCCGGCATGTGAGCCGATTCCGGTGAGTGTCCGGTGCACCGCGCCCGGGCGGATTTCCCCTCGTGGGTCCACGGCGGGAAATCCGACCCGTTCGGGTGGCGGTGCCCGAGGCGTGTGAGGCCGGTGAGGGTGCCGGTCGAGTGCAACAGTGGCGGGGTCCATGTGACATGGACCCCGCCACTGTTGCGTGGCGTGGTTAGAGTGGCCCAGTCCATTTACATTGATCGCAGCCCGTCTTGAGGGATTTACGTGCGCCGACGCCGAATCGCAGCCCTGATCGCCGTGCCCCTGCTTCTCGTCTCCGCAGCGGCCTGCGGCAATGACGACTCACCCAAGGCCGGCTCAGTGCCGGCGGTGAGCGGGCAGGCGGACGCCAAGCCCAAGGTGGCAAAGGGCGAAGGTGACCCGCCCAAGAAACTTCAGGTCAAGGTGCTGAAGAAGGGCAACGGCCCGGCGGTGAAGAAGGGCGACGCCCTCAACGCCAACTACCTCGGCCAGACCTGGACCGGCTCCGCCTTCGACAACAGCTGGGACCGTGGTGCCCCGGCCACCTTCGAGATCGGCAGCGGCAAGGTCATCAAGGGCTGGGACGAGGGTCTGGTGGGCCAGAAGCTCGGCAGCCGCGTCGAGTTGGTGATCCCGCCGGACAAGGGTTACGGCGCGCAGGCGCAGCAGAAGATTCCGGCGAACTCCACGCTGGTCTTCGTCGTGGACCTCAAGAAGGTCATGCCGAACAAGATCGAGGGCAAGCCGGTCGCGCAGGACAACGCCGAGCTGCCCAAGGTGGGCACCAACATCGACGGCAAGGCGCCGAAGATCACCATCCCCAAGGGCCAGGACGCCCCGAAGGGCATCGAGAGCGAGACGATCATCGAGGGCAAGGGCCCGAAGATCGGCACCAAGGCCACCGTACGTGCCAACTACACGGTGGCCACCTGGAAGGACGGCAAGGTGATCGCCGACACCTGGGCACCGGGGCAGTCCGGGGCGCAGGAGGTGCCCATCGCACAGCTGCCGGGCTGGCAGGAAGGCCTCAAGGGCAAGAAGGCCGGCAGCCGGGTGCTGATCGTGGTGCCCAAGAGCAAGCTGACCCCGGACCAGCAGAAGTCCATCGGATCGGATCTTGCCTTCTCCGTGGATGTCCTCAGCGTCAGCTGACGTTGATCTGCGAGACTGAGGCAGTAATCGTAAAGATTCGTAAGTAGGAGCACATTCGTGAGCATCGACAAGCCCGAGATCGACTTTCCTGAGGGCGCGGCTCCCACCGAGCTCGAGATCGTGGACCTGACGGAGGGCGACGGGCCGGTCGCCAAGGCCGGGGACACCGTCTCCGTCCACTATGTCGGCGTGTCGTTCAGCACCGGCGAGGAGTTCGACGCGAGCTGGAACCGCGGCAAGCCGCTCCAGTTCCAGCTGGGCGCCGGCCAGGTCATCGCCGGCTGGGACCAGGGCGTGCAGGGCATGAAGGTCGGCGGCCGCCGTCGGCTGACCATCCCCGCGCACCTGGCGTACGGCGACCGCGGTGCCGGCGGCGGCCGGATCGCCCCGGGCGAGACGCTGATCTTCGTCTGCGACCTGGTCTCCGTCTGAGACCGGTGCCGGTCGCCGTGCGCGACCGCTGCTGACGTGTCCGAGGGCCCGTGCCGAGATGGCGCGGGCCCTCCGGCTTTTGCCCTGACCTCCCCGAGCGGTACGGTCAACGATCGGGAGTTCAACAAGAAAGGGCGTCGATGGCGATTGCCAAGGCCGAGCGGCTGATGAACCTGGCGCTGTGCCTGCTGGGGACACGACGCCCGCTGACCAAGCGTGAGCTCAGGTCGTCCATCGAGGCCTATATCGAGGCGAGCAGCGACGACTCGTTCAACCGCATGTTCGAGCGCGACAAGGATGACCTGCGCGAGCTCGGCCTGGTCATCGAGACCGTCGAGGGCATCGAGGGCGACATCGGCTATCTCGCCCGCCGCGACAGCAACCGACTGCCCCCGATCACGCTGGACGCCGAGGAGGCCGCCGCCCTGGGGCTGGCCGCGAAGATCTGGCAGCAGGCCCGGCTGGCGGGCGCCGCCAGCGGCGCGCTCCAGAAGCTGCGCGCGGCCGGTATGCCGCTGGCCGGTGACGGGGCGGGCTATGACGCCGGGCAGCCGCACAGCGCTCTGGAACCCCGTATCCCGGCCCATGAGGCCGCCTTCGAGCCGCTGATGCTGGCCTGCCGCGACCGCCGCCCGGTCGTCTTCGACTACCGCAAGTCGAACGCCGCCCACCCCGAGCAGCGGCAGGTCGAACCGTGGATCCTCGAATGCTGGCGGGGTCATTGGTACGTGGCCGGCTGGGACCGCGAGCGCAAGGCGGAGCGGGTCTTCCGGCTCTCCCGGATCACCGGCAAGGTCCGTTCCCGGCAAGGGGCGTTCACCGCTCCGGTGCCCGATCACGTCACCGTCCGCGAGACCGTCGAGAGCTGGGCCGGGGAGACCGCCACCGGCACCGCACGGATCAGGCTCCGTGCCGAGCACGGCTATCCGCTGCGCGCCCGTGCGCTCACCGTTCGCGACCTGGGCGACGGCTGGGACGAACTGGAGATCCCCAACGGCCACGGACTCGACGCCTGGCTGGTGGAGTTCGGGCCCGACGTGGTCGTACTGGAACCCGCGGAACTGCGTGCCGAGGTCATCGACCGGCTGCGCGCCGTGGCCAAGGGCTGAGAGGGATAAGAGACCCATGGCGACGAACGCGATCGACCAGACCCGCCGGATGCTGTCCCTGGTGACCTATCTGCGCGAGCGCCCCGGTGCCCGCGTCGGTGATGTCGCCCGCGCCTTCGGCATCACCGAGGACGAGCTGATCACCGACCTCGACATCCTGCCGATGTGCGGTACGAGCTTCCGCGGCGGCGACCTCCTGGACATCGACACCGACGGCGACCGCATCTGGTGGCACAACCCCGACGATGTCGCGGAGCCGTTGCGGCTGGCCGCCGACGAGGCGACCGCGCTGCTCGTCGCGGCCCGTGCGGTGGCCACCCTCCCCGGGCTGCGCGAGGGCGACCGGCAGGCGCTGCTGCGCGCCACTGCGAAGCTGGAGGCGGCGGCCGGTGAGGCGGCCGGCGCCAGTGCCCGGCTGTCGGTGACCTTCGAGTCCGAGGGCGGGGTGTTCGCCGACGTGGACCGCGCCATCGCCGAGCGGCGCCGGCTGTGGCTGCGCTACTACTCCCCGGCCCGTGACGAGCTGACCGAGCGCGAGGTCGACCCGATCCGGCTCTTCGCCGTCGGACACACCTATATGGAGGCGTGGTGCCGGCTCTCGGAGGCCCGGCGCACCTTCCGTCTCGACCGGGTCGCCGAGATCAAGCTGCTGGACGCGCCCGCCGACCCGCCGCCGGTCGAGCTGCGCGATCTGTCGGAGGGGCTGGTACAGCCCGCGGCCGAGGACCCCGAGGTGTCCATCGAGGTCGGGCCCGGCGGCCGCTGGGTCGCCGAGTACTACCCGCACGACAGTGCCGAGGAACTCCCCGACGGCGGACTGCGCATCACGCTGCGCACCCCCGACCCGGCCTCGCTGCGGCGGCTGGCGCTGCGACTGGGCCGCGACGGCCGGATCGTGGCGCCGCAGGCCCTCGCGGACAGTGCGCGGCAGGCCGCCGACCAGGCGCTCGCGGCGTACGGCGAGTGAGCGCGGCGGACCGGGTGGCGCGCCGCGTCGCGCAGGGAGAAGGAGGAGGCAGCGAAGGATGACGTCCACGAGGGCGACCACCGCCCTGGCGGGCATGACCGCCCCGGTGCTCTTCAAGGCGGCCTGCCCGGACTGCCGGGGCCGCTTCGAACTGGCCTCGGACGCCTTCCGGCTGGCGATCGGCGGCAGCAGCCGCACCACCTTCTACTCCTTCACCTGCCCCGACTGCCGCCGCGCGGTGCGCAAACCGGCCGGCGAGCGGATCATCGAGCTGCTCACCGGCGGCGGGGTCCGCACGCTGCGGCTGCACACGGGCTGACCGATAGGCTCGCCCCATGCTCTGGCCCATGATCGCAATCGCTCTCGGCTTCGTCGGGATCGCCGTGCTCGGCGTCCTCGCCGTCCGCGTCTTCGCCGAAGTACGACGGCTTGCCCGCCAGGTCGGAGCGACGTCGGAGCGGATCCAGCGGGCTGCCGAGGACCTGGAGCGGGCGGCGGCACCACTGGCCGCATCGGCGCATTGGCGGGAAACGGAGTAGCGGGCGTGACGGGCCGAAGCTCTCGTACGTGTGGACGGTAGGCTGTTCCGCAGGGCCGAAGCGTGAGGCCCGGCCCGCTACTCGGAGTGCGCACAGGGGTTGCCCAGCGTTTACCCGTGAGCGTTACGATCGCTGCTAGCACGGCGGGCGGACGGATGTCCGGCCAAGTCAGGTAGCTCCATCCCCAGCCGCCTCGGTGAGAAGGTAGACGCTTATGTTGTTCGGAAAGATCGGCGCTCCCGAGATCATTCTCATTCTCGTCGTCGTCGTCCTGCTGTTCGGCGCCAAGAAGCTGCCCGACATGGCGCGCTCGCTCGGCAAGTCCGCCCGCATCCTCAAGAGCGAGGCGAAGGCGATGAAGTCCGAGGGCGGCCAGAAGCAGGAAGCCCCCTCCGACCCGCCGAACCCCGACTCGCAGAGTGCGACCCGGACGATCAAGGCGGCGCCTGGTGACGTGAACGGTGCTCGGCCGGTTGCCGAGAACGATCACAGCGTGCAGCGCTGAATCCAGGGCTTGACTGTGGCAGTGGCGCGTCCACTGCCCGTCGCATGAGATGAGGACGTGGGTTGCTCAAGTCTGCCCCCAACACACAACAGAAGGCGAAAGACCCCGAGGGGCGCATGCCTCTCGTGGAGCACCTGCGCGAGCTCCGCAACCGGCTCGCCAAGGGCTTGCTGGCCATTGTCGTCGCGACGGTCGTCGCGGCCTTCTTCTACGAAGAGATCATCAACTTCTTCACGAAGCCGGTGTTGCAGTCGGTGGGCTGCAACTCGCTCTTCACCGACCTCGCCAAGCAGGAGAAGGGCTCGCGATGCGCCAGCATCGTGATGATGGACCTGCTCGGCCCCTTCACCCTCGCGCTGAAGGTCTCCCTGGTCGCCGGTCTCATCCTGTCGGCGCCGGTCTGGCTCTACCAGCTCTGGGCCTTCCTCGCCCCGGGGCTGCACCGGAACGAGAAGAAGTACACGCTCAGCTTCGTCGGCGTGGGCTTTCCGCTGTTCGTGGCCGGCGGCTACTTCGCGTACCGGGTGCTGCCCACCACGGCGGACGTCCTCATCGCCTTCACCCCGGCCGGCATCGGCAACCTCCTCACGCTGGACAAGCTGCTCGACCTCATCGCCAGGATGGTCATCGTCTTCGGCCTTTCCTTCGAGCTGCCTCTGCTCCTGGTCATGCTGAACTTCGCCGGCGTCATCACCGGCAAACGCATGCTCGGCTGGTGGCGGGCGATGGTCATGGGCATCACGGTCTTCGCGGCGATCGCGACGCCGAGTACGGACCCGCTGACCATGCTCGCCCTGGCCATCCCGATCACCGTGCTGTACTTCGGCGCCGTCGGGGTTGCGCTGGCCAACGACGCCCGGCGGCGGCGACGGCTCGCGGCAGGACCGGCCGACGACGAGGCCTCCGACCTTGATCTGACGCCTACGGAGATCGGCGAGATCGAGCCGGTGGCGGCGACCGCGGCGTTGCCGGAGCAGGCAAGCGGAGATGGCGACGTGAAGCGCGGCAGCTTCGACGACGTCACCTGACGAAGCCGGCGGGCCGGGCCCTCTCACCCGGCTCGGCACGGATCGCGGAGGCGGCCGTGTGAGGCCGAAGGACCGCAGAAGGGGGAGGCTCCTATGGAGCCTCCCCCTTCATCGTGTCTGCCCGCCGTGTCTGCCCGGCTGACACGGGTTCAGCAGTACTTGATGCCCGTCAGCTGGCCGGTGCCCTTGTAGTGGAGCTCGCCCCCCGCGCGGATCGTGTAGCAGTCGCTGTCCGGCCAGAAGCGTTCGGCGATCTGCACCTTGATCGCCTTCTTGCCGTTGTTGGCGATGTCCACGGAGTTGTTGCTCGGGTGCCACGTCGCCTTGACGCACTTGCCCACGGCCGAGGTAGCGGCCGCCGCCGGGCCGGCTGTGGCCATCGGAAGCGCCACCGCAGTCACGGCCAGCGCCGCGGTCACCGTTGCTGCCTTGAACTTGTTCATCGTCCCCCTTCGTCGTCCGGAGGCACGGAATGATCAAGATGATCGTAGGGGATCTCTTGTGACCATGACAGCGAATTCGTTCCGCCCCGGTGCCCCGCCGCCCCGCTCCCTCGTGCACGGGGGTCCCGGCGTTCCGGGACCGAAGGGGGCCGGGCAAAGGCTGCCCATAATGATCGGTCGTTGTCAGAGGTGGCCGGTAGGCTCGTAAGCACGATGACCGAGGACATGTCCCCTGCTGAACGCTATGCCGCCGCCAAGCTCCGGGCGGCCGAGCAGGCCACCGCACTCGCCCCTTTCCGAGAAATGTACGACTTTGGCCTGGATCCGTTCCAGGTCGAGGCGTGCCAGGCCCTGGAGGCCGGCAAGGGCGTGCTGGTCGCGGCCCCTACTGGATCCGGAAAGACGATCGTCGGCGAATTCGCCGTCCACCTGGCCCTGGAGCAGGGTCGAAAATGCTTCTACACCACGCCCATCAAGGCGCTGTCCAACCAGAAGTACCAGGACCTGGTCAAGCGTTACGGCGCCGACAAGGTCGGTCTGCTGACCGGCGACAACAGCGTCAACTCCGAGGCTCCGGTGGTCGTGATGACCACCGAGGTGCTGCGGAACATGCTCTATTCCGGCTCGCAGTCGCTGGTCGGACTCGGCTATGTGGTCATGGACGAGGTGCACTACCTCTCCGACCGCTTCCGCGGTGCCGTCTGGGAAGAGGTGATCATCCATCTTCCCGAGTCGGTGACGCTGGTGTCACTGTCGGCCACGGTCTCCAACGCCGAGGAGTTCGGTGACTGGCTGGACACGGTCCGTGGTGACACCGCCGTGATCGTCTCCGAGCACCGGCCGGTGCCGCTGTGGCAGCACGTCCTCGCGGGCCGCCGGACATACGACCTGTTCGAGGAGCGGGACGGGCAGAGCGGCGGCCGCCGCGAGGTCAATCCCGATCTGGAGCGGCTGGCGCGCATGGAGAACAGCCGCCCGACGTTCGGCCGGGACAAGCGCCGGGGCCGCAATCTGCGCGAGGCGGACCGCGAGCGTGAGCGGCGCCAGCGTGCCCGGATCTGGACGCCGAGCCGCCCGGAGGTCATCGACCGCCTCGACAACGAGGGCCTGCTGCCCGCGATCACCTTCATCTTCAGCCGTGCTGGCTGCGAGGCCGCCGTCCAGCAGTGCCTGTATTCGGGCCTGCGGCTCAACGACCAGGAGGGCCGCGAGCAGGTCCGTCGCATAGTGGAGGCGCGGACGGCCGGTATCCCGGACGACGACCTCCATGTGCTGGGCTACTTCGAGTGGCTGGAGGGCCTGGAGCGGGGCATCGCGGCGCATCACGCCGGCATGCTGCCGACGTTCAAGGAGGTCGTCGAGGAGCTGTTCGTCAAGGGCCTGGTCAAGGCCGTCTTCGCCACCGAGACGCTGGCGCTGGGCATCAACATGCCCGCGCGTTCCGTGGTGTTGGAAAAGCTGGTGAAGTGGAACGGCGAGCAGCACGCCGACATCACTCCCGGTGAGTACACCCAGCTGACCGGCCGCGCCGGGCGCCGCGGCATCGACATCGAGGGCCATGCGGTGGTGCTGTGGCAGCGGGGGATGAACCCGGGCGCGCTGGCCGGGCTCGCCGGGACCCGTACGTATCCGCTGCGGTCCTCCTTCAAGCCGTCGTACAACATGGCGGTCAACCTCGTCTCCCAGTTCGGCCGGCACCGTTCGCGGGAGCTGCTGGAGATGTCCTTCGCGCAGTTCCAGGCCGACAAGTCGGTGGTCGGGATCACGCGGCAGGTGCAGAAGAATGAGGAGGGGCTGGAGGGCTACCGCGGCTCGATGACCTGTCACCTCGGCGACTTCGAGGAGTACTCCCGGCTGCGGCGGGAGCTGAAGGAGCGGGAGACGGAGCTGGCCAAGCAGGGCGCGGCACAGCGCCGGGTGGCGGCCGCGGCGGCGCTGGAGAAGCTGAAGCCCGGCGATGTCATCCATGTGCCGACCGGCAAGTACGCGGGTCTGGCGCTGGTCCTCGACCCCGGTATGCCCTCGGGGCGGACGAACGGCCATCGCGGCTTCGATGCGCAGGACGGGCCGCGGCCGCTGGTGCTGACCGCCGAGCGGCAGGTCAAGCGGCTGGCCTCGATGGACTTCCCGGTGCCGGTCGAGGCGTTGGACCGGATGCGGATCCCCAAGTCCTTCAACGCCCGCAGCCCGCAGTCGCGCCGCGATCTGGCGTCCGCGCTGCGGACGAAGGCCGGTCATGTCGTCCCGTCGCGGCATCGCAAGCCGCGCTCGGAGGCGGCCGACGACCGGGAGATCGCCCGGCTGCGTACGGAGATCAGGGCGCACCCCTGCCATGGCTGTGCCGAGCGCGAGGACCACGCCCGCTGGGCGGAGCGCTATCACCGACTGCTGCGCGACACCCGCCAGTTGGAGCGCCGGATCGAGGGGCGGACGAACACCATTGCCCGCACCTTCGACCGGATCTGCGCACTGCTGACCGGGCTGGACTACCTCGAAGGCGACACGGTCACCGACGAGGGCCGTCGGCTGGCCCGGCTCTACGGCGAGCTGGATCTGCTGGCGAGCGAGTGCCTGCGGGAGGGCGTCTGGGAGGGCCTCGGCCCGGCGGAGCTGGCGGCCTGCGCCTCGGCGCTGGTGTACGAGGCGCGGCAGGCGGACGATGCGGTGGCGCCCAAGCTGCCGGCCGGCAAGGCCAGGGACGCGCTGGGCGAGATGGTGCGTATCTGGGGCCGGCTGGACGCCCTGGAGGAGGACCACAAGATCAACCAGGCGGAGGGCGTCGGCCAGCGCGAGCCGGACCTCGGCTTCGCCTGGGCCGCCTACCGCTGGGCCTCCGGCTTCGGCCTCGACGAGGTGCTCCGGGAGGCCGAGATGCCCGCTGGTGACTTCGTCCGCTGGTGCAAGCAGCTGATCGATGTCCTCGGCCAGATCGCGGCGGCGGCCCCGCCCGGCGGCACGGTGGCGCGTACCGCCCGTAAGGCCGTGGACGGTGTGCTCCGCGGCGTGGTGGCGTACTCGTCGGTGGGCTGAGCGACAGCGGCCGGTCCCGGCCCGAGCGGTACGGCGCCGCACCCCTTCCGACGGGGGTGCGGCGCCGACTGCTGTCGCCTAGCGGGCGGCGGCGGGTGACAACGCCTGCCGGCCGCCGGTGGCCGCCCGCTCCGCGTCGCGCTTGGCGACCTCCTCGCGCACGATCGGGATGACATACCGCCCGAAGTCGATGGCGTCGTCGAGCAGGTCGTAGCCGCGCGCGGAAAGGATGTCCACGCCCAGGTCGTAGTAGTCGAGCAGGGCCTCGGCGACGGTCTCCGGCGTGCCGACCAGGGCCGTGGAGTTGTCCGCGCCGCCGGTCTCCGCGGCGGTCGGGGTCCATAGCGCCCGGTCGTGCCGCTCGCCCTCGGCGGCCACCGCCAGCAGCCGCTGTGACCCGGCGTTCTGCGGGTTCGTCAGCGGGTGCCGGCCTGCGCCCGGAACACCGCGAGGAGTATCTGCGGCTGCATGCGGAGGTCTGGCCCGAGGTGCTGGCGATGATCACCGCCTGCCATCTCCGCAACTACTCGATCTTCCTCGAGGGCGAGATGCTGTTCTCGTATGCCGAGTACGCCGGGGAGGACTACGCCGCCGACATGGCGCGGAGGGCCGCCGACCCGGTGACCAGGCGGTGGTGGCAGCTCACCGATCCCTGCCAGGAGCAGACCGAAGGCGCCGTACCGGGGGAGTGGTGGACCCCGATGCGGGAGGTCTTCCACCACGACTGAGCCGGCCGGCGCTCCGGTCCGCGGTCCGGGCGGGGCTGCCGACGGGCTCTTCGACGGGCTCTTCGACGGGCTTTACGACGGGCGCCCGAGGGGGCTCCTGGCGGTAATCGCCGCGACAGACTCCCGGTGCCGGTGGAACGCTGACGGCATGATTGATCACATCGCGATCCAGGTCAGCAATGTCGCAGCGAGCGCGGATTTCTACGACCGTGTCCTCGCCCCGCTCGGGGGGCAACGGACCAAGGAATTCGGCGAGTTCATCAGCTTCGGCACCACCGGACACACCCTCTGGCTCGTCCCGGCCACCGACGACGGCCCGGCCCGCGAGGTGCATCTCGCCTTCGCCGCGGACGGCCGCGCGGCCGTCGACGCCTTCCACGCCGCGGCCGTTGCGGCCGGCGCCGAGTCCCTGCACGCGCCACGGCTGTGGCCCCAATACCACGCGTCGTACTACGGAGCCTTCGTCCGTGACCCCGACGGCAACAACATCGAAGCGGTCTGTCATACGCCGTAGCGCGGGCCCCCTCCGCCGCCGAGGACGTGACCCGGGCCCACGGCCTGCGGGCCCGCGAGGGTCTCGTGGTGGAAGGGGCCGGCCGGGCCGTGCCGCCGGGTCAGGAGGCCGTCGCCGTCGCGGACTCCTGCTCGGCCTCGACCTGCTGGTTCCAGTCGCGCTTGGCGGCCTGCCAGCCGTCCTCGTCGTGGCCGGTGCGCCAGTAGCCGGAGATGGACAGGGCCTCGCGGGGGATGTCGCGCTCGACGCGGAGCAGGCGCCGCAGCTCCTTCACGAACCCGGCCTCGCCGTGCACGAACGCCTGGACCTGACCGGCCGGGAACTCCAGCGCCCGTACGGCGGCGACCAGTTCGCGGCCGACCGGTGCGGCGCCGCGGTACAGCCAGCGGATCTCGGCGCCGGCCGGTACCTCCAGCTCCTGGCGCTCCTCCGGGCCCGCCACCTCGATGAAGGCGTGCACCGGTACACCCTCGGGCATCCGCGCCAGGGACGCGGCGATGGCCGGCAGCGCGCTCTCGTCGCCCGCCAGCAGATGCCAGTCGGCGCCGGCCTCCGGGGCGTAGGCGCCGCCCGGACCGAGAAGGAAGATCTCCTCGCCCGGCTTCGCCGCGGCCGCCCACGGTCCGGCCACGCCCTCGTCGCCGTGCACCACGAAGTCCACGGTCATCTCGCGGGTTCCGGCGTCCCAGGCACGGACGGTGTACGTACGGGTCCTGGGCCAGCGGTTGCGGGGGAGCTCGGCGCGGATCTGCGTGATGTCGAACGGCTCGGGGTAGCGCACGCCGGGCAACGGAAAGACCAGCTTGACGTAATGGTCGGAGAATTCGCCCGCCGTGAACTCCGCCAGCCCCTCACCGCCCAGCACCACGCGGACCATGTGCGGGGTGAGCTGCTCGGTGCGCTGCACCCGGGCGCGGTGCAGGGTGGGCTTCTTGCGGGACGGTCGCTCTGCTGCCACGGCGGTCTCCCCTGATGCGATATTTGTTAGGTATACCTAACCTAACAGGTCATCGGCGGAGGGTGAGGAGCAGGCGCTGCAATGCGCCACCGAGACCCCATTGGTCGGCCAGCGCTTCCAGCCGCTCGGGGTCGGCCGGTTCGCCCGGCAGGGCGTGGTCGACGACGGGGACGGACGCATCGGTGGCCACCTTCACGACCTTCGGGGCGACCGCGACATACGGGCGTGCCTCCAGCAGCCGCTTGCGCTGGGCGGGGGTCACCTTCGAAGCGGGGTCCTCGGCGGCGGCCATGATGCCCGCCAGGTTGCCGTAGGTGTCCAGCAGTTTCGCGGCCGTCTTCTCGCCGATCCCCGGGACGCCGGGCAGGCCGTCGCTGGGGTCGCCGCGCAGCAGCGCCAGATCTACGTAGCCGGGGCCGTCCACGCCGTACTTCTCGCGCAGCAGCGCCTCATCGGTGATCTGGAGGGTGCCGACGCCCTTGAGCGGATACAGGATGCGGATGCCGCGCCGGTCGTCGACGAGCTGGAAGAGGTCGCGGTCGCCGGTGACGATGTCCACCGGGCCCTTGGCCTGCGCGGTCAGGGTGCCGATGATGTCGTCGGCCTCGTAGCCGGCCGCCCCGATACGGGCGATGCCCAGGGCGTCCAGGACGTCCTCGATGACCGGGACCTGGGGTGAGAGGGTGTCGGGGATCTCCTCCTCGTCGGGCTCCGCGGATCCGGCCGGAGCCTCCTCGGCGACCCGGTGCGCCTTGTACGAGGGGATCAGGTCGACCCGCCACTGGGGGCGCCAGTCGAAGTCCATGCAGGCGACCAGGTCATCGGGGTGGTGGTCCTGGACGAGCCGGGCGATGAAGTCCAGCAGGCCGCGCACCGCGTTCACCGGGGTGCCGTCCGGGGCTTTGACTGATTCCGGTACCCCGAAATAGGCGCGGAAGTAGAGAGAGGCGGTGTCGAGGAGCATCAGGCGTCGAGTCACATCCCGCATCTTGCCGTATGCCCCATACGTCACGCGGATGTGAGGTGAATCACCGTCTTGTTTGAGCCGCATAAAGAAGGGCAGGTGCGCAGCCGGAGTGGACCCGATCGAAATTCAACTTTTCGACCGGTAAAGGCGGGCAGAACCCGTGCCACTCCACGACCTGGCTACGGGGGTGGCAGGTCGTCACTGGTTCGACAAGAGAGGCATATGTGTCCAGGCTGCAAGCCGAGCACCTGTACAAAGTGTTCGGCAGACGACCCGAGGACGCGGTCCGCAAGCTCGAAGCCGGCGCCAGCCGGGAGGACCTGCGGGCCGAAGGCACCACCGCTGCGGTGATCGACGCGTCGATCGAGGTGGACGAGGGCCAGATATTCGTCGTCATGGGTCTGTCCGGGTCCGGCAAGTCCACCCTGCTGCGCACGCTCAACGGGCTGCTGGAGCCGACGTCGGGAACCGTCCGGTTCGACGGCCAGGACCTCACCTCGCTCAGCGACAAGGAGCTGCGCAAGGTCCGCTCCGAGAAGATCTCCATGGTCTTCCAGCACTTCGCGCTCTTCCCGCACCGCAGTGTGCTGGAGAACGCCGCCTACGGCCTCGAAGTGCAGGGTGTACCGCGCGCCGAGCGGACGAAGCGCGCCACCGAAGCGCTCGAACTCACCGGGCTCAAGGGCTGGGAGAAGTCCTGGCCCGACGAGCTGTCCGGCGGGATGCAGCAGCGCGTGGGCCTGGCCCGTGCGCTGGCCACCAATGCGGATCTGCTGCTGATGGACGAGTCCTTCAGCGCGCTCGACCCGCTGATCCGCCGCGATATGCAGGACCAGCTGCTGGAGCTCCAGAAGGCGCTGAAGAAGACCATCGTCTTCATCACCCACGACCTGAACGAGGCCATGCGGCTCGGCGACAAGATCGCCGTGATGCGCGACGGCCGGATCGTCCAGATCGGCAGCGCCGAGGACATCCTCGTCACCCCGGCCACCGACTATGTCGCCTCCTTCACCCAGGACGTGGACCGTTCGCGGGTACTGACCGCGGGCGCGATCATGGCCGAGGTCGGGACCGTGCTCGGCGCCACGACCCCGGAGGGCAAGAAGCTCGCCACCGCGGCGGAGTTCCGGGCCGCCGCACCTGCCACGGTCGGTGTCGACACCCTGCTCGTCGAACTGTTCACGCCCTGCTCGACCAGCACCGTTCCGGTCGCCGTGACCGATGAGAAGGGCGAACTGGTCGGTGCCGTCACGGCCGAGCGGCTGCTCGCCGTCCTCGGCGAATCCGCGGTGCAGGCCCCGGCCGTTCCCGTCCAGGCCGAGGCCTCGGGCGACGGGATAGCCGCGGACAAGACGCCTGCGGACAAGACGTCCGCGGACGAGACCCCCGAGCACACGTCCGGCAACGCGCCCACGGACCACGACCCCGAGGACAAGGTGAGCGCCGGTGCCTAGGATTCCGATAGGCAGTTGGGCCGACAGCCTGGTCGAATGGCTGCGTGACCACGCCGAGTGGCTCTTCCACTTCGTCACGACCGTGCTGGGGGGCTTCTACGACGGCATCCTCACGGTCCTCTCCGGCCCCGAGCCGCTGCTCCTGACGGGCATCTTCGCGGTGATCGCCTGGTGGCTGCGCGGTCTGCCGGCCGCTGTGCTGACATTCCTCGGCTTCGCCTTGATCGATTCGATCGAGCAGTGGCACCAGACCATGCAGTCGCTCTCGCTGGTGCTCGTGGCCTGCATCATCACCATCGCGGTCGCCGTACCCCTCGGTGTCTGGGCGGCCCGGAACCGTGCCGTCAGTGGAGCGGTGCGTCCGGTCCTGGACCTGATGCAGACGATGCCCGCGATGGTCTACCTGATCCCCGGCATCCTCTTCTTCGGCCTCGGTGCCGTCCCCGGCATCGTGTCGACCATCGTCTTCTCCATGCCGCCCGCGGTCCGCATGACCGAACTGGGCATCCGGCAGGTCGACGGCGAACTGGTCGAGGCCGCCGATGCGTTCGGCACCCATCCACGGCGCACGCTCTTCCGCGTACAGCTGCCGCTGGCCCTGCCGACGATCATGGCCGGTATCAACCAGGTCATCATGCTGGCGCTGTCCATGGTCGTCATCGCGGGCATGGTCGGCGGCGCCGGTCTCGGCGGCACCGTCTACCTCTCGCTCAGCTCGGTCGATGTGAAGCTGGGCGCGGAGGGCGGTCTCGCGGTCGTCATCCTCGCGGTGTACCTGGACCGGATGACCAGCGCGCTCAACCAGCGGGTCTCCCCGCTCGGTCGGCGCGCGCTGGCGAAGGCGCAGGCCGCGCTCGGCGGCCTGAAGTTCCTCCACTGGAAGCCCGCGACCTCGGTCGCTACGGTCGCGGTGGTGGTGCTCGCGCTGATCGCCGGAGGGATGAGCTTCGCCGGCAAGGAGAAGGGCGGCGCGGCGGGCACCGACGGCAACGGCCGGCCGGTCAGCCTCGGCTACGTCAACTGGGACGAGGGCAAGGCCACGACGTTCCTGTGGAAGGAAATCCTCGAACAGCGCGGGTACAAGCCCAAGGTCCAGGCCCTGGATGCCGGTCCGCTCTTCACCGGCCAGGCCCGTGGTGACATCGACGTGCAGACCAACGCCTGGCTGCCGACGACCCACGCGGAGTACTGGAAGAAGTACAAGGACAAGCTCGAGGACCTGGGCGCCTGGTACGACAAGACCTCCCTGGAGATCGCGGTCCCGTCCTACATGAAGGACGTCAAGACCCTGGACGACCTCAAGGGCAAGGGCGGCACGTTCGGCGGGAAGATCGTCGGTATCGAGCCGGGCGCGGGCGAGATGAAGATCCTCAAGGACAAGGTCCTCAAGGATTACGGCCTGGGCGGCGAGTACAAGGTCATGGAGTCGAGCACCTCGTCCATGCTCACCGAGCTGGACCGCTCGATCCACGACAAGAAGCCGATCGCCGTCACGCTGTGGTCGCCGCACTGGGCCTACGACAAGTACAAGCTGACCAAGCTCAAGGACCCCAAGGGCTCCTTCGGCTCCGGGGACAGCCTGCACATGCTGGGCCGCAAGGGCTTCGCCCACGACGAGCCGCAGGTCGCCGGCTGGATGAAGAAGTTCCACCTGGACGAGAAGCAGCTCACCAGCCTCGAGAGCGAGGTCAAGAACGCCGGTACGGGGCATGAGCAGGAGGGCGTGCGCGCCTGGCTCAAGCAGCACCCGGGCCTGGTCAACAAGCTGGCGCCGTCCGCCAAGGCCGCCTACGCCAAGGGCAAGGACGCGGGCAAGACCCCGACCATGGGCTTCCCGGCGTGGGACGAGGGCATTGCCACGACGTACCTCTGGAAGAACATTCTGGAGAAGCGGGGCTACCGGCCGAAGCTCCAGAACCTCGATGTCGGGCCGATGTGGACCGGACTGTCGACGGGGCAGATCGACGTCGAAACCGACGCCTGGCTTCCGGTGGCGCAGAAGCAGTACTGGGACAAGTACAAGGACGATCTCGTCGACGTCGGGGCCTGGTACGACAAGACCTCGCTGGAGATCGCCGTACCGTCCTACGTCAAGGGTGTGAAGACCCTGGACGATCTGCGCAAGCACAAGGACACCTTCGACGGCAAGATCATCGGAATCGAGCCGGGCACCGGCGAGATGAAGCGCCTCAAGAGCGTGGTGTCTCCTGCCTACGGCCTGGACGGCTTCGACGTCACCGAGGCCGGGACCAGCGCCATGCTCACCGAGCTGGAGCGGGCCTACGACAAGAAGGAACCCATCGCGGTGGTCCTGTGGTCCCCGCACTGGGCGTACAGCAAGTACGACCTCACCAAGCTCAAGGACCCGCAGGGCACCTGGGGCGCCAACAACCAGATCAAGACGATCGGCAACAAGAGCTTCCCGAAGAAATTCCCGGAGTTCAACGGCTGGTTGAAGAACTGGAAGATGAACGCCGATGAGCTCGGCAGCCTGGAGAAGGACATTCAGGCCGCCGGCAAGGGCAACGAGGACAAGGGCGTCCAGAAGTGGATCGATGCCCACCCGGGCATCGTCGACAAGATGGCACCCGTGAAGTAATCCTCACCGGCGTCCACTTCGCCAGGGCGAGCCCCGCCACCGGAACTCTTCGGTGGCGGGGCTCGGCTGTTTCCGGTCCGCGGTACGGAATGCGAGACGTAATGCGGTACGGAATGCGAGACGGGACGGATCGGCGGTGCGGCGGGATAGGCCTCAGAACTTGCGGCACAGGAGCCTGAAGCTCCGGACTTTGGCCCCGTCGAACTTTCCCGGCACGTCCAGCGCATAGATCCGGTATTTCACCGAACGCAGTCCGGTCGGGGTGGGCCGGTCCGTGAGCAGATAGTTCTTGTGGCCGAAATCCTGGGTCCAGACGTGGTGTCCCTTACCCGGGATCTTGAACTTGTGCACGATGTGGCCGACGGCCTTGGAGGTGATGATGACTTCCTGGCCCTTGCCGCAGCGCTTGTAGCCGCCTTCCTTCTCGGTGGCGTGCGCGGCACCCGGGGCGAGGAGCAGCGTGGCACCGGCGGCGGCCAGCACCGCAGTGATCTTCTTCTTCATGCGGGGCGTCACCGGTTTCCCTTCACGCTACAGAATCCGTACACCTTGACCAGGTTCTTCTTCGTGCCCCAGACCGAGGTCACTTTCCAGTAGACCTGGTCCCGCCAGGTCGGAATGGCCTTGGACGAGATACCGGACGGGTCGTTCCAGTACTCCTGGGTGTGCAGTTTTCCACCCGATACCCGCCAGCTGACCCGGAACTTCGCGGCACCCTTGACGTAGATGAACGCCGTGTCATAGGCGCCCGGGCATCCCGTGCCGCCCGACTTGGAATGAAATCCCTTGACCGGGGCGGCCTGCGCCGGCGCACTGAGCGCCAAAGGCGAAACGAGTGCGAGACCCGTGGCCAGCACGCTGAGGAGGGTGCCCTTTCGGCGGTGGCTGTGCATGCAGAAAATCCCTCAGTTCTCCCTTGGTGATGCTTGATCAACTCGCGTCGATGCTAGGGAAGCGAGGGCTGTCCCCGCTATTGTCCGATGGTGCACAACCGCCCGTCGCGGGCAGTGAATTGCGTACCCTGGCGCCATGATGAGCCGCACTCCGCCGCGCCGCGTGGTCTCACTCGTCCCCTCGCTGACGGAGGCGGTCGCCTGCACCGCGCCCGGTCTGCTGGTGGGGGCCACCGACTGGTGCAGCGAGCCGGCCGGACTCGATGTCGTGCGCATCGGCGGTACCAAGAACCCGGACACGGAGCGGATCGCCGCCCTCGCCCCCGACCTCGTGATCGCCAACGAGGAGGAGAACCGGGAGCCCGATCTCGCCGCGTTGCGCGCCGCCGGGATCGAGGTGCTGGTCACCGAGGTACGGACCCTGCCGCAGGCGTTCCGGGAGCTGGAGCGGGTCCTCGTCCACGGCTGCGGGCTGGCCCGGCCCGAGTGGCTGGACGCCGCCGAGGCCGCCTGGCGGGACCTGCCGGTCGGTCCTGCCGAACGGACGGCGGTGGTGCCGGTCTGGCGCCGGCCGTGGATGGTGCTGGGCCGGGACACCTTCGCCGGTGATCTCCTGGCCCGCACGGGCGTCCGCAACCGCTACGCGGACCATGCGGACCGCTACCCCCGTATCCCCCTCGACGCCCTCCGCGCCGGTGCCGCGGACCTCGTGGTGCTGCCCGACGAGCCCTATCGCTTCAGCGCCGAGGACGGTCCCGAGGCGTTCCCCGGCCTGCCCGCCGCGCTGGTCAGCGGCCGGTATCTGACCTGGTGCGGGCCCTCGCTGGTGCGCGCCCCGGCCGTACTGGCACAGGCCCTGGCCGGGGCGCGGTGAGCGGGCGGCGTACGACGGCTACGCCGTGACCGGCCGGGGCGGTGCCAGGAGACGGCCGCGGACCAGGCCGGCGGCCGTGCGGGTGCCGGCCACCGCCACGGCGGTCACGAGAAGCGCGAACAGGCCCACCGCGAGCCAGTCGAAGGCGCCGAGGCCGGTGCGCAGGGCCAGGCCCGCCGCGCCCGTGACACAGGTCCCGAGGGGGAAGGTGAAGCCCCACCAGGTCATCGCGAAGCCCATGCCGTTGCGGAAGGCGCGCACCACCATCGCGGTCGCGATCGCCAGCCAGAGGAGCGCGAAGCCCGTCACCGGGACGCCGTACAGCACCGCGAAGGCCCCCATGGCGTGTGCGGAGGAGGCGTCCACGACACCCGGTGCGGCATGGGCGAGGTTGGCCAGTGCGGTGGTGGACTGCCCCAGCGGGCCCAGGACGAGGAACAGCGTGGGGGTGAGCGCGAGGGGGAGCGGGCCGTGGTGGATCAGCCGGGACAGCACGAGCGGCAGGACGAGCAGCGTGGCCAGCAGGGACATGCCGAACAGGGCGTAGCAGGTGAACAGCAGGGCCGCCTGCCACTGGCCGGCCGGCAGATGCGGCACCAGGGCCGGGCCCAGCGCCGCCGAGACCATGGGGGCGACCAGCGGCAGGAGCCAGACGGGAGAGGCGCTGCCGGTCTCGATGCGGTGCCGGGTCACCATCAGATACGGAATCGCCGCGGCCGCCGTGAGGCCGACGAGGGTGCCCAGGGTCCACAGGACCGCGTCGGCGGCCAGCGCGGCCGGCTCACCGACGACGTCCCGGCCCACGGCGAGCGTGCCGCCGCCCACCGCCAGCAGCGCCATCGCCAGGCACCCGTAGAAGGGGGCGACGGACGGGTCGAGCAGATGGCGGCGTGCCTGGTCGCCGTGGCGGACCCAGTGCACGGTTCTGGCGGCCAGCAGCGTCAGCAGCATCAGTGCCGACAGCGCCCAGACGACCTGGTAGGCGGTGCGCAGGCCCGGTGCGGTGAGCGGCAGGACCGCACCGGCGTTGGCGACGATCGCGGTGCCCATGACGGCGGCGTACCAGTTCGGTCCGAGATGGCGGACCGAGGCTGCGGTGGCGGGTGGGCCACTGCCGGCGCCTGCGGCGGCGCCGGTGCGGGAAGGTGCTTGCGCGAGAGTTGCCATGGGAGCAGCGTCGTCGCCCAGGACGCCCGCCACCAGGGACCTTGTGTCTATGAGGGCATAAGCTGGGGTTATGTGCAGGGGGACTTATGAGTGATGAGGAAGGGCCCGCCGCCGTGCCGCTGTCGCACCGGGTCCCGGATCTCGGTGCGCTGGAGCTGCTGCTCGCCGTCGCCCGGCTCGGCAGCCTGGGCCGGGCAGCCCGTGCGCGGGGCATCAGCCAGCCCGCCGCCAGCAGCCGCATCCGGTCGATGGAGCGGCAGTTGGGGGTGGCGCTGGTCGAACGCTCGCCGCGCGGCTCCCGGTTGACGGACGCCGGCGCCCTGGTGACGGACTGGGCGCGGCGGGTGGTGGAGGCGGCCGAGGCCTTCGACGCGGGTGCGCAGGCGTTGCGGGGGCAGCGCGATTCGCGGCTGCGGGTCGCGGCCAGCATGACGATCGCCGAGTATCTGCTGCCGGGGTGGCTGATCGCGCTGCGCGCGCAGCGGCCGGGGACCGCGGTGTCGCTGCTCGCGGGCAACTCCAGCGTGGTCGCCGAGCGGTTGCTGGGGGGCGCGGCGGACCTCGGATTTGTGGAGGGGCTGGAGGTGCCTGCGGGGCTGGACGGGACGGTCATCGGGCACGACCGGCTGGTGGTGGTCGCGGCCCCGTCCCACCCCTGGGCCCGGCGCCGTACGGAGCTGACCGCCGCCGAACTCGCCGCCACCCCGCTGATCCTGCGCGAGCGGGGCTCGGGGACCCGCCAGGTGCTGGACGCGGCGCTCGCCCGGCACGGCGGGCTGGCCGAACCGCTCCTCGAACTCGCCTCGACCACCGCCGTGAAGGCGGCAGTGGTGAGCGAGGCGGCACCGTCCGTCCTCAGTGAACTCGCCGTCGGTGAGGAGCTGACCGCTCGCCGGCTGGTCGAGATTCCGGTGCGCGAGCTGCGGCTCGGCCGCGATCTGCGGGCCGTGTGGCCCGCCGGTCAGCGGCCCGCGGGCCCGGCCCGGCAGCTGCTGGGGCTCACGCGCGGGGCGCCCTGAGCGGGCCGCCGGGGCCCAGGGCCTGACAGACCCGTCCCGGTCACTCCCCGGCGGACGCCCCGCGCGCCGCCGCCACCAGCGCCTCCATCACCCGGGTGTCGTCCCCGGCCTCCGGGTGCCACTGCACCGCCAGGGTGAAGCCGTACGCGCCCGGGAGTTCCAGCGCCTCGATGGTGCCGTCCTCCGCATAGGCGGAGGCCAGCAGCCCGCGGCCGAGCCGGTCCACGGCCTGGTGGTGGTACGTCGGCACGGAGACCGGCTCGGGCAGCGTACGGCCCAGCAGCGTCCCGGGGACCGGCTTGATGTCGTGCCGGTCGAAGACTCCGGGGGCTCCGGCATGCCCGTCGAGGTGCTGGACGAGGGTGCCGCCCAGCACCACGTTCAGCAGCTGGAGTCCGCGACAGATGCCCAGCAGCGGGACGCCGCCCGTCAACGCGGCCTCGATCAGGGCCAGTTCCCAGGCGTCCCGGTCCAGGGCCGGCGGGCCGGTCCTGGGGTGCGGCTCCGCGCCGTAGCGGGCCGGCTCCACGTCCGCGCCGCCGGCGATCACCAGCCCGTCCAGACGGGCGACGGTCGCGGCGGCCGTGGCCGGGTCGCCCGGCGGCAGCAGCGCGGCCAGCCCGCCCGAACGCTGCACCAGCTTCGGGTATCCGGCGGGCACCAGCGCGGCGGGCAGCGTCCACACCCCCCACCGGGCCTCTTCCTGGTACGTGCTGATGCCGATGAGGGGCTGGGACATGGGGTGTGGTCCTCCGTGGGTGGTGCGGGCGGGCGATGCGGGGACGGGCGGGGCCGGCCGGGAGACCCCGGCCGGCCGTTGCTGTGTTCCGGCGTATCGGCGTACCGGTCAGGTGCGTTCGAGCTCGGCCTCCGCCGCCGCCAGCGCCGCGAACTCCTCCTCGGGCGCCGCGGCGACCAGCCGGTGGCGTGAGTAGAAGGCGAAGTAGGCGAGCGCCACGGCGTAGACACCGAGGGCGATGAAGGCGGCTTCCTTGTCGACCAGGAACGTCGCCACCAGCGCCGAGCAGGCCAGGACGAACGCAACGGACGAGGTCAGCAGGCCGCCGGGGGTGCGGTAAGGGCGGGGCAGGCCGGGCTCACGGCGGCGCAGCACGATGTGCGAGAGCGCCATCAGCGCGTAGGAGATGGTGGCGCCGAAGACCGCGACATTGAGCATCCGGGCACCGTCGCCGGTGGCCGCGGCGAGCGCGAAGCCCAGCGCGCCGGGCACCAGAAGCCCCAGGTAGGGAGCCTTGCGGCGGCTGGTCAGGGAGAGGAAGCGGGGCAGATAGCCGGCCCGGGAGAGGGCGAACAGCTGGCGCGAACCGGCGAAGATCAGGGAGAAGAAGGATGCCACCAGGCCCGCGAGACCGGCGTAGTTGACGATCCGGCTGACGGTGGTCGGCTTGCCGTGCGGCTGGAGCGCCTGGACCAGCGGATCGCCCACCGACTGGATCGCCGCCGAACCGCGCGCCCCGGTCGCGGCGACAAAGGTGATCAGCGCCAGCACCAGCAGGATGCCCATCGCGGCAGCCATCGCCTTGGGCAGGGAGCGGGCCGGGTCCTTGGTCTCCTCGGCCGCCAGCGGTACGCCCTCGACGCCGAGGAAGAACCACATGCCGAACGGGAAGGACGCCCAGATGCCCAGAATGCCGAACGGCAGCCAGGAGTTGGCCCCGAAGGCGCCTGCCTTGACGGGGATGTCGTTGAGCGTGTCCACATGGAAGTCGGTCAGTGCGGCGATCGCGAAGACGACGACGGCGGCGACGGCTATGGCGGTGACGATCAGGCTGAAGCGCAGCGCCTCGCCCACGCCCCACAGATGGATCCCGATGAAGATCGCGAAGCAGGCGAGATAGACCGGCCAGCTGGAGTGCAGGCCGAACAGGCCGAGCGATTCGACGTAGTCACCGATGAAGATGGAGATCGCGGCGGGCGCCAGCACATATTCGATCAGGATCGCGGTGCCGGTCAGAAAGCCGCCCCAGGTGCCCAGGGCCCGCCGGGCGAAGCCGTAGCCGCCGCCGGCGGTCGGCAGGATCGAGGCCAGCTCCGCCAGCGCGAAGACCAGACAGGTGTACATCAGGCCCATCAGGACGGCGGCGATCGCCAGGCCGCCGAAGCCGCCCTGCGCGAGACCGTTGTTCCAGCCCGAGAAGTCGCCGGAGACGACATAGGCGACGCCCAGGCCGGTCAGCAGCAGGGGTCCCGCACTGCCGCGGCGCAGTGTCCGCCGCTCCAGATAGGTCTCGTCGGGCGATGTGCCGCCCGCCGGCCCGATGGGCGGTGCGGTCTGCGAATCCGTGTTGTCGGCCATGAGCCGCTCCTGCCTCGCCGAGGGGATAACGAGCAAAGGTTTAGCGGCATACCTTTGCTGGCGGGTCGGCTCAGCGCAAGATCTGGACGTAAAAGAATGGTGAACGCAGCCGCAGGGTCCCCGGGCGGGCGCTCAGGGTGACGGAGCCGTCAGGAAGCCGCGCAGCAGCGCCGCCGTCCCGCAGCAGTGCTCGCGCATCACCTCGCGGGCCCCGTCCGCATCGCCCTCCAGCACCGCCTCCACCAGCGCGGTGTGCTGGGTCTGCGAATGCTCCAGATTCCGGACCAGGAGCGGAATGCAGTCCAGGAGATCGTTGACGCCCGCCCGTACCGCCGCGTACTGCGCCGCCAGCGACGGCGAGCCGGACAGCTCCGCGAGGGTCAGATGCAGCAGGGTGTCGCGCCGGCGGTAGTCCGCGAGCGGCGCCTCCTGGGTGGCCGCGAGCGCCGCCCGCAGCCGGTCGCTCTGCGCGTCGGAGAGCCCGTGGGCCGCGCACAGCCCGGCCGCGCCCACCTCCAGCACCTCCCGGAAGCGCAGGGTGTCCTCGACGTCGATCTTCTCGATCCGGCGTCGCAGCTCGGCCTCGCCCGGGTTCTCCGTGCGCACCCGTACGAACGTGCCGCCGTAGCGCCCGCGCCGGCTCTCCACCAGGCCCTCGTCCTGGAGCACCTTGAGCACCTCGCGCAGGGTGACCCGGCTGATCTGGAGCCGTTCGGCCAATTCCCGCTCGGCGGGCAGCCGTTCGCCCTGGGGTACCAGGCCGAGCCGGACGATCTGGAGTATCTGCTCCAGCGCTTCCTCGAAACCGTTGCCCGCCCGCACCGGCCGCAGCACGGGTGCCAGCCGATCGACCGCACCGTCCATCGATACCCCTTCCCAATCAATGGTTCGTGTGCCTACCTTATGACCTCCGGATGCAGTGACAGGAGGCAACACCGTGGCAGACCGCACGCCCCCACTCTCCGTCGAGGAGCTCAGAGTCCTCGTCGACGCCGGGGAGATCGACACTGTCGTCCTCGCCTTCACCGATATGCAAGGCAGGCTCCAGGGCAAGCGGTTCGCGGCCCGATACTTCCTCGACACCGTCCTCGAACACGGTACGGAGGGCTGCAACTACCTCCTCGCCGTCGATGTCGACCTCAACACCGTCGAGGGCTACGCGATGTCCTCCTGGGAACGCGGCTACGGCGACTTCGCCATGCACGGCGACCCCGGCACCCTGCGCCGCACCCCCTGGAACCCCGGCACCGCGCTGATCACCGCCGACCTCGCCTGGCACGACGGCTCGCCGGTCGTCGCCTCCCCGCGGCAGATCCTGCGCCGCCAGCTCGACCGGCTCGCCGAGCGCGGCTGGAGCGCCCACGCCGGCACCGAGCTGGAGTTCATGCTCTTCAAGGACACCTACGAAGACGCCTGGTCGCGCGGCTACCGCCAGATGAACCCCGCCAACCAGTACAACGCCGACTACTCGGTCCTCGGCACCGGCCGGGTCGAACCCGTGCTGCGCCGGATCCGCAACGAGATGGGCGCGGCCGGCATGACCGTCGAGTCCGCCAAGGGCGAGTGCAACCTCGGCCAGCACGAGATCGTGTTCGTCTACGACGAGGCGCTCACCACCTGCGACCAGCACTCCATCTACAAGACGGGTGCCAAGGAGATCGCCGCCCAGGAGGGCATGTCGCTCACCTTCATGGCGAAGTACGACGAGCGCGAGGGCAACTCCTGTCATATCCACCTCTCGCTCCAGGACGCGGAGGGCCGGCCGGTGCTGGCCGACGACAGCGGCCCGTACGGCATGTCGAAGACCATGCAGCACTTCCTGGCGGGCCAGGTCGCCGCGATGCGTGACTTCACGCTCCTCTACGCGCCCAACATCAACTCCTACAAGCGCTTCCGCCCCGGCTCCTTCGCGCCCACCGCCGTCGCCTGGGGCCCCGACAACCGCACCTGCGCCCTGCGGGTGGTCGGCCACGGCCGGGCCCACCGCCTGGAGAACCGCCTGCCCGGCGGCGATGTGAACCCCTACCTCGCGGTCGCCGGAATGGTCGCGGCGGGCCTGTACGGAATCGAGCACGAGCTGGAACTCCCCGAGGCGACCACCGGCAACGCCTACACCGGCGACGCCGCTCACGTCCCCACGACGCTGCGCGAGGCCGCCGAGCTGTGGGAGAAGAGCCCGATCGCCCGGGCGGCGTTCGGCGACGAGGTCGTCGACCACTACCGCCACATGGCGCGCGTCGAGCAGGACGCCTACGACGCCGCCGTCACGGACTGGGAGCGCTTCCGCTCCTTCGAGCGCATGTAAGGAACCTGACCGTGTCCACTGGTCTGCACGAGCTGCACATCCTCAACCCGGCGACCGAGGAGGTGGTGGCCACCGTCCCCACCACCTCCCCCCAAGAGGTCGATGCCGCGGTCCGGCGGGCCGCCGCCGCCCAGGAGGCCTGGGCGGCCGTGGCACCCGGCGACCGGGCCCGCATCCTGCGCCGGTTCGCCGAGGTCGTCGACGCCCACATCGCACCGCTCGCCGAACTCGAACTGAAGGAAGCCGGCCACCCCCTGGGCAACGCCCGGTGGGAAGCGGGCAACGTCCGCGATCTGCTGCACTACGCGGCCGGGGGAGTGGAGCGCCTGAACGGCACCCAGATCCCCGTCTCCGGCGGCCTGAACATCACCGTCCAGGAGCCGCTCGGCGTCGTCGCCGTCATCGCCCCCTGGAACTTCCCGATGCCGATCGCCGCCTGGGGCACCGCCCCCGCGCTCGCGGCCGGCAACGCCGTGCTCCTCAAGCCCGCCGAGACCACCCCGCTCACCGCGCTCAAGCTCGCCGAGCTGGCGCTGGAGGCCGGGCTCCCCGAGGGTCTCTTCCAGGTCCTGCCCGGCGAGGGACCGGTCACCGGCACCGCGCTGGTCGACCACCCCGGCGTCGCCAAGGTCGTCTTCACCGGCTCCACCGCCACCGGCCGGCAGATCGCCGCCCGCTGCGCGGCGCAGACCAAGCGGCTCACCCTCGAACTCGGCGGCAAGAGCCCCAATATCGTCTTCGCCGACGCCGACCTCGAAGCCGCCGCGGCCGCCGCCCCCGGCTCCTTCCTCGACAACACCGGCCAGGACTGCTGCGCCCGCAGCCGCATCCTCGTCCAGCGCTCCGTCTACGACCGCTTCATGGAGCTGCTGGAGCCCGCCGTCAAGGCGTTCACCGTCGGCGACCCGGCCGACCCCGCCACCCAGATGGGCCCGCTGATCTCCGCCGCCCAGCGCGAGCGGGTACGGTCCTACGTCCGCGAGGACGCCCCGGCCGCGATCCGCGGCGAGGCCCCCGCCGGCAAGGGCTTCTGGTACCCGGCAACCGTCCTGGAGGGCCGCCCCGAGGACCGTACGGCCGTCGAGGAGATCTTCGGCCCGGTCGCCGTCGTCCTGCCCTTCGACGACGAGGCCGACGCGGTCCGGCTCGCCAACGCCGGCGACTACGGCCTGGCCGGGTCGCTGTGGACCCGTGACGTCGGCCGCGCCCTGCGGGTCTCGCGCGGCGTCGCGGCCGGCAACCTCTCCGTCAACTCCCACAGCGCAGTGCGCTATTGGACCCCCTTCGGCGGCTTCAAGCAGTCCGGCCTCGGCCGTGAACTGGGCCCCGACGCACTGACCGCCTTCACCGAGACCAAGAACATCTTCATCAGCACAGAGGAGACCCAGTGACCGACCAGACCGCAGTGTGCCGCCGCCTCGTCGGCCGTACCGCCGTGATCACCGGTGCCGGCAGCGGCATCGGGCTGGCCACCGCCCGCCGACTGGCCTCCGAAGGCGCCAACGTCGTCTGCGCCGACATCGACGAGACGGCGGGCAAGGCCGCGGCCGCCGAGGTCGGCGGCCTCTTCGTCCAGGTCGATGTGACCGACTCCGACCAGGTCGAGGCGCTCTACAAGACCGCCTTCGACACCTACGGCTCGGTCGACATCGCCTTCAACAACGCCGGGATCTCCCCGGACGACGACGACTCGATCCTCACCACCGGACTGGACGCCTGGAAGCGCGTCCAGGAGGTCAACCTCACCTCGGTCTACCTCTGCTGCAAGCACGCGCTGCCCTACATGCGCGACCAGCGCCGCGGCTCCATCATCAACACCGCGTCCTTCGTGGCCGTGATGGGCGCCGCCACCTCCCAGATCAGCTACACCGCCTCCAAGGGCGGCGTGCTGTCCATGTCCCGCGAACTGGGCGTCCAGTTCGCCCGCGAGGGCATCCGGGTCAATGCCCTGTGCCCCGGGCCGGTCAACACCCCGCTGCTCCAGGAGCTGTTCGCCAAGGACCCGGAGCGCGCCGCGCGCCGCCTGGTGCACGTCCCCGTCGGCCGGTTCGCCGAGCCCGAGGAGATCGCCTCCGCCGTCGCCTTCCTCGCCAGCGACGACTCCTCGTTCGTCAACGCCGCCGAGTTCCTGGTCGACGGCGGTATCGCGGGCGCCTACGTCACCCCCGTCTGAGGCGCCCGTCCCGCCGCCGCAAAACCGGCGGGACCCGAAGGTAAAGTCCGACATCCACACCGGGACCGGCACCACCGTGTGCCGGTCCCGGCGTGCTCCCCGCCCCTCACCACGGAGGACACATTGGGTACTACAGGCTCCAAGAGGTACGCCCTCGCCCTGGGACTGGCAGGGGCCGCCACCCTCTCGGCGCTCACGGCCACCGCGCCCGCCACCGCCGCCCCCGCAAAGGCCCCGGCACGCGCCTCCTGTCCCCAGCTCTCCACGAGCATCAAGTGGTTCGGCCACAACCGCGCCAAGCTCCAGAAGATGATCGACGAGCGCGGCAGCTGCTCGGGACATCACGGCCCGCGCCCCGTCGCCGCCTTCGACTGGGACAACACCGTCGTCAAGAACGACATCTCCGACGCCACCCTCGCCTGGGCGCTCCGGCACGACAAGATCCTGCGGCCCGCCGACTGGCGGGACACCAGCCCCTGGCTGACCGAGGCCGCCGACCGCGCGCTCACCAAGGCCTGCGGCACCGACATCCCGGCCGGCCGCCCGCTGCCCACCGCCGAGAAGACCGCCTGCGCCGACGAGATCATGGAGATCCGCGGTGAGGCCAGGACCATGAGCGGCGCCGAGGCCTTCGCCGGCGACTGGAACCACCGCCGTACGGTGCCCGAATACGCCTGGGTGCCCCAGCTGTTCGCCGGTCTGCGGCCCGCCACGCTCACCTCGTACGCCAAGAAGGCCCGCGCCGAGAACCTCGCCGCGCCCGTCGGCACCGAGCAGACCGTCGGCACCCACAAGCTCGCCGGCTACATCCGCTACTACGACCAGCAGAAGGACCTGATCCGCACGCTGAAGCGGGCCGGCTTCGACGTCTACATCGTCTCCGCCTCCGCCGAGACCGTGGCCGAGGCCTGGTCCTCCGGTGTCGGTGTGGACGCCGCGCACACCATCGGCGTGCGCAGCATGGTCGACGGCGGCCGGTTCACCACCGGCATCCGCGGCTGCGGCGACGTCAAGGACGGCCACGGCGAAGTCATCCCGTACATCGACGGCAAGCGCTGCTGGATCAACCAGGAGATCTTCAAGGTCAAGGGCGCCGCGGCCTGGCGCAAGCAGGACCCGGCCCACCGCATCGCCCTCGGCGGCGGTGACGCCGACACCGATGTGACGTTCGTGAACGACGCCACCGGCGCGCATCTGGCCATCAACCGCAACAAGAACGAGCTGATGTGCCGCGGCCTGGACAACGCGGACGGCCGCTGGGTGGTCAACCCGATGTTCATCGACCCGCTGCCCCGCAAGTCCGGCGCCTACCCCTGCGCCACCGAGGGCTACACCCGCCCCGACGGCAGCCTGGGCCCGGTCCGCCGTGCCGACGGGAGCATCGTGCCCGACCAGCAGGACCGCATCCACGGCTGACGGACGCGCCGTCCGCCGTACGGGCCTGTCCTCGCACCCGGCCGGGTGCGAGGACAGGCCCTCGGCAGGAAGACAGGCCCCAGGCACCGACCGTTCACGGGGCGGACGCACGCTCAGAGGAACGCGTGGCCCTCGCCCCGGTACGTCGGCACCGTCCCCACCACCCGGTCCCCGTCGATCAGTTGCAGCTCCGTGAAACGCTCACACAGCTCACCGGCCTTCGCGTGCCGGAACCACACCTTGTCGCCGATCCGCAGCTCGTCCGCGGCCGGGCCCAGCAGCGGTGTCTGCACCTCGCCGGGGCCCTCCTGCGGGTCGTAGCGCAGCCCGGCCGGCAGATACGGCACCGGCAGCCGGTCCGGACCCGCCGCTCCCGACGCCGGATAGCCGCCGCCCAGCACCGTCACCACTCCAGGGCCCGGACGGCGCACCACGGGCTGGGCGAACAGCGCCGCCGGACGCCCGCTGAACGAACGGAAGTTGTCGAACAGCCGCGGCACATACAGCCCCGACCCGGCCGCGATCTCGGTGACCGCCGCCTCCGCCGCGGTGTGCTGCACACTGCCGGTCCCGCCGCCGTTGACGAACTCCAGCCGCGGCGCCACCGCCCGCACCGCCCGTACGGCCTCCCAGCGCCGCTGCGCCAGCTCCTTGCGCGCCGCCGCCTGCATCACCCGGATCGCCCGCGAGAACACCGGCTTGCCGGCGACCTCGTCGCCCACACCGGCCACATGCCCCTCGTACGCCATCAGCCCCACCAGCCGGAAACCGGGGCGGCGCACCACCGACCGGGCCAGCGCGGCCAGTTGGGCGGGCGTGCGCAACGGCGAACGGCGGGCACCGACCCGCACCTTGCCGCCCACCAGCCGGTAGGAGGTGTCCAGTTCCAGGCACACCCGCACCTCCTCGCCCGCCCCGCCGCGCGGCCTGGCCGCGTCGATCAGGTCCAGCTGCGCCGGATCGTCGGCCATCACCGTCACCGCGGCCGCGAGCTTCGGGTCGGCGGTCAGCTCGGCGAAACCCGCCCGGTCCACCGAGGGATAGGCCAGCAGGATGTCCGTGAAGCCCGAGCGCGCCAGCCACAGCGACTCGGCGAGCGTGAAGCTCATGATCCCCGCGAAGCCGTCCCGCGCCAGCACCCGCTCCAGCAGCGCCCGGCAGCGCACCGACTTGCTCGCCACCCGGACCGGCTTCCCCTTCGCGCGGCGCACCAGATCGGCGGCGTTGGCGTCGAAGGCCCGCAGGTCGACGACGGCCAGCGGCGCGTCGAGGTGTGCGGTGGCCCGGTCGTAGGAGGCTTTGCCGCCATAGGTATCGACTGTGTGCGGGGACATGGCCGCAGCCTGCCAGACCTTCCCCCCTACCTGAAGGGTGCGGGAGGTACCCCCAACCCCCGGGTAGGGGAGAGATTGCGACAGAGCGGACAAGGGTTGGAGCACCGACGGCACCAGCCCTTAGAGTGGCTCGACACCGCAACCAGCAGGTCAGCGGCGTGTTGTCCGGATACGAACCACCGTGCCCCGATTGCGGATCGGGCCCGGAGGTCAGCGGCGCAAGGGGGAGCGCGGGTGAGCACCGACGCTGAATTCGCCGATGCGCGACACATCCCACCCATACCCCCGCAGCCACCCCGGCGGCCCGCCGCGGCGCCGGCGCCGGCCGAGGATCCGCAGACGGCCGTGCTGCGCCGGGTGCCGCCCGCGCCCTCGTCCGCACCGGCCGCCCCGTCCGGCCCCACCGCACCCCCGGTCCCGCCGCGTCCCGCCGCCCCGCCCCGTGTGCAGCAGCCCTCCGCCGGTGACCGGCCGCCGCCCCGCCCGGACCGCGCGCCCGGCACCCCGCCGCCGCCCACCGCCCGCCCCGCCGCCTTCCGCGACACCGCCGCCTTCCATCTGGCCAACAGCCAGGAACTGTGGACCGGCCCCGGTGAACGCGGCGCCGGTCAGGGCACCCGTGAGCCCGCCTCCGCCACCTCACCGGCCGCGCCCGGCAGCCGGCCGCCGGGGCCCGCGGCCGAGCGCCCGTCGCAGGTGCCCTGGCCCCGAACCCCCCTTCCTCCCCAGGGAGTCGGTCCCGCCACCGGCGTACCGGCTGCCCCCTCCCGCCGCCCCGGCGCCCGGGTGCTCGCCGCCGCGGCCTGCCTGGTCCTCGGCATCGGCCTCATCGGCGGTGCCGCGGCCGGGGGTTGGCTCACCGAGAAGGCCGCCGGCGCCCCACCCGACGCCGAGGCCGCTTTCACCAAGGGCCATGACGTCTGGCGCAACACTCCGGTCGACACCCTCTTCCCGCGCACCGTCAACGGCCTGGGCGTCGGCCCCGGCGGCGCCGACCGGACCTGGACCCGGATCGCGGTCGCCCCCGACAGCGCCTGCAAGGGCGCCTTCGACCCGAAGCTCGCCACCGCACTCGCCCCGGCCGGCTGCGTCCGACTGCTGCGCGCCACCTACGTCGACGCCACCCGCAGCGGCTTCATCACGGTCGGTGCGCAGATCACCAAGGCCGACCAGGCCGGGATGATGGCCCTCAACACCCGCTTCAGCACCAAGAATCTGGGCATCCGCACCGACCTGATGCCGCTGCCCTACGCCGCCAAGGGCACCGTGGCGGCGGACTTCGGGCGCGGCCAGCGGGCCAGCTGGACCGTCCGGGTGCTCACCGACCTCCCGGCCGTCGTCTTCGCCGTCTCCGGCTTCGCCGACGGCCGCACGTTCACCGATCCGCAGCCGGCCGAGGCCGCGACCCGGCCCGGCGCCACCACCGCCCCCGCCGAATCCGGCCTGGGACACGACGCGAAGGACCTGGCGGACCGTATCGAGGCGGATTTCCGCAAGGCGGCCGGCAGCCCCACGCAGACAACGGAGGCCTCGTCATGACGAAGACCGTGCTGCGCGGCACCGCGCTCGCACTGGCCTCCGCGGCACTCGCCGTACTGCCCGCCGTACCTGCGCAGGCCGACGCCCTCCGCGCCCAGGAGTGGGCCCTCCAGGCCGTCCACGCCCAGCAGGCCTGGCGCACCACCAAGGGCGAGGGCATCACCGTCGCGGTCCTGGACACCGGTGTGGACGCCAACCACCCCGACCTCGCCGGCCAAGTGCTGCCCGAGCAGGACCTGGTCGGCTTCGGTGCCGGGTCCGGAGACGCCGCATGGGCCCGGCACGGAACCGGAATGGCCAGCATCATCGCAGGTCACGGCCATGGTGCCGGCCGCGAGGACGGAGTGCTCGGGCTCGCCCCGGCCGCCAGGATCCTCCCGGTCCGGGTGATCCTCGAAGACAGCGACCCCCAGCGCGAGCGGGCCCGCTCCGAGAAGGCGGGCGCACTCGCCGACGGCATCCGCTGGGCCGCCGACCACGGCGCCGACGTGATCAACATGTCGCTGGGCGACGACAGCGAATCCGCACACCCCGAGCCGCGCGAGGACGCCGCCATCCAATACGCCCTCGGCAAGGGCATCCCCGTCGTCGCCTCCGCCGGCAACGGCGGCCAGAAGGGCAACCACGTCTCCTACCCGGCCGCCTACCCGGGCGTCATCGCGGCCACCGCCGTCACCCACCTGGGCGGCCGCGCCCGCTTTTCCACCCGCCACTGGTACGCCACGGTCAGCGCCCCCGGCTTCGACATCGTCATGGCCGACACCGACGACGGCTACCTCTCGGGCTGGGGCACCAGCCCCGCCGCCGCCTTCGTCTCCGGCGCCATCGCCCTGATCCGCTCCGCACACCCCGACCTGAGCCCGGCCCAGGTCCGCCGGCTGCTCACTTCGACCGCCCAGGACAGCCCCGACGGCGGCCGCGACGACGACTACGGCGCCGGCCTGATCGACCCCGCCGCCGCCCTCAAGGCCGCGGCAGACCTCAAGCCCACCCCGCAGAAGCCGGCCCCTGCCGGCTACACCACCCGCTACTTCGGCCCCGGCCCCACCGCCGACGCCGACGACACCCCCACCAACTGGCTGCCCTGGACCGCCGGTGCCGCCGGCCTGGCCCTCGTCGCGGCCGCCGTCGTCCTCTGGCGCGGCCGCCCCACCCGCCACTGACCGGGCCGCCCACCGGCCGGGGATCCCACCGGGCCGGACGGCAAAGGCACCACCCCCGGCCGATACGCTCACCTCGTGCAGAAGAACATCCCGGACCCCGGTTTCTCCGACGACGACGGCTCCGCCGACCCCGCGCTCGCGGCGGCCCTGGCGGCTTACGGAGCCGACCGGGCCGCCGAGCCCCAGCTCCTGTCGGCGCTGGCCGGCGCACGCGTCCTGGTGCCCGTGGTGGCCGTCCTCGGTGAGGTCGAGACCGGCCCCGACGGCCTGCGCCGCGAAAAGACCAGCGACATGGCCGTACCCACCCTCCAGGCCCCGGACGGCCGTCGCGCCCTCCCGGCCTTCACGTCCATGGAGACCCTCCAGCGCTGGCGCGCCGACGCCCGCCCCGTCGCGGTCCCGCTCCAGCAGGCCCTGCTCGCCGCGTCCCACGAGAAGGCCGACACGGTCGTCGTCGATCTGGCGGGCCCGGTCACCTACCAGCTCACCGGCCCGGCCCTGCGCGCGCTGGCCGAGGGGCGTACGAGCGCCGATCCGCTCGCCGATCCGGCCGTCACCGACGCCCTGCGCGCCCTGCTCGACGCCGAGCCCGGGGTGCTCGTCGCCCGTCTCGCGCCGTCCGACGAAACCGACGCCACCCTCGCCCTCCGCCTCGCCCCCGACGCTCCGGCCGCCGAGGTGGCCCAGCGGCTGGCCGGGGCACTGGCCGCCGACGAGGTCCTGCGCGCCCGGCTCGTACGCGGCCTGGACCTGGCCCTTCTGCCGCCCGGCGCCACGACGGCCGGAGAAGCGCTCTACCGGCGCTGAGCGCCACCGCCGGGGCCCGGGCGCGACGGCCGGGCCCCCGGCCGCCGACGGGCGGGTTCGTCTCCAGGGCCGCACAATGCGAGGAGAGCTCAAGATCCACGCGAGGAGAGCCCCCATGGAGAAAAAGGAGATCTCGACGGTACTGACCCGCGCGGTCGTATCCGAGTTCCTCGGCACGCTGCTCCTGGTGTTCTTCGCCGTCGGCTCGGCAGTGCTGGCGGGCGAGTACATCGGCACCTTCGGCATCGCCCTGGCCTTCGGCTTCACCATGGTGGCGCTTGCCTACGCCCTCGGCCCCATCTCGGGCTGCCACCTCAACCCCGCCGTGACGCTGGGCATGCTCCTGGCCCGCCGGATCGGGCTGCGGACGGCCGCCGAGTACTGGATCGCCCAGGTGGTCGGCGCGATCGTCGGCTCCGCCCTGCTCTTCCTGGTGGCCCGGCAGATCCCGGGGCTCCAGACCCATGCGTCCTTCGGTACGAACGGCTGGGGCGACCGCTCGGCGGTGCACCTCAATCTCGGCGGTGCCTTCGTCGCCGAGATGGTGATGACCTTCCTGCTGGTCTACGTGTGGCTGTCGGTCACCCACAAGGTGGCCGTGATCGGCTTCAACGGCCTGGCGATCGGCCTGGCCCTGGCCACCGTCCACCTCATCGGCATCCCGCTGGACGGCACCTCGGTGAACCCGGCACGCTCCATCGGCCCGGCGCTGTTCGCGGGCGGCGCGGCCATCACCCAGCTGTGGCTGTTCATCATCGCGCCCCTGATCGGCGCCGCCATCGCCGCGGTGGTGCACCCGATCACCCACCCGCCGCACGAGCCGGTCCTCGTCGCCGACGACGCGGTGCCGCACGAACCCGCGGGGTGAAGCGGCTGACGCGCACCCGAGGCGCGCCGCACACACGGCGAGCCCCGGCCGTTCCCGGGCCGGGGCTCGTCGTCTGTGTCTGCGGACGGCAGTGCCGCGGTCCGGCCTCAGCCGTAGACGGGGCCGGTGTACTTCTCCCCGGGGCCCTGACCCGGCTCGTCCGGCACGACCGAGGCCTCGCGGAACGCCAGCTGGAGCGACTTCAGACCGTCCCTGAGCGGGGCCGCGTGGTACGAGCCGATCTCGGTGGCGCTGGCGGTGACCAGCCCGGCCAGCGCCTGGATGAGCTTGCGCGCCTCGTCGAGGTCCTTGTGCGCCGCGCCCTCCTCGGCGAGCCCGAGGTTGACCGCCGCCGAACTCATCAGATGCACCGCGACCGTGGTGATCACCTCGACCGCCGGCACCTCGGCGATGTCGCGGGTCATGGCGTCGAAGTCAGGGTTCGCCGCGTTCGGCGCGTCGGGCTGCTGCGGTGTCTGGTCGCTCATGTCTTCGGGCTTCTTCCTGCTGAGGGGACGGCTCCAGCCTATGGGCACCACGCCCGGACCCCGCGTCCGGGAGTGTCATCCCGGACGCCGGGACGCGGCCGCGTCCGCACACGAGTGGGTGCCACCTCTTGACTCGTGTATTCTGGTACTCCGACCGGCCGGACACGCATGTGACCGGCCCACAAGTGGAGGCTCCGATCTCCCACCCGACCGACCTCAGGGTTGGCGGGTCAACGGTCCGGCTGCGCCCCGCGGAGACTTCGCGACGGTGCTCCAGATCTATGTGGAGCCCCGCCTGTGTCCCGTCCGGGGCATTTTTCATGTACCTGCGCGGTTGGTCACACCGAAAAGACGTTACGCGGCAGTCCGCCAGGCCGTCGCGTGGTGCTACCGAGGAGGATCCATCAGCGCCGAGCCCCGCATCAACGACCGGATTCGCGTTCCCGAAGTGCGACTTGTCGGTCCCAGCGGCGAGCAGGTCGGGATTGTTCCGCTTGCCAAGGCCCTTGAGCTTGCTCAGGAGTACGACCTCGACCTGGTCGAGGTGGCGGCGAACGCTCGCCCGCCCGTCTGCAAGCTCATGGACTACGGGAAGTTCAAGTACGAGTCGGCCATGAAGGCCCGTGAGGCGCGCAAGAACCAGGCGCACACGGTCATCAAGGAGATGAAGCTCCGGCCGAAGATCGACCCGCACGACTACGACACCAAAAAGGGTCACGTCGTCCGGTTCCTCAAGCAGGGTGACAAGGTCAAGATCACGATCATGTTCCGTGGTCGCGAGCAGTCCCGCCCCGAGCTGGGCTTCCGGCTGCTTCAGCGGCTCGCGTCCGACGTGGAGGACCTCGGCTTCATCGAGTCGAATCCGAAGCAGGACGGCCGAAACATGATCATGGTCCTCGGTCCGCACAAGAAGAAGACCGAGGCGATGGCCGAAGCCCGCGAGGCGCAGGCCGCCCGCAAGGCGGAGCGCCAGGGTGGAGTTCCCGCGGACGAGTCCGTGGAGGAGCCCACCGAGGAGCCTGCCGAGGAGCCCACCGAGGAGCACGCCCAGGCGTGATCCCCGAGGCGTGCGCCCCGGAGTCCGTCCGGGGCACCGCGCCGCGGACACCTAACCGATACATCTGACGCTCCCGCTTGCCGGATTCCTGCCTGCGGGAGCGCCACTGACGAGGAGAGAACGGCGCATGCCGAAGAACAAGACGCACAGCGGTGCCAGCAAGCGCTTCAAGATCACCGGCTCCGGCAAGGTGCTCCGCGAGCGCGCCGGCAAGCGCCACCTGCTCGAGCACAAGTCGTCCCGCGTGACGCGTCGCCTCACCGGCAACGCCGAGATGGCCCCGGGCGACGCCGCGAAGATCAAGAAGCTTCTCGGCAAGTGAGCCGCCGCGCCCCATTGACTGGAGGGGGCGCGCGACTCGGACCGGGACTCAATCGATTCGGGCCGTGTGACGACAACCACGGCCCCGCTACAAGGAGTTAACAAGTGGCACGCGTCAAGCGGGCAGTCAACGCCCACAAGAAGCGCCGGGCGATCCTCGAGCAGGCCAGCGGCTACCGTGGCCAGCGCTCCCGCCTGTACCGCAAGGCGAAGGAGCAGGTCACCCACTCCCTCGTCTACAACTACAACGACCGCAAGAAGCGCAAGGGCGACTTCCGTCAGCTGTGGATCCAGCGCATCAACGCCGCTGCCCGCGCCAACGGCATGACGTACAACCGCTTCATCCAGGGTCTGAAGGCCGCCAACATCGAGGTGGACCGCAAGATCCTGGCCGACCTCGCGGTGACGGACGCCAACGCGTTCGCCGCGCTCGTCGAGGTTGCCCAGAAGGCGCTTCCGAGTGACGTCAACGCCCCGAAGGCTGCCTGAACCTCAGCCTGACGACGTTGTGATGCAGACCCGCAGGCCCCGGCCTGCGGGTCCGCTGCTTTTCCGGACCGGGCCAGGTCTCTTCGGACGGACCGGCCCCCACGCACCGAACCAAAGAAGCGAGCCGCCGCCCATGGGCACCCCCGAGCTGATCTCCCCGCGTTCCCCGCGCGTCACCGCCGCCCGGCGGCTGGCCCGCCGCGCCTTCCGCGGCAAGGAGCGCCGGTTCATCGCCGAGGGCCCGCAGGCCGTACGGGAGGCCATCGCGCACCGCACGGGCAGCGCTCCCACGCTCATCGAGCTGTTCGCCACCGTCGAGGCCGCCGAGCGGCACACCGAGATCGTCGAGGCGGCCCGCGCGGCCGGGGTGCGGGTGCACTTCGCCGACGACCGGACCATCGCCGACATCTCCCAGACCGTCACCCCGCAGGGCCTCCTCGGCGTCTGTGAGTTCCTCGACTCGCCGTTCGAGGAGATCCTCGCCGCCCGCCCGCAGCTGGTCGCGGTGCTCGCCAACGTCCGTGACCCCGGCAACGCCGGCACGGTGCTGCGCTGCGCGGACGCCGCGGGCGCGGACGCCGTCGTGCTGACCGACGCCTCCGTGGACCTCTACAACCCCAAGTCCGTACGGGCCTCGGTCGGTTCGCTCTTCCACCTCCCGGTCGCGGTGGGCGTACCGGTCGAGCGGGTGGTGGGCGGACTCCAGGCCGCCGGCGTACGGATCCTCGCCGCCGACGGTGCGGGCGACCGTGACCTGGACGCCGAGCTGGACACCGGCTCCATGGGCGGGCCCACCGCCTGGGTCTTCGGCAACGAGGCCTGGGGCCTGCCGGAGGAGACCCGGGCGCTGGCGGACGCGGTCGTACGGGTCCCCATCCACGGCAGGGCCGAGAGCCTCAACCTCGCGACGGCCGCCGCGGTCTGCCTCTACGCCTCCGCCCGCGCCCAGCGCAGCCCCGGCGGATGCCGCGCGGTGTCACCCGCCTGAGGGGCGTACCGGGGAACTCCGCGGCACTTCCGATCCGAGCTAGTAGGCTTGCGTGCTCGGGGGCCCGGAAGGGGGTAACGGGGATGAGTGTGAGGACTTCCGGCACCGCAGCCACCGCTGACAGCAGCCCGTCCGGCGGACCGGCACGCGGGCCGTCGCCCACGGCTGCCGCGGCACCGGACATCCTGGGGACCGGTCTCGGACTGGATCCCGACGACCTGCCCGACGGTCTGGTCGTCGCCGACGAGACCGGCCGGGTGATCTGTTTCAACGCCGCGGCGGCCAGGATCACCGACATCACCCCCGAGCATGCGCTCGGCCGCTCCCTCGAACACGCCCTGCCGCTCCAGGACATCGAGGGCCGCCGCTGGTGGCGGCTCACCGACCCCTACGGCGGGCTCGCCATCCGCCGCGGCCAGCCCGAGCGCAATCTGCTGCTCGGCGGCCGCGAGGTGCTGGTCTCCGCCCGCTATGTCCGCAGCCGGCCGACGGGTCCTGTCCAGCGGCTGGTGATCGCGCTGCGCGGCACCGAGGCCCGGCGCCGCACGGAGCTCAGCCACGCCGAGCTGATCGCCACCGTCGCCCATGAGCTGCGCTCGCCGCTGACCTCCGTCAAGGGCTTCACCGCCACCCTCCTCCAGAAGTGGGAACGCTTCACCGACGACCAGAAGCGGCTGATGCTGGAGACGGTGGACGCCGACGCCAACCGTGTCACCCGGCTGATCGCCGAGCTGCTGGACATCTCCCGGATCGACTCCGGCCGTCTGGAGGTGCGCCGGCAGCGGGTCGACATGAGCGCCGCGGTCCGCCGGCACGTCCAGGCGCAGACCACCGCCGGCCAGCACCCGGACCGCTTCCTGATCCGGATGCTGGAACCGCTGCCCGATCTGTGGGCGGACCCGGACAAGGTCGACCAGGTACTGGGCAACCTGCTGGAAAATGCGGTGCGCCACGGCGAGGGAACCGTCACGATCGAGGTCGGACCGGTATCGGATGCGACCAGCACGGAGGGGACGAGCGTCACCGTGAGCGACGAGGGCCCCGGCATCCCGGAGGAATCGATGAGCCGCGTGTTCACCCGCTTCTGGCGGGGCAGCAAGCGCGGCGGCACGGGCCTGGGCCTCTACATCGTCAAGGGCATCGTCGAGGCCCACGGCGGGACGATCACGGTCGGCCGGGCGCCGGCCGGCGGCGCGCAGTTCCGATTTAGCCTGCCCGTCGCGGCCCCGGCCTTCATGGCCTGAAGAGGAAGCGGCGGGCGCCCCGCGGGGGCGCGGACCGGCCGCGCGGCCCGTCCCCCTTAGACTTGACCTTTGGCACCTTTGGCGCACAGGCATCGCGGGCACAGCGCGGGCTCGGCATCCGACCTTTGTGATCGAGGAGCCGAGGCGACGCGAGCCAAGCCAAGCCAGTCCACCGGAAGCACGGGAAGAGATGTCCGCACCCAATAAGTCGTACGACCCTGTCGAGGTCGAAGCCCTGAAACCGGAAGAGATCGCCGCACGGCTGGACGAGGCGCTGGCCGCCATCGCCGCCGCGGCCGATCTCGAGGAGCTGCGTGAGGTGAAGGTCGCGCACACCGGCGACCGCTCGCCGCTCGCGCTCGCCAACCGTGAGATCGGCGCCCTGCCCCCGCACGCCAAGGCGGACGCCGGCAAGCGCGTCGGCCAGGCCCGTGGCCGGGTGAACCAGGCGCTCAAGGCCCGCCAGGAGGAGCTGGAGGCGGAGCGCGACGCCCGTGTGCTGGTCGAGGAGGCGGTGGATGTCACGCTGCCCTACGACCGGACCCCGGCCGGCGCCCGGCACCCGCTCACCACGTTCATGGAGCGGGTCGCGGACGTCTTCGTGGCCATGGGCTACGAGATCGCCGAGGGCCCCGAGGTCGAGGCGGAGTGGTTCAACTTCGACGCCCTCAACTTCGTGCCCGACCACCCGGCGCGCCAGATGCAGGACACCTTCTTCGTCCAGGGTGGGGGCACCTCCCAGACGGAGTCTGGGGGAGGCACCGAGGGCGATGAGTCCGGTGTCGTGCTGCGCACCCACACCTCGCCGGTCCAGGCCCGTACGCTCGTCGACCGCGAGCCGCCGGTCTATGTCGTCTGCCCGGGGCGGGTCTACCGCACCGACGAGCTGGACGCCACGCACTCCCCGGTCTTCCACCAGATCGAGCTGCTCGCCGTCGACGAGGGCCTGACCATGGCCGACCTCAAGGGCACCCTCGACCACATGGTCCGGGCGCTGTTCGGCCCGGACATGAAGACCCGGCTGCGGCCGAACTACTTCCCGTTCACCGAGCCGTCCGCCGAGATGGACATGGTCTGCTACGTCTGCCGTGGCGAGTCCGTGGGCAACCCCGACCGTCCCTGCCGCACCTGCTCCAGCGAGGGCTGGATCGAGCTCGGCGGCTGCGGAATGGTCAACCCCAAGGTGCTCGTGGCCTGCGGCGTCGACCCGGAGAAGTACAGCGGCTTCGCCTTCGGGTTCGGCATCGACCGGATGCTGATGTTCCGGCACAACGTGGAAGACATGCGCGACATGTTCGAGGGCGACGTCCGGTTCACCCGGCCGTTCGGGATGGAGATCTGATGCGGGTCCCGCTTTCTTGGCTGCGGGAGTACGTCGACCTGCCGGCGACGGAGACCGGCCGTGACGTACAGGCCAAGCTCATTGCCGTCGGCCTGGAGGTCGAGACCGTCGAGCGCCTCGGCGAGGGCCTCAAGGGCCCGCTCGTCGTCGGTCAGGTGCTGACCATCGAGGAGCTGGAGGGCTTCAAGAAGCCGATCCGCTTCTGCACGGTGGACGTCGGCCAGGCCAACGGCACGGGCGAGCCGCAGGAAATCGTCTGTGGCGCGCGGAACTTCGCCGTCGGCGACAAGGTCGTGGTCGTCCTCCCCGGCGCCGTGCTGCCCGGCGATTTCAAGATCGCCGCGCGCAAGACGTACGGCAAGACCTCGCACGGCATGATCTGCTCCGGCGACGAGCTGGGCATGGGCGACGACGGCACGCACGGCATCATCGTGCTGCCGCCCGAGTACGAGATCGGCACCGACGCGATCGAGCTGCTGGAGCTCGTCGACGAGGTGCTGGACATCGCCGTCACCCCGGACCGCGGCTACTGTCTGTCGATGCGCGGTGTCGCCCGTGAGACCGCGACCGCCTACGGCCTGCCGCTGCGCGACCCGGCGCTGCTGGACGTGCCGCCGCCGAACTCCGCCGGCTACCCCGTCCAGGTCTCCGACCCGTTGGGCTGCGACCGCTTCACCGCCCGTACGGTCACCGGTCTGGAGCCCGGCGCGCGCACCCCGCTGTGGATGCAGCGCCGGCTCCAGAAGGCCGGGATGCGTCCGGTCTCGCTGGCCGTCGACATCACCAACTACGTGATGCTGGAGCTCGGCCAGCCGCTGCACGCCTACGACCGCACCAGCGTGGACGGTCCGATCGGCGTCCGGCGGGCGGCCCCCGGTGAGAAGCTGACCACCCTGGACGGCACCAAGCGGGTGCTGGACGCCGCGGACCTGGTCATCACCGACAACCGCGGTCCCATCGGCCTCGCGGGTGTCATGGGCGGCGCCAACACCGAGATCGCGGGCGGGGTCACCGACCCCGGGACCGGCGAGCAGCGCGGCACCACCGACGTCGTGATCGAGGCCGCGCACTTCGACGCGCTCTCCATCGCCCGTACGGCCCGCCGGCACAAGCTGTCCTCGGAGGCCGCCAAGCGCTTCGAGCGCGGGGTGGACCCGGAGGCCGCGTCCGCCGCGGCGCAGCGCACCGTCGACCTGCTGGTGCTGCTCGCGGGCGGCACCGCCGAGGACGGCGTCACCGAGGTCGTCACGCCCAGCGGGCCGCGCACGATCACCCTCTCCGCCGACCACCCGGACAAGGTCGCCGGCGTCGCCTACGGCCGGGAGACCGTCGTCCGCCGCCTCCAGCAGGTCGGCTGCGACGCCTACGGCCAGGACGAGCTGGTCGTGACCGTGCCGTCCTGGCGGCCGGATCTCAGCGAGCCGAACGACCTGGCCGAAGAGGTCATCCGGCTGGAGGGCTACGAGAACCTGCCCTCCACCCTCCCGAAGCCGCCGGCCGGCCGTGGGCTGACCGAGCGTCAGCGGCTGCACCGCAGGGTCGGCCGGGTGCTGGCCGGCGCGGGCTATGTCGAGGTGCTGAACTACCCGTTCACCGGCTCGCACGTGCTCGACCAGCTCGGCATCGAGTCCGACGACCCGCGCCGCGCGGCCGTCACCCTCGTCAACCCGCTCTCCGACGAGGAGCCCGACCTCCGTACGACGCTGATCCCGGGGCTGCTGAACGCGCTGCGCCGCAACTACGGCCGCGGCACGCACGATCTGGCGCTCTTCGAGACCGGACCGGTCTTCCGGGCGACCGGTGACGAGCAGCCGGCCAGCCGGCTGGTCGTCGACCGCCGGCCGACCGACGACGAGATCGCCTCGCTGGACGCCTCGCTGCCGCAGCAGCCGCGGCGTGCCGCCGTGGTGCTCGCCGGGGACCGTGAGCAGGACGGCTGGTGGGGCGGCGCACGCCCCGCGGTCTGGGCGGACGCCATCGAGGCGGGCCGTAAGGTCGCGCGTGAGGCGGGCGTCGAGCTGATCGTCCGTCAGGACCAGCACGCGCCCTTCCACCCGGGCCGCTGTGCGGCGCTGCTCGCCGTCGCCGACGGTGAGGAGATCCTCGTTGGCAACGCCGGTGAGCTGCACCCGCGCGTCATCAAGGCACTCGCCCTGCCCGAGCGCACCTGCGCGATGGAGATCGACCTGGACCGGCTGGAGCAGGCCGGCACCGGACCGCTGCGGGCCCCGAAGATCTCGGCCTTCCCGGTCGCGACCCAGGACGTCGCCCTCGTGGTCGACGACTCCGTCCCGGCTGCCGAGGTCGAGGGCGCGCTGCGCGACGGTGCGGGGGAACTGCTGGAGTCGCTGCGGCTGTTCGACGTCTTCACCGGTGAGCAGATCGGCGCCGGCAAGAAGTCGCTGGCGTATGCGCTGCGCTTCCGTGCAGCCGACCGGACGCTGACCGCCGAGGAGGCCTCGGCGGCGCGTGACGCGGCGGTCGCGGCGGCCGTCGAGCGGACGGCGGCGGTGCAGCGCGGCTGAACACGGCCCGCCATGGCGTGATCGAGGGGTGAGGGCCCGGACGGTGAGACCGTCCGGGCCCTCACCCTTTTCCCGCTGTGCGGCGGGAGGGTGCGGTGGGGCGTGCCGGGTGCCCTGAGCCCGTCCGTGGCGGATGGGGGCGTGCCCGTCGGTCCCAGGGAGACGATCAGATCCGTACACCATCACTCAATCGGGTGATGGTGTACGGATCGTCGTCGGACGGATACGGAACGTCGCAAGAATCGACCCGGTCGTGGCGGGCTGCGCGAGGCGCGGCAGCGGGCCCGACCGATCCGCTCAACGCCTGCTAGGGGGACCATCGGCATGATCCGAACCCGGGCGAGGGGCGGAGCACGCGCCGGAGCGGAAACCGCGCGGCGCGCCTTCGTCTTCGTCCTGCCCGGCCTCTGGGTGCTCGGGGTGGTGGCCTGGGAGCTGTGCCATCCGACCAGCGGCCGGCTGTTGCAGCTGCTCTCCGCAGCACCGGCCATCGCCTGCGCGGGCACCGGCCGCCGCCAGTGTGTGCTGCTCGGCGGGCTGTGCGCGCTGCTGGCGCTGGTGCCGTTCGGCGAGGTGGAGCCCGGTGCCGGGGCCGGCACGCGCCTCATGACCTGCGGTGCGACCCTCGCGGTGATCGGTGCCAGCTATCTGACGGCGGGGCGGCGGCTGCGGCTGGTACGGGAGTTGGAGCGCACCCGGGAGGTGGCCGTCGCCGCCCAGCGGGTGGTGCTGCGGCCGTTGCCCCGGCGGATCGACGGGGTGCTGCTGGCGGCCGACCATCTCTCCGCGAGTGAGGGTGCCATGGTCGGCGGGGATCTCTACGAGGTCGTGGGGACCCGGCACGGGGTGCGGGCGGTGATCGGGGACGTGCGCGGGCACGGCCTGGAGGCCATAGGCACGGTGGCGGCGATGCTCGGCAGCTTTCGCGAAGTGGTGCACGACGAGCCCGAACTGGGCGCGGTGCTGCGCCGGTTGGAGCGGTCGCACCAGCGGCATCTGCGGGAGAGGGCGCTTGCCGGGGGTCCGGTGGCCGGTGCCGGGGAGCCGGTGAGTGTGCTCGCGGAGGAGTTTGTGACGCTGCTGCTCCTGGAGGTGGCGCAGGACGGGTCCGTCACGGCGCTGAACTGCGGGCATCCGTGGCCGTACCGGGTCGCCTGCCGGGCGGTCGCACCGGTCGCCGCGGCCGAGCCGATGCCGCCGTTGGGGCTGTTCCCGTTACCGCAGGAGCTGTCCGCGGTGCGGTGCGGGCGGCTGCGGCCCGGGGAGGGGCTGTTCCTGCACACCGACGGGGCGGCCGACGCGCGGGATGCGGCGGGGGAGTTCTTTCCGTTGGCGCAGGAACTGCGCAGCAGCGTCGTGGCGGCCGCGGCACCGTGCGGTCCCTCGCCGTCCGGCGTGGTCGGTGCGGTGCGGAAGGCGCTGCTGCGGCATGCGGGCGGGCGGCTGACGGACGATGTGGCGCTGCTGATGCTGAGCAATGACCGGGTGCGGGTGCCGGCGTCGTCGGCCGGCACCCCGCCTACTGGGGAGCGCCTTCCGCGGTGACCTCCCGGCCGACCGGGGAGGGGAAGGCGACGCCGGTCAGATCCTCGGACGCCTGCCACAGGCGCCGGGCGCTCTCCGGGTCGCTGGCAGCGGCCGTCCTGCCGACCATCGTCGGTGCGCCGCGCATCTCGCCGAGGCCGTCCGGGCCGAGGTAGGAGGCGCCGGGCAGGTCCTGGGTGGCGGCGTAGAGCGTGGGCAGCGCACCGGCCTTGTTGTCCTGTGCGACCACGCGGTTGCCCACCTGCATCACCGCACGCCGCAGCACGCTGACATCGGCGCCCTGGAGGTTGGTGGCGGCCCAGCCCGGGTGTGCGGCGAGGGCGCGCACCGGCGATCCCGCGGCGGCGAGACGGCGCTGAAGCTCCAGGGTGAACAGCAGGTTGGCCAGCTTGGACTGGCTGTAGGCGGTGACGGGGCGGTAGGCGCCGGTCAGGTTCAGGTTGTCGAAGTGGATGCGGTTGCCGGGCATCCGGTGGGCGCCGGAGGACACGGTCACCACGCGGTCGGTGACGTGCGGCAGCAGCAGGTTGGTCAGCGCGAAGTGACCGAGGTGGTTGGTGCCGAGCTGCATCTCGAAGCCGTCCTTGGTCCGGGACTCCGGGATGTTCATGACGCCGGCGTTGTTGATCAGCAGATCGACCGGACCGTGCCAGGCGGCGGCGAACTCGCGTACGGAGGCGAGGTCGGCCAGGTCGAGGCGGCGGACCTCGACGCTGCCCCGGGCGCCGCGCACGGTGTCGGCGGCGGCCTCGCCGCGTGCGGTGTCGCGAACGGCGAGGACGACATGGGCACCCGCTCGGGCGAGGGCGTCGACGGTGGCGATGCCGAGTCCGCTGTTGGCGCCGGTCACCACGGCGGTGCGGCCGGTCTGGTCGGGAATGTCGGTGGCGTTCCATTTCGGGGTGTGAGTCATGGGCATCAATGTAGGCAACGCCAACAATGATGTCAATGCCAACAATGTAGCCAGTGAATACATGGGGGATAGGATGGCGGACATGCAGACTCGTCGTTACCACCACGGAGACCTGCGCGCCGCGCTGCTCACCCGCGCCGAGCAGACGCTCCGCGAGAAGGGGCCCGGCGCACTGTCCCTGCGGGAGCTGGCCCGCGACCTCGGTGTCAGTCATGCCGCGCCGAGCCGGCACTTCAAGGACAAGCAGGCGCTGCTCGACGCGCTGGCGCTGGCCGGATTCGAGCGGCTGGACGAGGCGCTGGCGGCGTCCCGGGCGGCGGGCGAGACCTTCGCCGACCGGCTCGGCAGGCTCGTCCGCGCCTATGTGGACTTCGCCCTCGCCAATGCCGAGCTGCTCGACCTCATGTACACGGTCAAGCACGACCCGGCGGCGTCCGAAGCGCTGATCACGGCCGCTCAGCGGCTGGGGGCGATGGCGGTGGAGCTGGTCGCGGAGGGACAGCGCAGCGGTGAGGTGCGGGAGGGGCCCGTCGACGACATCGCGATGCCGGTGTTCACCACCCTGCACGGATTCGCCAGCTTCGCGGTGAGCGGTGTGCTCTCCGCCGAACAGGTGGGGTCCGGCCTCGATGCGGTCATCGCGTACATGGTGCGGGGCTGCGCGCCGCGTTGAGCCGCCGACGCCCTTCACACCCCGTGTGAGGGGCGGTTGACTACGCTCGACTCACGGAGTCGTGGAGTCGACGAGGCCATGAGCCGAGGGCCCGCGGGCGGGCCCGGCTCACCGGGAGGCCGGTATGGAGCCCAACACCCTGCTGGACGCGATCCTCGACGAGGCCGGTATCTCGCATGCCGGGCTCGCCGCGCGCATCAACCAGCTCGGCAGGTGTCGCGGTCTGGCGCTGCGCTACGAACACACGGCGGTGGCCCGGTGGTTGAAGGGGCAGCGGCCGCGTGGGCAGGTGCCCGATCTGATCTGCGAGATCCTCGGCGAACGGCTGCACCGGCCGGTCGGGCTCGACGACATCGGCTTCAGCGGTCCGGGCTCGGCGCGTGCCTCCGGCACCCCGCTCTCCGGTTTCGTCGAACGGGCCACCGCGCTGTGGCGGTCCGATGAGCAGCAGCGGCCGCATCTCCTCGACGCCCCGGCGCTCACCGGAACCTCGGCGGTCATCCCCGTATGGGAGTGGGAGAACCCGCCCGAGGACTCCGATGTGTCGCGCGACGGGCTGACCCGGGTCGGTATGGCCGACATCGAGATGCTGCGCGCCGCGCGGACGCACTACGAGACGATGTACCGGAAGGCGGGTGGTGTCGCTACCAGAGCACGCATCGTGGGATTCCTCAACGCCGAGGCGGCGCCGCTGCTGCGGGGCAGCTACAGCGATGCGACGGGACGTCAGCTCCACCGGGCGACCGGCGGGCTGGTCGCGGTCGCGGGCATCTGCGCGTACGACTCGGACTCTCTCGGGCTGGCCCAGCGCTATTTACACCAGGCGTTACGGCTGGCCAAGGCCAGCGGGGACCGCGGCCTGGGCGCGTATGTCATCGCGCTGCTGGTCAACCAGTCCCTCTTCGTACGGGAATACCGCCAGGCCGTCGCCTTCGCGGAGGCGGCGCTGCGGGCCGCGGGCCCGCAGATCACCCCGGCGCTCTCCGCGGACCTCTACGCGATGCAGGCCAAGTCCTACGCCCGGCTCGGCGACGGCGCGGGCGCGCTGTCGTGCATCCGGCGCGCGGAGGCGGCCGCGGAGCGCATCCGGCCCGGCCTGGAGCCCGCCGAGACGGGCTATGTCCAGCCCGGCCTGGTGAACGTACAAGTGGCGGAGGCGCTGCTCAGCCTCGGTGACCTGCGGGCCGCCAGGGAGCAGGCGGATGCCGCCGTCGACACCCCCGCACACGACCGCGGCCGGGTCCACCGGCTGGCCATGCTCACCCATATCGAGCTGCGCCAAGGCGATGCGGACCGGGCCGTGGCCAATGCCGCGCAGATGACGGAGCAGGCTCGCGGCATGGAGTCGCAACGGCTGCGGGACCGGCTGCGGGCGGTGCGCGAGCATCTGGCGGAGACCGGGAGCTCCGCGACGGACGAGGCTGCCGATCTCATCGACGAGGTGCTGCGCGTTCCCCTCTGACCGGGCTCGTGTCACCTTGCCGGCTCCTCAGCGGAAGGTGGCAGTTACGTGCGTTGGAACAATCTCAGCGAAAAGCCCGTCTATGCGAATCCCTGGTTCCGGGTCAATCTGGCCGATGTGGAACTGCCCGACGGCCGTCACCTGGATCACTATCTGATCCGGATGCGTCCCGTCGCCGTGGCCACAGTGGTCAATGAGGCCAACGAGGTGCTGCTGTTGTGGCGGCACCGGTTCATCACCGACACCTGGGGCTGGGAGCTGGCCGCCGGTGTCGTCGAGGACGGCGAGGACATCGCGGCGGCGGCCGCCCGGGAGCTGGAGGAGGAGACCGGGTGGCGCCCGGGGCCCCTCCACCATCTCCTGACGGTGGAGCCCTCCAACGGCCTCACCGATGCCCGGCATCACCTCTACTGGTCCGAGGAGGGCGAGTACACCGGCCCGCCCCAGGACGGCTTCGAATCCGAGCGACGGGAGTGGGTGTCACTGAAGCTGGTGCCCGACATGGTGGCGCGAGGGGAGGTGCCGGCCGCCAATATGGCGGCCGGGTTGCTGATGCTGCATCACCTCCGGCTGGGCTGACCGGATCCGGCCGGTGACCGCGGCCTGCGGTCACCGGCCCATGGCCTGCCACAGTGCCACCACCAGCGCCGCGAGCCCCGTGAGTGCGGCGAGGGACGGCAGTGGCCAGCGGGTGCTCTCCAGCCGTGTGACGCGGGCCTGTAGTTCGTCCGCGTCACGCTCCTTCTGCTCGGAGCGCTGGGTGAGCAGCGCGAGTTGGCCGTCGACCCGGGCGGTGCGGACGTCCAGGAGACGTCTCAGCTCCGCTAAGTCGGCGGTGACCAGATCGGGTTCGGGGTGGGCGGTCACGGTCCGCTCCTCATTCCTTCAGTCAGTGACGTCGTGGTCCGTACGGGCATCAGTCAACTGCGCTGCGGCGAGGGACGGGAGCGTGTGCGGTGGGGATATGCGGGTCTGCGGCGCACACCCCGTGTGAAGTGACGGGGGGTGACGGCGGGCGGTCGTTCGTACGGGGTGTGAAGAGCGCACTCCGAACGGGGCGCTTCACACGCTCCCGTACGCGCCCGCGCGGGAGTTGACTCGGAAGTGCCACGGGGGCCGACGCCGGCGGACGGGCGCCCGCCGGCCCGGGGTCCGCCCGCCGGTTTTCCCCCGAGCGGCGGGCGGACCGCCCCGGACTCAGTACGAGTAGAAGCCCGACCCGGACTTACGGCCCAGCCGGCCCGCGTCGACCATCCGGGCGAGCAGCGGGGGAGCGGCGTACAGGGGCTCCTTGTACTCGTGGTACATCGACTCGGCGACCGAGGCGACGGTGTCCAGGCCGATCAGGTCGGTCAGCTTGAGCGGGCCCATCGGGTGGGCGCAGCCCATCTCCATGCCGTTGTCGATGTCCTCGCGGCTGGCGATGCCCGACTCGAACATCCGGATCGCGGAGAGCAGATACGGGATGAGCAGGGCGTTGACGACGAAGCCCGAGCGGTCCTGGGCGCGGATCGCATGCTTGTCCAGCACGTCCTGCACCAGGGCCTCGGCCCGCTTGATGGTCTCCTCGCCGGTGGTCAGCGCGGGGATCAGCTCGACGAGCTTCTGCACCGGTGCCGGGTTGAAGAAGTGGATCCCGATGACCTGGTCGGGCCGGGAGGTGGCGACCGCCAGCTTCACCAGCGGGATCGACGAGGTGTTGGACGCCAAGATGGCGTCCGGCCGGGTGATCACCTGGTCGAGGACCTGGAAGATCTCGGTCTTGACCTGCTCGTTCTCCACGACGGCCTCGATGACGAGATCGCGGTCGGCGAACTCTCCGAGGTCGGTGGTGAAGCTGAGCCGGTCGAGCGTCGCGTCGCGCTCCTCGGCGGTGATCTTGCCGCGCTCGGCAGCCTTGCCGAGAGAGTTGGTCAAACGGGTGCGACCCAGCTCCAGAGCTTCGCCGGTGGTCTCGGCGACCATGACGTCCAGTCCGGCGCGGGCGCACACCTCGGCGATGCCTGCGCCCATCTGGCCGCAACCGACCACTCCGACGCGTTCGATGTCGGTCACATCGTGCCTTTCGCTGATCTTCAGGACCGGCGGTATGCCGTAAGGGTCCGGCGCCCGCCTCGGCCCCGACGTTACTCCGCGGGGTGCTGTGCTAAGGGTGGCGGGGCGGGCATTCTGAGCCCTCAGGACGGGATGAACCGGACAACCTGGGGACTTTTGATGAGACGTATCACACGCAGAGGTTTTGCCGTCGCCGCGATGGGGGCGGCGTCTTCGCTGCTCACCGCGGGGGCGGCGGCCGCGGACGGCGTGGCGCGGCGCGAGATGCGGGGCATGTGGCTGGCGACCGTCGCCAACCTGGACTGGCCCTCCAGCGCGAAGCTCCCGCCCGCCGAGCAACAGCGCGAACTGCGCGCCCACTTCGACCGGGCCGTCGCCCGCAAGCTCAATGCGGTGTTCTTCCAGGTGCGGCCCACCGCCGATGCCCTGTGGCCCTCCCCGTTCGAGCCGTGGGCGCAGTACCTGACCGGGCAGCAGGGCCGCGACCCGGGCTGGGATCCGCTCGACTTCGCGGTCCGCGAGGCCCACCGGCGCAATCTCGAACTGCACGCCTGGTTCAATCCCTACCGGGTCGCCAACCACACCGACCCCGGACGGCTCACGCCGGACCACCCCGCCCGCCGGAACCCGGGCTGGGTCCTCCCGTACGGCGGCAAGCTCTACTACAACCCCGGGCTGCCGGAGGTCCGGAGCTTCGTCCAGGACGCGATGCTCGACGCGGTGCAGCGCTACCCCGTCGACGGCGTGCACTTCGACGACTACTTCTATCCGTATCCGGTCGCGGGGCAGCGCTTCGACGACGACGCGGCGTTCGAGCGGTACGGCAGCGGCTTCGGGAGCCGGGCCGCCTGGCGCCGGGACAACATCGACCGGCTGGTCTACGAGATGGCGCGCAAGCTCGAGGACGGGAGCCGGCGGGAGGGACGCCGGGTGCGGTTCGGGGTCAGCCCCTTCGCGGTCTGGCGCAATCGCAGCACCGACCAGCAGGGCTCCCGTACCCAGGCCGGGGTCCAGACCTACGACGATCTGTACGCCGACACCCGTCGCTGGGTGCGCGAGGGGTGGATCGACTACATCGTGCCGCAGGTCTACTGGCCCCTCGGCTTCGCAGCCGCCGACTACGCCGAACTCGTGCCCTGGTGGGCGCGGACCGTCGACGGCACCGGAGTGGACCTCTACATCGGCGAGGCCCTCTACAAGGCGGGCGGCACGGAGCCCGCCGCCTGGAAGGACCCGGCCGAACTCTCCCGCCACCTCACCTTCGCCCGCGGCTATCCGCAGGTGGGCGGCCATGTCTACTTCTCGGCGAAGGACGTGGCCAAGGACCGCGCGGGCGCCATGGCACGGGTCGTGCGCGACCACTACACGGGCGCGGGGCGCCCGTAGGAGCGGTCCGCGCGTCTGCCGCAAGGATCCGCGCGGGCCGCGGCGGCGATCCGCCGAGGGATTCCGTCACCGGCCGGGGTCGGTGTGTGCCGGCCGGTGACGGTGCCTAGCGGCCGGGGTCGGCGTCGGTGGCCTTGCCGTGCCGGACGACGCAGTCGGGGCCCGGCGACATGATCGCCTCATGCCCGTCCTCGCCGCGGACGCGGTAGGGCGGATCGCCGTCCGTTCCCATGACTTCGACAATTTCGACGACCCGGTCGTGATGCCCGACGGTCCTGCCGTGCACCACCAGCCGGTCGCCCCTGCTTGCATGCATCAGGGTCCTCCCCGCCTCGGGGCGGCCGTACGACCGGCAGGCCGACCAGTGCGACGGCCGGCGGTTGAACGGCCACGGGTTTCCACGGTTCACGGTCCTGGCGTGACCCGCGACGGCGGTACCTGCCGTCGCGGCAATTTTACGTCCGCGGGCCGCGACCGCACCCGGTACGTATGTTTTCGTCCCGCTCCGGCAGCCGGTCCGTCAGCCACGGGTCCGCTGGGTGACGGCGATGCATGCCAGGACGGCCAGCGCCGCCGCGGGAGCGGCCGGCGGCAGCTGTTCGCCGAGCAGCAGCACGGACCACACCAGCGTCAGCAGCGGCTGGGCGAGCTGCAACTGGCTCGCCTTGGAGATGCCGATCGCGGCCATTCCGCGGTACCAGGCGATCATCCCGAGGAACTGCGAGCCGAACGCCAGCCACAGCAGCCCGCTCACCGAATGCACCGTGAGCCGCATCGGCTCCGCGGACAGCGCGAGAGCCGCGCCCGCCACCGTCACCGGAAGTGCCAGTACCAGCGCCCAGCCGATCACCTGCCAGCCCGGCATATGGCGGGCGAGGCGGCCGCCCTCGGTGTAGCCGGCCGCGCACACCAGCAGGGCCGCGAACAGCAGCAGATCCCCGCGGCCCGGCGCCCCGCCGCTCTGCTGCACCGCAAAACCGATGACGACGACGGCGCCGACCAGTGAGGCGATCCAGAACGTACGGGAGGGCCGGGCGCCGGTCCGTACGGCCGAGAAGGCGGCGGTGGTCAGCGGCAGCAGACCGACGACGACGGCCGCATGCGAGGTGGTGGAGGTCTCCAGCGCGAGGGTCGTCAGCAGCGGGAAGCCGAGGACCACGCCGCCCGCGACCACCGCGATGCCCGCCCAGTGGCGCCGCTCCGGAGGACGTACCCGGAACACGGCCAGCGCGCCGCCGGCCAGCGCGGTGGCCAGCACGCTGCGCAGCATCACCACCGTCCACGGCCCCATGCCCTCCAGCGCCCAGGCGGTCGCGGGGAAGGTGAGGGAGAAGGCGGCGACGCCGAGTGCGGCGAGCAGGGCACCACGGCTGACGAGGGCGCTGCGGGCGGGAGCGGCGGGCTCCGAGGCGATGGGGGTGCCCGGGGTGCCCTGGACGGGGGCGGCCGGGGCACCCGTGGTGCTGACCGCTATCGCGACCGGGGCAGTAGCGCTATCGTTGTCTCTCATGCAAGAGCGTAGCAGTGGGTCGGAACTGGCCGCAGCCCTCCGTGCGGAGCTGAATCGCTACTCTCCAGGAGAGAAGCTGCCCTCTAGCCGTGTTCTCGTGGAGCGCCATCGCGTCAGTCCGGTGACCGTCTCCCGGGCGCTCGCGGAGCTGGCGGCGGAGGGCCTGGTCGTGACCCGGCCGGGCGCGGGGGCCTTCCGTGCCGAGCCGCGCAGCGAGGCGCCCCGGCCGCTCGACACTTCCTGGCAGGAGATCGCGCTGAGCGCCGAGCCGGCCGGTGACCAGGTGCCGCGCAGCGTCGACGCCTCGGGCGTCCTCGCCACGCTCGCCACCCCCGCCGCCGGCGTCATCGAATTCATCGGCGGCTATCTGCACCCCGATCTCCAGCCCGAACGCGCCCTCGCCGCCGCACTGGCACGGGCCGGACGGCGGCCGGGCGCCTGGGCACGGCCCATGGTCGGCGGCGTGCCGGAACTGCGGGCCTGGTTCGCACGGGAGATCGCCGGCCCCGGTGGCCCGCTCGCCGCCAGCGACGTCCTGATCACCGGGGGCGGCCAGAGCGCGCTGACCGCCGCACTGCGCGCCCTCGCCGCCCCCGGCGCCCCGGTGCTCGTCGAGTCCCCGACCTATCCGGGCATGCTGGCCGTCGCCCGCGCCTCCGGGCTGCGGCCGGTCCCCGTACCGGTGGACGCGGACGGGGTCCGTACGGACCTGCTCGCCGACGCCTTCCGTGCCAGCGGCGCGCGGCTGTTCGTCTGCCAGCCGCTGTTCCAGAATCCGACCGGCGCGGTGCTGGCCGACGGGCGGCGGCGCGACGTGCTGCGGGTGGCCCGCGCGGCCGGCGCCTTCGTGATCGAGGACGACTTCGCGCGGCTGCTGGTCCACGGCGACGCACCCGCGCTGCCGCCGACGCTGATCGCGGACGACCGGGACGGCACGGTCGTCCATGTCCGCTCGCTCACCAAGGCCACCTCGCCCAACCTCCGGGTGGGCGCCCTGGCCGCCCACGGCCCGGTTCTCGACCGGCTGCGCGCCATCCAGGTCGTGGACAGCTTCTTCGTGCCGGGCCCGCTCCAGGAAGCCGCCCTGGAACTCGTCGGATCGCCCGCCTGGGCCCGCCATCTACGGCTGATCGCCGGTGAGCTGACCACCCGCCGGAACGCCCTGACCGCGGCCCTGTACCAGCATCTGCCCGCACTCGCCGAGCGGGACGGGGGGCACGGGGCGGCGTTCGGTCACGACCCCGCGCCGGGCGGCCTCTACGTCCCGCCGGGCGGCTACCACCTCTGGCTGCGGCTGCCGGACGGCACCGACGAGGCGGCGCTGACCGGTGCGGCGCTGCGGGCGGGCGTCGCGGTCGCGGCCGGCCGCCCGTACTTCGCCGCCGAGCCGCCGGCCGCGCACCTGCGGCTGAGCTTCGCGGCCGCCTCCGGCACGGCCGAGATCACGGAAGGTGTCCGCAGGCTTCGTACGGCGTGCGAGGAGGTGGGAGTCGCGGTGGGCTGACGGGCCGGAGGCGGAGGTGCGCGGGCCGGTCCCCGCGAGGGCGGCGGCACCGTCCACCCCGGCAATCGGTTCGACGCCGCCCCGGCCCTTCTGCGAACCTCCCGGCATGAACGATCACGCCCTCGACGGCTACGAGATCTCCACCGACCCGGCGCGCCTGGACGCCGACCGGGTCCACCACTGGCTGTCCAGCGACTCCTACTGGGCCGTGGACCGGCCCCGGGAGCTCCAGGATCGCGCCGTCGCGGGCTCGCTCAACTTCGGCCTGTACGAGACCGGTTCCGGCCGTCAGGCCGGGTACGCCCGGGTGGTCACCGACCACGCCACCTTCGCCTGGCTCTGCGACGTCTACATCTGCCGCGACGACCGCGGCAAGGGCCTGGGCACCGCCCTGGTCGAGGCCATAGCCGACCATCTGACGCCCTGCGGTCTGAGCCGGCTCACGCTCGCCACCAAGGACGCCCACGGCGTGTACGAGAAGGTCGGCTTCCGCGCCCTGGTGTCCCCGGAACAGTGGATGACCCTCGGGCTGATCGACCCGGGGCCTGTCGAGATCTGATCAACCGGGTCCGCGGGGGCGGCGCGGCTCTTACCATCGGCGGATGAGCGTCCGACTCAAGCTGCTCGCCGCGGGCCGCTCCTCGCTGCTCGGAACGCGGTTCGGTGACGACCGGCCGCTCGACGCCGCAGGATGGCGCGAGGCCGAGCGGGCCGCGCCCGTCCTGTGCCGGCTCGCCGCCGCCGAACTGCGCTACTGCTCGCCGTCCGCCCGTTGCCGGGACACCGGCGAGGTCCTCGGGCTGCGCCCGCTCGCCCAACCGGCGCTGCGCGACTGCGACATGGGGCGCTGGACCGGCCGCACGCTGGGCGAAGTGGCCGCCGAAGAACCGCGCGCGGTGGACACCTGGCTGGCCGACCCGCGGTCCGCACCGCACGGCGGGGAGTCACTGCTGGCGTTCATCACCCGGGTCGCCGGCTGGCTGGACACCCGGCCGGTCGAGGACGCCGACGGCCTGCTCGCGGTCGCCGAGCCCGGTGTCGTCCGCGCCGCCCTGGTCTATGCGCTCCAGGCGCCGCCGCACTCGTACTGGCGGATAGACGTCCAGCCGCTGTCGGTGACCACCCTCACCGGCCGGTCGGGCAAGTGGGACCTCCAGCTGGCGGGGTGACGCGGCGCCCGGATGGTGCCAGGGCCTGTAGCAGGCGCGGACGGTCGGTCCGCTCGCCCCGGCGGGGCCAGGGTCTTGCGGGCAGCCGCGGTCATGAGTGAGGCCGTGATGCCGCCGTCGCGGGGGGGTGTGCCGGGACCGTCGGTGTGTGCACCACCCGGAAAGCCCATCCCGCCCGTTCCGCCGCCCGGGGCGTACGCACCCTTGTGACCTGCGGAAAGAGGTGGCGGCCGAGGCCATCCGCGGCAGTTGGCCCCGGGCGCGGGGCACCATCGAGGTGCGCACCGCCGGGCCGGGCGCTTCTCTCGGGTTATGCACATACGCCACATTGCTCTGTACGCGCTGGCGGCCGGCGCCCTGGTGGTGCCCGTCATGCTGTTCGGCGAGGGCGAGGGTGCTGACGCCGCCACCGGGACGGGGACCGAGTCCGCTGCGGACACCGCGCAGGCCGTGGTCGTTCAGCCCGACCCGGTGGCACCGGGCGCCGGGTTCTCCGTCTCCGACGGCGGCAGCTGCCAGGGGGACACCGCGGAGGCCACCTTCGACGACGCGGACATCCCCGCGATGCAGCTGTCCGCCCAGAGCGGCGAGATCAGTGGCACCGCGATCGTGCCGGAGGGTACCGCGCCCGGCTCCTACCAGGTCACCCTCACCTGCGGCGGCACCTCCGGAGCCCGGCAGAGCGCCCTGGACCCCGGCCGGGCGGGCGACGAGGAGCGCGGCGGGGCACGAGGCAAGGCGGACGGCTACGGCCACGGACGTGCCGAAGAGCGCGGTGAGGAATCCGGCGACGGCCGGAAGACGCTCACCGGCACCATGATCGTCTCCGGTGGCGCCGACGAGGCCGTGCCCCAGGGCGGTGCGGACACCGGCGCCGGCGGGGCGGCCGGCACCGGCGGGACGGCCACCACCCTGACCGGTGTGCTGCTGCTGGCCGCGGCAGGCTGGGGAGCCCTCCGCCGCCGGCGCCCCCGCGACACCCGGAGCTGACGGCGGTGACCGCGCATCCGTCACTGCGCGCCCTGGTCATCGGCCTCGTCACGGCCCTCGCCACGGCGGGCGTGCTCGCGCTCGCCGCCGTCCATCTCCGTGCCCGCGAGGCCACCAGCGAGGTCGACGGCGGCACCCACACCGTGCCGCGCACCGAGATCGCCAGAACGCTCAGCGGCCAGCTGACCCTGCCCTTCCGCGGCGGGCCGGAGGCGGTGCGCTGCTCCGGCGACCTCCGGCCCGTGCCGTACGCGGAAGTGCGCTGCACCGCGCACTTCCCCCTCGGTCCGGACCGCCACCTGGCCGTCGAGGTCACCCACGTCCGCCACAACCAGGTCACCTACCGGCGCCACGCCCTGCCCCGCTGAGGGCGCGGACCGCTACGGCGCGCCACGCACGCCCGAGCGTGCTACGGCTTCAGGTCCAGGGCGGCCCGTCCCGACCCGTCCATCCAGAACGGCACCGAGCTGTGCGTATGCGTGACCGTCCAGGTTCCGCCGATCTTGCGGAGGCCGACGGTGGCCCGGCTCCACAGCTCCACCTCGAAGCCGTCGCTCTTCGTTCCGTGCATCCGGTTGATGCTGTGGCTGAAGGCGACATCGTCGCCGACCGTGATCTCGACCTGGGTCAGCGACACCTCGATCGGTCCGTTCCAGGTCGCGTACCAGGCCTCGACGGCCTGCTGGTCCAGCGCCTCCGGCCCCTTGTACTGGAGCGGGGGAGCGAGGCTGAAGTCCACCATGTCCGGCGCGCAGGAGGAGAGGAACCGTCGTGCGTCCCGCTCCGTCGTCGCGGCCGCCCGGTCCTCCAGCAGCTCCCGGATCTGTTCCTCGTCCGCTTTGCGTGCGATGTCGGTGGTCATGAGGGGTTCTCCCGTCGGACGGCGCCGCGGCGCCCGGAATCTCTGTACAACGGGTGGACGCCGGTGCGCACGGAAACTCATCGGCCCAGGGCGCGGTCCGGACGTCTCCCCGCGGCCCTCCGTTGCCCCCGGCCCTCCGCTCCCCGCGGCTCTCCGTTACCCGCAGCCCTCCGTCAGCGCCGTGCGCAGCGCGTCCAGCCAGTGCGTGGTGGTCCGCCGGGCCAGAGCGCTGTGCGGGGCGTACGCCTCGAAGAAGTGCCAGGCGCCGGGGACGTCCCTGACCTCGACGGCCACCTGCGCCTCCATCAGGCGGCGGGCGTAGTCGAGCCCTTCGTCGCGCAGGGGGTCGAGGCCGCAGGTGAGGAGGTAGGCGGGCGGGAGGCCCGAGAGGCCGGTGGCGCGGGCGGGCGCCGCGTACGCGGGGACCTCGGCGCCCCGGCCGGGGCCCAGGTAGGTGTCCCAGGTGTGCCGGATGCCGTCGCCGTTGACGATGCGCCGGTCCGTGACGCGCCGCAGGGACGCGGTGCCGCCCCGGTCGTCGAGACAGGGAACGAGCAGGCTCTGGAAGGCGATCCGCGGCCCCCGGCGGTCGCGGGCCATCAGGCACAGGGCGGCGCTCAGACCGCCGCCCGCGGACGCTCCGGTGACGGCGATCCGTCCGGCGTCGAGGCCGAGTTCACCGGCGGCCGCGGCCATCCATTCCAGGACGGCGTAGCAGTCCTCGACGCCCGCGGGATACCGGTGCTCGGGCGCCAGCCGGTAGTGCACATTGACCACAACCGCACCGACGGCGGCGCAGACGTCGCGCGCCATGGGGCTGGGCCCGTCCAACTCCCCGTACGCGAAGCCGCCCCCGTGGAGGTAGAGCACCCCCGGCAGGAGGCCCGCGGCCCCGGCGGGGCGCAGTACCTGCACGTCGATGCGATTGCCGTCCGGCCCGGGGACGGACAGCTGCCGGATGCCGACCCGGGGGTCGTGTGCGGGCATCCGCGGTGCCATCAGCGCCCGGAAGGAGGCGCGGGTCGCCTCGATGTCGGTGTACGGATTCTCCGGCCCCTCCGGCAACGCGGCCAGGACACCGGCCAGTTCCGGATGGACGTACGGGTGCACACCGACGCCCGCGGAAGCCCTCGCCCCCGTAGCCTCTCCCGTCTCTCCCGTCTCTCCTGTCTCCTCCGTCGCCCGAAGATCTCCCGCATGGCTTCCGTCTCTCACAACCACTTCGCCTCCCCGGCCGGCCGACGATCCGCAGCCCGTCGAATGTCCAACCATCTCATTGATATCGTCCCAACGGGAGGGAAGTTATGGTCTCATTGAGAAGATGTCAAGGGGAGCGAGGGGCGGCGATGGCGGAGTACAGCCCGGCGAGATATGTCGTGCTCGGTCTGATCGCCCGGCACGGGCCGATGACGCCGTACGAGCTCAAGGCCCGGGTCGAGGACGACATCCAGCCCTTCTGGCCGATCCTCCATGCGCAGCTGTACCGGATCCCGCCGGAGCTGGCGCGGGCCGGGCTGCTGCGGGAGGAGACCGAGACGGCGGGCCGCCGTCGGCGGATCTTCCACCTCACCGACGCCGGCCGCGCCGCACTGGAGCGCTGGCTGGCCGACCCGGACACGGCCGAGGCGGAAACCCGTGACCCGGCGCAGCTGAAGCTCTTCTTCGCCGACCTCGGTGACCCCTCGGACATCGTCGCCCTCGCCACGCAACAGGCGGAACGCCACCGCACCTTGCTCGCCCACTATGCGTCGCTGCGCGCTGCGCTCGATCCGTCGGAGGATTCCCGGCAGCGCTCGCGCGCACGGGTGCTGCGGCTGGGTGTGCTGCACGAGCGGGCCCATGCCGAGTTCTGGGAGTCGATGGCCGCCGACCCGGAGAGGCTCGACGACTGAGCCGCCGCGAAGCCGGCGCGCCGGAGGGGCCCTCCGGCGCGCTCACTGCCGTCGTCACAGCGCGCTCCGTACCGCCGTCCGACCGCGGGTCAGCCACGCGTTCGCCGCCTCGACCCGGCCGCCCACCCGCAGCTTCGCGTAGGCGTGCTCCAGATGCTTGTCGACGGTGCGCGGGCTGATCGCCAGCCGGTGCGCGATCTGCTGGTTCGTCAGGCCGCGGGCGAGCAGGGCGAGTACGGCGGATTCGCGGCGGGTGACGGGGGAGGGCGGAGGCGACTGCGGGGCGAGCCGGTTGAGGACGTGGCTGAGCCGGGTGCGCAGCAGGGCGGCGGCCGCCACATCGTCGTCGGAGAAGTCGCTGCCGCTGCGGCTGATCGCCACACAGACCTTCCGTGGTACACCGCCGGCGTAGCCCGCGGGGAACGACATCGCTAGCTGCTGCTCGGCGTCCAACGGGCGGTAGACGTCGCGGTAGGCGGCGAGGGCATGGAATTCGCTGCGGGTCTGGAGGGTCGAGCGGCGCATCGGGGTGCCGGGGCCGAGGGTGGTGTGGGTGACCAGGGAGTCCGCCGCCGATTCGCGCGCGAACGCGTCCCGCACGTCCGGGGTCAGCAGACCGGCGGGGAGGGTGAGCGGCCGCTCGGCGGAGCCGGCGCGGGGGGACCAGACGATGCTGTCGCCGGGAACGGCGCCGAGCAGCAGCGGGAGCAGTGCCGGAACCAGGGTCTCCTCGTCGACGGCATCGATCAGAAGGTCCACGACGGCGAGAATGCGCCGCAGGCCGGCCTCCGCGGCCGTGCTCATGTTTCCAGCGTGCCGAGGGGGCAGGGGCCCGTCAAGCGAGGGCCACCCGGCCGGCCGGGGGAAGACCGGCCGGGCGCGTCAGGCGCCTCAGCGCCCGACGGCATAGACGCGGTTGACGGGGCTCTTCGCGGCCAGTCGCCAGTGGTGGAGTCCGGCTTCGTCGGCGATCTGCCGCATCGCCTCCTCACCCGCGTGGTTTCCCAGTGCCTGCGGTCCGTGCTGGGCCAGCGCGGACGGCAGGCAGACGGCGACCGAGGCGGCGGTCAGCGCCCGGCCGATGGGGTTGGCGTTCTCCTGCGCGTTGGCCGAGGCGTTCGGCTCGACGACCATGCAGGTTCCGCCGTCGGCCAGTGCCTGCTCGGCGTGGTGCAGCGCGCCGCCCGGATCGCCGATGTCGTGCAGGCAGTCGAAGAACGTGATCAGGTCGAAGTCCTCGCCGGGGAAGTCCTGGGCGGTGGCGACCTCGAAGCTGACCCGGTCGTCCAGTCCCTGCTCGGCCACGAGGCCGCGGGCCGCTTCGACGGACGGGCCGTGGAAGTCGAAGCCGTCGAAGTGCGACCGGGGGAAGGCCTGCGCCATCAGCGCCGTGGAGTAGCCGTAGCCGCATCCCACGTCCGCGACCCGGGCACCGCGCTCCAGCTTCTCCACCACGCCGTCCAGCGCGGTCAGCCACTCCGGTACCAGCGAGGCCGCGTAGCCGGGGCGGAAGAATTTCGCGCTGCCGGCGAACAGCGCCGGGCTGTGTTCCTCCCAGCCGACGCCCTCGCCGGTGCGGAAGGCCTCCATGAGGGTGTCCTCGGTGGCGTAGATCGCCTGGAGCAGCGTGGAGAAGCCCGCCGCGTACGTCGGCAGATCCGGGGCCGCCAGGACGGCGGCGTGCTCGTCGGGCAGGAGGTAGGTGTCGGTGCCGGGCGCGTAGCTGATGTACTCCCCGGCGACCTGGGCGGCCAGCCATTCGCGCACATAGCGTTCGACCAGTCCCGTACGGGCGGCGAGCTGTGCCGAGGTGAGCGGACCGGCGCCGGCCATGGCCGTGTACAGACCGAGGCGGTCGCCGAGCGAGGTGCACAGACCGGCGACCGCGGCGCCGGTGTCGGTGATCACTTTCTCCAGGAACCGCTGCACCCGGTCCTCGTCCACCGCGGCGCCGGGGCTCACCCCGGCGGAGGCCGTCATGGCTGTCACCTCCTCCTCGTCCTCTCTCACTCCAGCAGGCCGGCCACCCCGCGCGCCATACGGGATTCGCCGTATACGGCGGCCGGCGGCACCGGCCGACACTGGGGGTGGAGGAGGTGCCCCATGCGCAAAAAGATCGACTGCCGGGATTACCCGAGCGAGATGAACTGCACCCTCGTCATCTCCGGCGAGGAGGAGGAAGTGCTCCGCGCCGCCGGCGAGCACGCGATATCCGTCCATGGGCACACGGACAGCCCGGAGCTGCGGGAACAGATCAGGTCGTCGATGAAGGACGAGCTTCCGCAGCATGCCTGACGAACGACAGCGACACGCCGCCCCGGCCCGGGGCGGCGCTGCCGTGCCCGGGTGCGCCGAGCGTGCGGGCAGCGCGGTGCCGGGTGCCGGGTGCGCCGGGTGCCGCACACGGCGGCGGGGGAGCTGCGAACAGCGGTGCGGGCGGGGGAGCGGCGAACAGCAGTGGCAGAGCTACGAACGGCGGCGAGGCTTGCCCCGCGTACCGCCCTTGCCGCCCTTGGCGCCACCGGAACCGCTCCGGCCGCCGGAACCGCTGCGTGATCCGTTGCCGGCCGGCTTGCCGGCCGCGGGCTTGCGCCGGGCGCCGCCCGTCTCGGGACGCTTGGCCTTCGGCTGTGCCGGGGCCGGGGAGGGGCGGCGCCCCCGTGAGCTGTTGACGGTCCGCCCGCGGACGATCCCGATGAAGTCCTCGACCAGGTCGGTGGTCTCGTCCTGCGGCCAGGACAGCGCGACGCGTGACGCGGGAGCGTCCGCGACCGGCCGGTAGGTGAGGTCCTTGCGGTGGTGCAGACGGGCGAGGGACTGCGGGACGACGAGGAGTCCCACTCCTGCCGCGACCAGTTCGACGGCGTCCAGGGTGGTGGCGGGGCGCTCGTTCGCGGGCCGGCCCGGAGGGCGCTCCCAGTCGAGGGTGTCGTCGAGGGGGTGCAGCACGATCTCGTCGGCCAGATCCTCCGCGGACACCTCGTCGACCGCCGTCACGAGGTGGTCCTTGGGGATCACGACCACCGTCGTCTCGGTGTAGAGGGGGATCGCGCTGAGATCCTCCCGGTCGACCGGCAACCGCACGAAGCCCGCGTCGGCGCCGCCGTCCCGCAGCAGGTCGAAGGCGTCGGCGGCGGACACCGGCACAAGGGCCAGCGGGACGTCGGGCAGTCGCTCGTTCCAGATCCGCACCCACTTCGTGGGCGTCACCCCCGGGACGTACGCGAGCCGGAACGCAGGGGATTCTTCCGAGCCAGTCACTCCGCCAGGTTACCGGTCGTGGTCGGCAGTAGCGCACATGCTCGATACCCTTGACACATGACGTCGCACCAGACCACCCAGACGATGAAGCCCGCAACCGCGGCGAAGAAGCTGGGTGTGTACCTCGAGGCCACCCCCGCCGAGTTCCAGGAGGGTGTCGTCTCGCGCACCGAGTTGAACGCGCTCCAGGCCGATCCGCCCCAGTGGCTCCAGGAGCTGCGACGCAACGGCCCGCACCCCCGGCCGGTGGTCGCGGCGAAGCTGGGCATCTCCATCTCGGGCCTCGCGCGCGGCGGGGTCACCGAGCCGCTCACCACGGAGCAGATCGACGCCCTGAAGCAGGAAAGTCCCGAGTGGCTCCAGCAGGAACGCGCCACGCAGGCCGAGGTCCGCAAGGAAGCGGCCCGCATCAAGGAGAAGACGGCGGCCCGGGACGAGCAGACCCGCTGACCGCGCTCCTGACCTGCCGCCCCCGGCGGCTTTGCACCACGGACTGCTGAGCGGCGTCCGCACACAGGCGCCCGCTCATGGATGCTGTGGCCGGTCTTCGCCCGACGGGGCGAGGGCCGGCCACAGCATCTTTTGCGTGCCGGCCCCCACATCCTTTGCGTGCCGGCCTTGCCCGCACCGGACTCCCCGCACCGGACTCGGTACCGGACTCAGGAGGCGATGCCGGCCATCGCCCCGCCGCCGGTGGCCACGCCGCCCTGTGGCCTGGTGGCGGCGAAGGGGGGCGTGTCCTGTCGGCACGTCGTTCCGGCCGGCGGGAGGGTGCCCTCGATGAGGTAGCGGCTCTCGTGGTCGCCGACGCAGCTGCTGGGGTTGATCAGTTCGGTGTGCCCGTACCCGTGATGGGTGAGCAGGCGGGCGTGGGCCAGTTCCTTGGCCAATGCCTGGGAGTCCCGGTACGGAGTGGAGGGGTCGTCGGTGGTGCCGACCAACAGGATGGTGTGCGCCGTGGGGTTGTTCCACGGGCCGGTGTAGCGGTTGGCGGCCAGGGCCGGCCAGGTGGCACACGGCTCGGCGGCCCAGGACCAGAAGCGTCCGGCGTCGCCCGCACGGAGGGCGCTGGCCGTCTCGATGGCGTGGTACGCACCGGGGTCACGCGGATTGGGGCTGTCGGAGCAGAGCACGGCAGCAGCCTGTTCCTCGCCGAGGTACGGAACCACCGGCTGGGGTGGGGTGGGCGGCGGGACGCCTCCCTGCCACAGGTCCTGGAGCCTGGCGGCGAGGTCCGTCCATCCGGGGTGGACCGTGTAGAGGGAGTACACGGCATCGCCGACGGTGCCGCCGTAGGTCCACGTACCCTGCGGATGCTTCCGGAGGCGCTGCATCAGCCGGTCGAACTTGTCCCGGGTCGCTTTGGGGCTGCCGGCGGAGAAGGCGCAGCGGGCGGTGGTGGTGGAGCCGCACAGGGTGAGGAACTTCTCCAGCGTCGTGGCCGCGCTGAGGTCGGAGCCCATGCGCAGGAAGATCGGGAGCCGGGGGTCGCCGGGCGAGGCGTGGTTCGTCCAGGCCTGCGGGTCGATGTTGCTGTCGAGGACCATGGCGCGGACCTTGCCGGGGAAGAGGTTGGCGTAGGCGGAGCCCAGGAACGAGCCGTAGGAGGCGCCGAGGAAGGTGAGCTGCGGGTCGCCCACGGCCCGGCGGAGCTGGTCGAGGTCGAGTGCGGTGTCGGCGGTCGACACATGGCGCAGAAGCTCGGGGTCATGCCGGTGGCAGCGCCGGGCCAGATCTCGGTAGGCAGCGATCCAGGTCATCCGCTGCTGTGCGCCCACCGGGAAGCCGGCCGGTCTGCCGGCAGTCCAGGCGTCGGCTTCCTCGGGGCTGTCGAAGCAGTTCACCGCCGTGCTGTTGCCGATTCCCCGGGGGTCCCAGCTGACGATGTCGAACCGCTCCCGTACCTGCTGCGGGAAGTGCTTGTACACCTGCGGCATCTGCACCGTCCCGGGGCCGCCGGGGCCGCCGGGGCTGAAGAACAGGGTGCCGATGCGGCTTCCGGGGCCGGTCGCCTTCCGTTTGACGACTGCCAGCTCGATCGTGCGACCACCGGGCCTGCGGTAGTCCAGCGGGACCTTTGCGGTCGCGCAGTCGAACGCTCTGTCCTGGGCGCACGGTCTCCAGTCCAGCTGCGGGGCGGGCACCGAAGACGACCGGGTGGCAGCCGGAGCGGGATCCGGCACGCTGAACACCATCGAGCTGATCACCGACGCGGCGAGGGCCGCGGCCAACCGCCGACGACCCGCGAGGAATCCCGATATGAGCATGCCCGGTCCTTTTCCTGGCTGAGCGCCTGATGCCGCCGTGCCCTGAGCACCGGCACGCATCCGGTGTCAACGACACTGCGGTCCGGCACGGCGCGCGAGCCCACGGTGGCCGAATGAGGCGAGCTCCGCCAGGCGGGCTCCTCAAGGCCGTCGGCCGGGGCCGGCCTCGGGTGGAGGCCTCGGGCGGATGCCGCCCTTCGCTTCTCGCGAAGCCCGGCCGACCGGCGGGGGAGCCGCCCGCTGCCATGCCGGCACCCTCAGGCGCTCGGCCGGGCCGTCATGCGCCGGCAGCCCACCACGGGACCGTCGGCAGCACCTTCTCGGCGACGCGGAGCAGCACCGCGTCGTCCGGCACCGCGCCGTCCGCGCGCCACAGGGACACCTCGAAGGAGCCGCCGCTGTCCTTCGCGTCCCGGGCCACGGTGACGGTGCGGGCCGGGACGCCGGGACCGCCGGCTCTGTCCTTCCCGTCGAGGCGGAAGCTGATGCGGAGGGTGCGGTCCGCGTAGATGACCGCCGGGCGGCCCAGAACCTTCCGCTGCCGCGCGCCCTCCCCCAGGAGTCCGGCGGATCCGGCCACCGGATGACGGTCGTAGGTGGCCGACAGGTTCACGGTGTAGGTCCCGAACTCGACCTGTGCCGAGGGAGTGGCGATCTCCTTGCCGTTGCCGAGCCTGGTGGAGCTGCCGCTGCCGCCGGCGGTCTTCGCGGCCTCCCCCGGTGTGCCGAGCAGTTCAGCGAGGTCGGGGCGGTTCAACGCCTTGCACAGCTGCGCCCCGGAGACCTGCCGAGGCGTCTTTCCGGGCGCACCCGCCGCTTTCTCGGGCTCCCCGCCCGAGCACGTGGCGGGCGGCGGGTCGCTGTCCGGAGGCGGCGACGGCTCCCCGACCGTCCACAGACCGACACCGAGTGCCGCCACCAGCGCCACAGCCGCAAGTGCCTGCCCGACAGCGCCCGCGCCCGTCACTGCCGCGTCGATATCGTCTGCCATATCCCCCACCTGCCATGATCCCCCGATACGTGCCCGGGGACCTTAACCCGTGATCATCAGGCGAACAAGAGGTCCGGCCGTCACCGAGTGCCAACCTCGGCCGGAGTGCCGACCCGCCCGCCTGCCCTGGGGACCACCGCGAGTGCCCACCCGAGTAGCCACATCCCTCATGGGCCCGCTGAAGCCCGAGCCCCACCGAAGCGGGGCCTCGACCACACCTCATTGCATAAAACTGCCGCTATCCGTATAGTCATGCCATCGAGGAGGAGAGGTCCATGACGGTACGAGCAGCAGTGGCCGGTGCGAGCGGGTATGCGGGTGGTGAGGTGCTGCGCCTGCTTCTGGGGCACCCGGAGGTGGAGATCGGCGCGCTGACCGGGCACTCCAACGCCGGGCAGCGCCTGGGTGCGCTGCAACCGCATCTGACGCCGCTGGCCGACCGGGAGCTCCAGCCGACCTCCTCGGAGGTGCTGGCCGGGCACGACGTCGTCTTTCTCGCGCTGCCGCACGGCCAGTCCGCCGCGGTCGCCGAGGAGCTCGGGCCCGACGTGCTCGTCGTGGACTGCGGCGCGGACTTCCGGCTCGGCGACGCCGCCGACTGGGAGGCGTTCTACGGCTCGGCGCACGCGGGCACCTGGCCGTACGGCCTGCCGGAGCTGCCCGGGGGCCGCGGCGCACTCCAGGGGACCCGGCGCATCGCGGTCCCTGGCTGCTACCCCACGGCCGTCTCGCTCGCCCTGTTCCCCGCGTACGCGGACCGGCTCGCCGAGCCCGAGGCCGTGATCGTCGCGGCCACCGGCACCTCCGGCGCCGGCAAGGCGCTCAAGCCGCATCTGCTGGGCTCCGAGGTCATGGGCTCGATGAGCCCGTACGGCGTCGGCGGCGGGCACCGGCACACCCCCGAGATGATCCAGAACCTGAGCGCGGTGGCCGGTGAGCGGATCAGCGTCTCCTTCACCCCGACCCTGGCCCCCATGTCGCGCGGCATCCTCGCCACCTGCTCGGCGAAGGCGAAGCCCGGCGTGGGCACCGCCGCCGTACGGGCCGCGTATGAGAAGGCGCTGGCCGACGAGCCGTTCGTCCAGCTGCTGCCCGAGGGCCAGTGGCCGTCGACCGCCGCCGTGTACGGGTCCAACACCGCCCAGATCCAGGTGACCTTCGACGCGGCGGCCGGCCGGATCATCGCGATCAGCGCCCTCGACAACCTCACCAAGGGGACCGCGGGCGGCGCGGTGCAGAGCATGAACATCGCCCTGGGTCTCCCCGAGGAGACGGGGCTTCCGAAGGTCGGGGTCGCTCCGTGACACGGACGGACCTGGGGCAGCACGGCGTGACCGGCGGGGCCGGCGAAGCGATGGAGGAGAAGAAGCAGTGAGCGTCACGGCAGCACAAGGGTTCACGGCCGCGGGCATCGCCGCCGGGCTCAAGGAGAACGGCAACCCGGACCTCGCCCTCGTGGTGAACAACGGTCCCCGGCTGGCCGCCGCCGGTGTCTTCACCTCCAACCGCGTCAAGGCCGCACCGGTCGTCTGGTCCGAGCAGGTCCTCAAGGGCGGCACGGTCTCCGCCGTCGTCCTCAACTCCGGTGGGGCCAACGCCTGTACGGGCCCGCTCGGCTTCCAGGACACCCACGCCACCGCGGAGCAGGCCGCCGAGGTGCTGGGGCTCAACGCCGGTGAGGTGGCGATCGCCTCCACCGGGCTGATCGGCCTGCGGCTCCCGATGGACAAGCTGCTGCCCGGCATCGACCGCGCCGCGGCCGAGCTGACCGAGCACGGCGGCGAGAAGGCCGCCATCGCCATCAAGACCACCGACAGCGTGCACAAGACCGCGGTCGTCACGCGGGACGGTTGGACCGTCGGGGGGATGGCCAAGGGCGCCGGCATGCTCGCTCCGGGCCTGGCCACCATGCTCGTCGTGCTGACCACCGACGCCGACGTGCCGGCCGCCGGCCTCGATACGGCGCTGCGGGCCGCGACCCGTACCACCTTCGACCGGGTCGACTCCGACGGCTGTATGTCGACCAACGACACGGTGCTGCTGCTCGCCTCCGGCGCCTCCGGCGTCGTACCGGACACCGCCGCGTTCGCCGAGGCGGTGCGCGCGGTCTGCGACGACCTGGCACGGCAGCTGATCGGGGACGCCGAGGGCGCCAGCAAGGACATCAGGATCGAGGTCGTGGGCGCGGCCAGTGAGGACGACGCGGTCGAGGTGGGCCGCTCCATCGCCCGCAACAACCTCCTCAAGTGCGCCCTTCATGGCGAGGACCCCAACTGGGGCCGGGTGCTCTCCGCCATCGGCACCACCTCCGCCGTCTTCGAGCCCGACCAGCTGAACGTCGCCATCAACGACATCTGGGTCTGCAAGAACGGCTCGGTGGGGGAGGACCGCGAACTGGTCGACATGCGCTACCGGGAGGTACGCATCACCGCCGACCTCGCCGCCGGCACCGAGTCCGCGGTCATCTGGGCCAACGACCTGACCGCCGACTACGTCCACGAGAACAGCGCGTACTCCTCATGAACGAGCGCAGCGAGCAAGTCATTCAGGGGCGCGTGCTGTGCACACAGCCCGCCCGGGGGTACCTCCCGCGCGAAGCGTGGGGAGAAGTGAGGCCGACGCATGAATGCCCGTAAGCACACCGCGCTCCCCAAGGCCCGCATCCTGATCGAGGCGCTGCCCTGGCTGACCCGGCACCACGGCAAGACCGTCGTCATCAAGTTCGGCGGCAACGCCATGATCGACGAGGAGCTCAAGCGGGCCTTCGCCCAGGACGTGGTCTTCCTGCGGCACGCCGGACTGCGCCCCGTCGTCGTGCACGGCGGCGGCCCGCAGATCAGCGCCCAGCTGGACCTGCTCGGCCTGGAGTCGGAGTTCAAGGGCGGCCTGCGGGTCACCACCCCCGAGGCGATGAACGTCGTGCGGATGGTGCTGGCCGGCCAGGTGCAGCGTGAGCTGGTCGGCCTGCTCAACGAGCACGGTCCGCTGGCCGTCGGCATGACCGGCGAGGACGCCCATCTGATGGCCGCGACCAAGCACTACGCCGATATCGACGGCGAGCGGGTGGACATCGGCCGGGTCGGCGAGATCACCGCCATCGACCCCGGCGCGGTCCAGGCGCTCCTGGACGACGGCCGGATCCCGGTCATCTCCTCGATCGCCCGCAGCAGCGACGAGGACGATGCCTCCGGAGTCTTCAACGTCAACGCCGACACCGCCGCGGCGGCCCTGGCCGCCGCCCTCGGCGCCGAGACGCTGATGGTGCTCACCGACGTCGAGGGCCTCTACGAGGACTGGCCGCAGAGCGACGAGGTGATCTCCCGCCTCACCGCCACCCAACTGGAGAAGCTGCTGCCCGACCTGGCCAGCGGCATGGTCCCCAAGATGCAGGGCTGCCTGCACGCCGTCCGCAACGGCGTCCACACGGCACGGGTCATCGACGGGCGGGTCCAGCACTCGATCCTGCTGGAGATCTTCACCGACGAAGGAATCGGCACGATGGTCGTGCCGGACGCGAACACGATCGAGGGGGCGACATGAGCGACGCGGCACACGGCCACGGGCCGGCGACCAACAAGGGCCTCACCGGGCGCTGGCAGGGCGCCATGATGGACAACTTCGGCACCCCCCGTATCCCGCTCGTCCGCGGTGAGGGCGCCAAGGTGTGGGACGCCGACGGCAACGAGTACCTCGACTTCCTCGGCGGCATCGCGGTCAACGCCCTCGGCCATGCCCACCCCGCCGTGGTCCGCGCCGTCTCCGACCAGGTCGCCACCCTCGGCCATGTCTCGAACTTCTTCGTCAGCGAGCCCACCGTGGCCCTCGCGGAGCGGCTGCTCGCGCTGGCCGGACGCCCCGGCCGGGTCTACTTCTCCAACTCCGGCGCCGAGGCCAACGAGGCCGCCTTCAAGATCGGCCGACTGACCGGGCGCCGCCACATGGTCTCCACGGCCGGCGGCTTCCACGGCCGCACCATGGGCGCCCTCGCCCTCACCGGCCAGCCCGCCAAGCAGGCGCCGTTCGCACCGCTGCCCGGCGACGTCGACCACGTCCCGTACGGGGACGTCGAGGCCCTCCGCGCCGCCGTCAGCACCGACACCGCCTTCGTCATCCTGGAGCCCGTCCAGGGCGAGAACGGCGTCATCGTCCCGCCGCCCGGCTACCTCCGGGCCGCCCGCGAGATCACCGCCGCCACCGGCACCCTGCTGGTCCTCGACGAGATCCAGACCGGCATCGGCCGTACCGGGCACTGGCTGGAGTCGCAGGCGCAGGGCGTCGAGGCCGACATCATCACCCTCGCCAAGGGCCTGGGCGGCGGTCTGCCGATCGGTGCGACGCTGGCCTTCGGCCGGGCGGCCGAGCTGCTCACGCCCGGTTCGCACGGCTCGACGTTCAGCGGCAACCCGGTCGTCTGTGCCGGCGCCCTCGCCGTCCTGGACACCATCGAGGCGGACGGCATCCTGGAGAACGTCGAGCGGGTCGGCGAGCGGCTGAGGAAGGGGACCGAGGCCCTGGGCCACCCATTGATCAGACAGGTCCGCGGTGCGGGCCTCCTCCTGGGTATCGTCTTGACGGAGCCGCTCGCGCCGCAGGTGCAGCAGGCGGCTCAGGACGCGGGCCTCCTGGTGAACGCGGTCGCGCCGGATGTCATCCGGCTCGCCCCGCCGCTGATCGTCTCCGACGACGAAGCGGAAGTGTTCCTCCACAAGCTCCCGGGCGTCCTGAACACGGTCCGCCAAGGGGCCGACGGGGAACAACGAGCCGGAGACTGACGACAACGATGAGCGAGCCGCAGGACAACGAGCCGCAGGACAACGAGGCGCAGAACGGCGGCCAGGCCGTACCGCAGACCCGCACCGCCCGCCACCGCCGGATCGTGGACATCCTCAACCGGCTGCCGGTCCGCTCCCAGAGCCAGCTCGCCAAGCTGCTCGCCGACGACGGCCTGTCCGTCACCCAGGCGACGCTCTCCCGCGATCTGGACGAGCTGGGCGCGGTCAAGATCCGCAACACCGGTGGTGAGCTGATCTACGCGGTGCCCAGCGAGGGCGGCGACCGCAAGCCACGGGCACCGCTGGGCGAGTCGGCCAAGGAGGAGCGGATGCGCCGCCTCTCCGGCGAACTCCTCATCTCCGCCGAGGCCTCCGCCAACCTCGTCGTCCTGCGCACCCCGCCGGGCGCCGCCCAGTTCCTGGCCTCGGCCATCGACCAGGCCGAGCTCCACGACATCCTCGGCACCATCGCGGGCGACGACACGCTGATGCTCATCAGCCGCGACCCGGCGGGCGGCCAGGCGCTCGCCGACCATCTGCTGCGATTGGCGCAGAAGGCGCACTGAGGCGTACCTAGGCGCGCGCAAGGCCGGCCTTCGCGCTGCTCACCTGTCACACCAGCACTCCGTGAAACGGCCGTCTCCCCCGGGAGGCGGCCGTGCGGCGTTCCCCCTCCGAGCCCCGCGCCGCATGCCGAACCGCATGCGGCAGGATGGCAGTTCGCGTCGGGGAGTCCACGGATGTCCCGGCGCATTCGCAGCCTTAGAGACAAGCAGGTGACTTGGTGACGACACATCACATCCGGCTCATAGTGCAGCCGTTCCCCCGGACCCCGGGAGCCGGCCGGTGAACCGGGCTTTCACGCTGCACGACATGATCGTCGCCGGGGTCGCGCTGGCCGCCGGTCTCGCGGCCGGCCTGGTGCTGCGGGTGGCCCTGCGGTGGCTGGGCAAGCACGCGCTCAGGACGCGGTGGAGCGGGGACGACATCATCGTCGACGCCTTGCGGACCGTGGTGCCGTGGGCGGCGATCACTGCCGGTCTGGCGGCGGCGGCCGCGGCGCTGCCGCTGACGGAGACGGTCGGACACACCGTCAACCGGACGCTGACCGTCCTGCTCATCCTGGTCGTCACGCTCACCGCGGCCCGGGTGATCACCCGTCTGGTGAAGACCCTGGCGCAGTCCAGGTCCGGCGTGGCCGGATCGGCCACCATCTTCGCCAACATCACGCGCATCGTGGTGCTGGCGATGGGCTTTCTCGTCGTGCTCCAGACCCTGGGCATCTCCATCGCCCCGCTGCTGACCGCGCTGGGCGTGGGTGGTCTCGCGGTCGCGCTGGCGTTGCAGGACACCCTCGCCAACCTCTTCGCCGGTGTGCACATCCTCGCCTCGAAGACCGTGCAGCCCGGTGACTACATCCGGCTCAGCAGCGGTGAGGAGGGCTATGTCGTCGACGTCAACTGGCGTAACACCGTGGTGCGCCAGCTCTCCAACAACCTGGTGATCATCTCCAACCGCCAGCTGGCCGACACCAACATGACCAACTTCAGCCGGCCGGAACAGAAGTTGACGATCCTGGTGCAGGTGGGGGTCGGCTACGACAGCGACCTCGAGCATGTCGAGCGGGTCACCACCGAGGTCGTCGAGAGCGTGATGACCGATGTCAACGGCGGTGACCCGGACCATGAACCGGCCGTGCGCTTCCACACCTTCGGTGATTCCCGGATCAGCTTCACGGTGATCCTCGGGGTCGGCGAGTTCAGCGACCAGTACCGGATCAAGCACGAGTTCATCAAGCGCCTGCACCAGCGCTACCGGGCCGAGGGCATCAGGATTCCCTCCCCGGCGCGGACCGTGGCACTCCAGAAGCCGGAGGAGATAGCGATACCGCACCCGCGCGGGGTGGCGGACCCGGTGGCGTAGGCGGCAGCCGCCCACGCCATGGAGGCCGCTCCGTGGCCCCGCTCACGCCTCGCTCCGCGTCCGCCACCGGCAGGCCGGGGCGAGGCCCCGTACGGGAGCGGCCAAAGCAACGGAAAAGGCCGCTTCCGAGATCTCGGAAGCGGCCTCTGACCTGCAAAAACACCGTCGGGACGACAGGATTTGAACCTGCGACCCCTTGACCCCCAGTCAAGTGCGCTACCAAGCTGCGCCACGTCCCGGTGCTCATACCGGCCGGAGAAGTCCCGGCCGGGGCGTGCAGAAGAAAAATACCCTGTCCCGGCCCATGAATCCAAAGCGGGTCCCCCGCAGTGCCCTTTCCGGGCTCCCGGCAGGGGGCGCGCTCCCATGGTTCGATAGGAATATGGATGATATGTCCGCAGGTGATGCCCTCCGTACGCGCCGGGTGTACGAGCCGCCGGAGCCGGCGGACGGGGCGCGGGTCCTGGTCGACCGGCTCTGGCCGCGGGGGCTGTCCAAGGCGGATGCGCAGCTGACCGAGTGGTGCAAGGACGTGGCGCCCTCGTCCGAGCTGCGGCGCTGGTACGGGCACGAGGGGGAGCGCTTCGAGCGGTTCGCTGAGCGCTATCGCGAGGAGCTGGCGCAGGGAGCGGCCCGGCGGGCGCTGGAGCAGTTGCGGGAGCTCGCCGAGGAGGGGCCGCTGACGCTCCTGACGGCGACGAAGGAACTGTCGGCGAGCCATGTGACCGTCCTGACGGAGGTGCTGCGCGAGGGGCTGTGAGGCGGCCCCGCCGTCGGCCTGCCCTTCGGCCGCATATTCCTCATCGCATTGACGAAACATACGGTGGAGTGCATACTTATACCTACCAGTGCATGGATCGTAAGGAGAAAGCCGTGACCGAGCGCGTCGTACTCGCCTACTCGGGGGGCCTGGACACCTCTGTCTGCATCGGCTGGATCGCCGAGGAGACGGGCGCCGAGGTCATCGCCGTTGCCGTGGACGTCGGCCAGGGCGGCGAGGACCTGGAGGTCATCCGCAAGCGTGCGCTCGCCTGTGGTGCGGTCGAGGCCGAGGTTGCGGACGCCAAGGACGAATTCGCCGACGAGTACTGCCTCCCGGCGATCAAGGCCAATGCCCTGTACATGGACCGCTACCCGCTGGTCTCCGCGCTCTCCCGGCCGACCATCGTCAAGCACCTGGTGGCCGCCGCCCACAAGCACGGCGCCACCACCGTCGCCCACGGCTGCACCGGCAAGGGCAACGATCAGGTCCGCTTCGAGGCCGGTATCTCCTCCCTCGCCCCCGACCTGAAGTGCATCGCCCCGGTCCGCGACTACGCGATGACCCGGGACAAGGCGATCGCGTTCTGCGAGGACAAGAAGCTGCCGGTCGCGACCACCAAGAAGTCGCCGTACTCCATCGACCAGAACGTCTTCGGGCGGGCCGTGGAGACCGGCTTCCTGGAAGACATCTGGAACGCCCCGATCGAGGACGTGTACGAGTACACGGAGAACCCGGCCACCCAGCGGGAGGCCGACGAGGTCGTCATCTCCTTCAAGGAGGGCGTCCCGGTCGCCATCGACGGCAGGCCCGTCACCGTCCTCCAGGCCATCCAGCAGCTCAACGAGCGGGCCGGTGCCCAGGGCGTCGGCCGGATCGACATGGTCGAGGACCGGCTGGTCGGCATCAAGTCCCGTGAGGTGTACGAGGCGCCTGGCGCGATCGCGCTGATCACCGCGCACCAGGAGCTGGAGAACGTCACCGTCGAGCGCGAACTGGCCCGCTACAAGCGTCAGGTCGAGCAGCGCTGGGGCGAGCTGGTCTACGACGGCCTGTGGTTCTCCCCGCTCAAGCGCGCCCTGGACGGCTTCATCGCCGAGGCAAACCAGCAGGTCAGCGGCGACATCCGGATGACCCTGCACGGCGGCCGCGCGGTGGTCACCGGCCGGAGGTCCGACCAGTCGCTGTACGACTTCAACCTCGCGACCTACGACTCCGGCGACACCTTCGACCAGTCGCTCTCGAAGGGCTTCATCGAGCTCTTCGGCATGTCGAGCAAGATTGCGGCCAAGCGCGACCTGGCCTGAGCCCGTCTCGTTACTTCCGTACGCACACCGCCTCCCCGCCCTCGCGGCGGGCGGGGACACCTCCTGGCCCTCAAGGCCGTGGGGGAGCGGCACATCCGAAGCAGCCTTGAGGAGCAGCAGTGAGCAGCAACAGCGGTGACGTCCGGCTCTGGGGTGGGCGGTTCGCCGACGGCCCGGCCCAGGCGCTGGCCCAGCTGTCGGCGTCCGTCCACTTCGACTGGCGGCTGGCCCCCTACGACATCGCGGGCTCCCGTGCGCACGCCCGGGTGCTCCACCAGGCCGGACTGCTGACCCCCGACGAGCTGGAGCGGATGACCGCCGGTCTCGGCCGGCTCGAACGGGACGTCGCCGACGGTTCGTTCACCGGCACCATCGCCGACGAGGACGTCCACACCGCCCTGGAGCGCGGGCTGCTGGAGCGGCTCGGTCCGGACCTCGGCGGCAAGCTGCGGGCCGGCCGGTCCCGTAATGACCAGGTCGCCACGCTCTTCCGGATGTATCTGCGCGACCACGCCCGGATCATCGGCGGGCTGATCGCCGACCTCCAGGAGGCGCTGGTCGGCCTCGCCGAGGCCCACCCGGACGTCGCGATGCCGGGCCGCACCCACCTCCAGCACGCCCAGCCGGTGCTCTTCGCCCACCATGTGCTGGCCCATGTGCAGTCGCTGTCCCGGGACGCGGAGCGGCTGCGCCAGTGGGACGAGCGCACCGCCGTCTCCCCGTACGGCTCGGGCGCGCTGGCCGGCTCCTCGCTCGGCCTCGACCCGGAGGCGGTCGCCGCGGACCTCGGCTTCGAGCACGGCTCGGCCGGCAACTCCATCGACGGCACGGCCTCCCGAGACTTCGCCGCGGAGTTCGCCTTCATCACCGCGATGATCGGGGTGAACCTCTCCCGGATCGCCGAGGAAATCATCCTCTGGAACACGAAGGAGTTCTCCTTCGTCACGCTCCACGACGCCTTCTCCACCGGCTCGTCGATCATGCCGCAGAAGAAGAACCCGGACATCGCCGAGCTGGCGCGGGGCAAGTCGGGCCGCCTCATCGGCAATCTGACCGGTCTGATGGCGACGCTCAAGGCGCTGCCGCTCGCCTACAACCGCGACCTCCAGGAGGACAAGGAGCCGGTCTTTGACTCCTGCGACCAACTGGAGGTGCTGCTCCCGGCGTTCACCGGCATGATGGCCACGCTGACCGTCCACCGCGAGCGCATGGAAGAGCTGGCCCCGGCCGGCTTCTCGCTGGCCACCGACATCGCGGAGTGGCTGGTCAAGCAGGGTGTGCCGTTCCGGGTGGCGCATGAGGTCGCCGGTGAGTGCGTCAAGGAGTGCGAGGGGCTCGGCATCGAGCTGGACCAGCTCACCGACGAGCAGTTCGCCAAGATCTCGCCGCATCTGACGCCCGAGGTCCGCGGCGTCCTCAACGTTCCCGGCGCCCTCGCCTCGCGCAGCGGCCGGGGCGGTACGGCGCCCTCGGCGGTGGCGGTCCAGCTCGCCGAGGTCCGCACCGATCTGGTGAAGCAGCAGGAATGGGCGGCGGCCAAGAAGGTCACCGAGCTGCCCTAGTCGGACAGACATGCACGACGGCGGCCCGCCCCCGGGAGAGACCGGGGGCGGGCCGCCGTCGTATGCGTGAGCCCCAAGTGAGACACTGATGTCTCATTCGGCTAGTGTGTGTCTCATGGCCCTGGACCGCGAACGCGTACTCAAGGAAGCCGCCGCGTTGCTCACGCGGCGGGCGTCGACGCCGATGGACGAGATCGCCCGCGCCGCGGGCATCAGCCGCGCGACCCTGCACCGGCACTTCGCCGGGCGGGACGCCCTGATCAGGGCGCTGGAGGAGCACGGGATCGCGCAGTTCGTGCAGGCGATGGACGCGGCGCGGCTGGAGGAGGGGGACGCCGCCGACGCGCTGCGCCGGCTGATCGCCGAAGCGGAACCGGTCGCCGCCGTACTGGCCTTCCTCTTCACCGAGAACCAGCTCTTCGAGGACGGCGAGATCAACGCCGGCTGGGCGGAGCTGGACGCCCGCATCGCCGCCCTCTTCCGCCGCGGCCAGGAAGAGGGCGACTTCCGGATCGATCTGAGCGCCGCCTGGCTCACCGAGGCCTTCTACGGCCTGATCGGCGCCGGCGCCTGGGCCGTGTACGAAGGGCGCGTCGCCCGCAACGACCTCAACCACTCGATCGCCGAGCTGCTGCTCGGCGGCATCCGACGGAGCATGGAGAAATGACCGAGACCATAGCGTCAGGACCGGCAGGTTCGGCCCATGTGGACGACCAGCCCCGCCCGGGCCGCTGGCTCGCGCTCGCCGTCCTCGTCCTCGCCGTGCTGCTGGTCGGCGTCGACGCCACGGTCCTCGGCCTCGCCACCCCCTTCCTCAGCGAAGACCTCCAGCCCTCCGGGACGCAGCTGCTGTGGATCGGTGACATCTACTCCTTCGTCATCGCCGGCCTGCTGGTCTCCATGGGCAGCCTCGGCGACCGCATCGGCCGGAAGAAGCTGCTGCTGATCGGCTCCGTCGGCTTCGGCGCGATGTCGGTGCTCGCCGCGTACGCCTCCACGCCCGAGATGATGATCCTCGCCCGTGCGCTCCAGGGCGTGGCCGGTGCGACGCTGATGCCGTCCACCCTGGCGCTGATCCGCAACCTCTTCCACGATCCCAAGGAGCGCAGCCTGGCCGTCGGCATCTGGGGCGCGATGGCCTCGGCGGGTATGGCCGTGGGGCCGGTCCTCGGCGGTTTTCTGCTGGGGCACTTCTGGTGGGGATCGGTCTTCCTGATCAACCTGCCGGTGATGGCGCTGCTGGTGGCCGTCGGTGCCAAGGTCATCCCGGAGTCGCGCAACCCGGACCCCGGCCCCTGGGACATCCCCAGCGTCCTGCTGGCCCTGGTGGGCATCGTCTGTGTCGTCTACGCCATCAAGGAAGCGGCGGCGCACGGCTACCGCTGGGACATCGCGCTGACGGCCGTCATCGGTGTGCTCGCCCTCTTCGTGTTCGTCCGGCGGCAGCTCACCCTCCCCTCGCCGCTGCTGAACATGAAGCTCTTTCACCACCGAGGCTTCTCCGGAGCGGTGCTGGCCGACCTGCTGACCATCCTCGGCCTGTCCGGGCTGGTCTTCTTCCTCTCCCAGTTCCTCCAGATGGTGCAACTGCGCTCACCGCTGAACGCGGGGCTCGTCGAACTCCCGGCCGCGATCGGTGCGGTGGGCGCCGGTCTGGCAGCCGGCTGGGTCGCCCGGCGGCTGTCGGTCAGGATCGTGGTGGCCGGCGGCCTCGCGGTGGTCGGGCTCTCGCTCGTCGGCTGCACCACCCTGCACGGTGACACCGGCACCGCGGCGCTGTGCGTGATCCTCTTCGTCGTCGGCGTCGGCGCGGGTTTCTCGTTCACCGTCACCGCCGATGTGATCCTCTCCAGCGTCCCCAAGGAGGAGGCGGGCGCCGCCTCCGCCGTCTCGGAGACCGCCTACGAGCTGGGCGCCGCCCTCGGCATCGCCCTGCTCGGCTCCATCGTCACCGGCATCTACCGGGGCTTCGCCACGCCCCCCGGGGTGGCCGAACCCACCGCGGACGCCGCCCGTGAATCGCTCGGCGGCGCCTTCGAGACGGCCGGCCAACTCCCCGCCGACCAGGGCGCCGCGCTGGTGAAGGCCGCTCAGGACTCCTTCGTCCAGGGTGTGGACGTCGCGGCCGGGGTGGGCGCCGTGGTGCTGCTGTCCGCTGCGGTGGCCGCGTGGTTCCTGCTCCGCGGCCAGGAGCTGGCGAACAGCCCGGCCCCGGCGGCCACCGCGGCGCTCTCCGCGGCCGGCCCGAAGCCGGGCCATGGGGACGGACCGGCGCCCGGCGGCCCGGCGGAACGCCCGTAGACGCCGTACGGCCTATCCGCCGGACGGCGGGCACACACCGCGCCTCAGGGCGTGTCCTGTGGATCAAGGCACCCTGCAACCGCCATGATCCACAGGACACGCCCTGGGGGCGACTGTCCCCCGCCCGTTCACGCCCGGTACGCATCGTGGCGACCGGCCGTCCCGAGCGGCTTGCTTGACTCTCCCGTCGTCCCCTCACGGACGGCCCGCTCAGGAGAGTGACGCAGTGCGCGACATCGGACGACGCTCCTTCTTCACCGCCGCGGGGGCTCTGGCCACCGCGAGCGCCATCGGCAGCAACGCCTACGCCACCGGCCACGCCCGCGACGCGGCCACCGCCGACGAATACGTCGACGTCCAGCTCCTCAACATCACCGATCTGCACGGCTATCTTCAGGGCGCCCCGGGTGCCAACTCCCTCATCACCGGCGCCGGCGGAAAGAAGTACACCGTTGGCGGCGTGGCCTATATGGCCGCACACCTGGAGCGGCTGAGAGACGGCCGCCGCAACTCGCTCTTCTTCGCCCCAGGTGACCTCTTCTCCGGCTGGGAATTCGACGCCTCCTCCTTCGCCGACGAGCCCACCATCGAAGCGCTCAACGCCATGGGCCTGGACTTCGCCTCGGCCGGCAACCACGAGTTCGACAAGTCGGCGACCTTCCTGACCTCGCACATGGCGGACGGCGACGCCTTCCCGGTGGTGGGGCGGGACGACGACTTCAAGGACTCCACCGGACGCCGCTTCGAGGGCGCGAAGTTCCCCTACTACAGCGCGAACCTGGTGTGGAACGCGAACGGCGAAACCGTACTGCCGCCGTACAACATCGAGTACGTGGACGCCGGCCGCGGCCGCCGGCTGGCGATCGGCTTCATCCATCTGACCGCCATCGGCACCGAGTCCTTCCCCGGCTCCTACCAGCCGGGTCTGCGCACCCTGGACGAGCTGGAGACCGCCAACCGCTGTGCCGCGGAGCTCAAGTCACGCGGCGTCCATGCGATCGTGCTCTCCATGCACGACGGCGCGGTGGCCGGCAGCGACTTCTCCAGCGGCAAGAACCCCTCGGGGCCCGCGTACGAACTGGCGCTGCGCGCCTCGCCCGACATCGATGCCATCGTCACCGGCCACTGGCACTGCGCCTTCACGATGATGCTGCCCGACCCCAACGGCGACCCCCGCCCCTTCGTCGAGGCGGGCTGCTACGGCCAGATCATCAACGAGATCAATCTGCGCCTCGACCCGGACACCGGATCGGTGGTCCGGGAGCTGACCACCTCCGTCAACCACCCCAACACCCGGGAGGTGACGCCGGACCCGGAGCTGCGCTCGATCGCCGGCTACTGGGCGGGCTACGCCACCCGGCGCGCCCGCAGCAAGATCGGCACGCAGACCGCCTCCTTCACCCGGCGGCGCAACGCGGTGGGGGAGTCCACCATGGGCAACCTCGTCGCCGACTGGGCCCTGTGGGCGGGCCGGCAGCCGCGCGGCCCGATGGACGACCCCGCCCAACACCCCAACACCCCCGCGGATCTCGCCGTCATCGCGGTGGCACCGCGCGTCGGCCAGGCGGTGATCGCCGGCGACCTGATCCGTGACGAGGAGACGAACGGCACCGTCACCTTCGCGCAGGCCTGGAACTCCGTGGGCTTCGGCGACCCGGTCCTGACCGTCACCGTCACCGGCCGGCAGATCCATGACGCGCTGGAGGAACAGTGGGCGCCGACCGCGGGCGGCGGTCTCGGCTTCTCCCCGCTGGCCGTCTCCGGCAACGTCCGCTACACCTTCGACGCCGCGGGTCCGGTCGGCCGGCGGATCGACCCCGCCGAGGTGTTCATCGACGGCACCGCACTCGACCTCGACCGCAGCTACCGGCTCGCCGCTCCCTCGTACACCCTCATCAACCAGGACGGCTTCAGCGCCTTCACCGGATTCACCGCACCGGTACGGCACACCCGCGACTTTGAGAGCTTCATCGCCTTCGTCCGCACCAAGAAGCAGCTGAAGCCCGCCCTGCTGAACCGGGTGGCGGTCAAGAACGCGCAGGTGCCCGGCGCCCGCACCGGCACCGTCACCCAGCGCCAGCAGCTGCTCCAGGCCGACGGCAGCGTGGTGCCGCGGCCCGAGGCGGCGCTGCGTACGGCGCTGACCGGCGGCGCCGAGGGCCAGCGGGCCCCCGGCGGCTTCCGGGTGCCCTGCTGACCCAAGGCGCGGGCGCAGCACGCACAACGGGCCCCATCCGAGGAACGGATGGGGCCCGGCGCGGACGGATCGGGTCAGGCGGCCCTGGCCTTGGTGGCGTACATGTCGACGTACTCCTGGCCGGACAGCTCCATGACGTCGCTCATCACCTCGTCGGTGACGGCCCGCAGCACATAGCGGTCGCGGTCCATGCCGTCGTAGCGGGAGAAGTCCAGCGGCTCACCGAAGCGCACCGTCACCGGGGCGATGTGCGGGCGGCCCTTGCCGCCGGGCTGCACCTTGTCGGTGCCGATCATCGCGAACGGGACGACGGGCGCGCCGGTCATCAGGGTGAGCCGGGCGATGCCCGTACGGCCGCGGTAGAGACGGCCGTCGGGGGAGCGGGTGCCCTCGGGGTAGATGCCGAAGACGCTGCCCTCCTCCAGGATCCGGCGGCCGGTCATCAGCGCGGCGACCCCGCCGTGCCCGCCGTCCCGGTCCACCGGGATCATGCCGGAGCTGGTGAAGAACCAGGCCATCAGCCGGCCCTTGAAGCCCTTGCCGGTGACGTACTCGTCCTTGCCGATGAAGTACACCGGGCGCTTGACGACCAGGCTCAGGAACAGTGAGTCGATGAAGGTGACGTGATTGCCGGCCAGGATCACCGGTCCGGTCGCCGGAATGCGCTCCATGCCCTCTACCTTCGGGCGGTACAGGACACGCATGACGAATCCGAGGATCGCCTTCAGCACAATGCGGGACAACGGGCCCTCCGGGTCGAGACTGGTCAACGGCAAGCGGGCGCAGAACTCTGCAGCCCAGGACAATACTCGCGGGTCACTCCCGCTCGCACATCGGGTTCACGAGGTCGATACGCACAGTTGACATGTGTTACCCCCATCTTCCCCCCGATGTTGGCGTGCGTCTCCCGGGCGTGACCCGTCCGTGCTTACGATCAGCCCGGTGGTGCGGACCGGTGTGCAACACGCCTCATTGCACACCGGAATACACCCGGAAGCACCTGGAACACCACAGAACACCTAGAGCAAGGAGCGTGCGCATGCACAATCGGCAGCCGGGACGACGGATGGTGCTGGGCGCCGCGGCCCTCGGCGCGGGAGCGGCGGTATTCGGCACGGCCGGCCAGGCGAGCGCAGGCCAGCGAGCAGGTGTGCCCCAGGAGCTGCCCGTGCCGCTGATCGTCGGCCACCGCGGCGCCAGCGGCTACCGCCCCGAGCACACCTTCGGCTCCTACCAACTCGCCCTGGACATGGGCGCGGACGTCATCGAGCAGGACCTCGTCCCCACCAAGGACGGGCATCTGGTCTGCCGTCACGAGAACGACATCACCGCCACCACCGATGTCTCCGCGCACCCCGAGTTCGCGGACCGCAAGACCACCAAGTCCGTCGACGGGGTCAAGCTGACCGGCTGGTTCACCGAGGACTTCACGCTCGCCGAGCTCAAGACGCTGCGCGCCAAGGAGCGCATACCGGGCACCCGTCAGCACAACACCCTCTACGACGGTGTGTGGGAGGTGCCGACCTTCGAGGAGGTCCTCCAGTGGGCCGAGCGCGAGGGCCGCAAGCGGGGCCGCCGCGTCTGGCTGCACATCGAGACCAAGCACCCCACCTACTTCCGGGGGCTCGGCCTCGGCCTGGAGGAGCGGCTGGCCAAGGCCCTGCGTGCGCACGGCCGGCACCGCAAGAACTCCCCGAACTTCCTCCAGTCCTTCGAGCCCAGCAGCATCCAGCGCCTGGACAAGCTCGTCGACTGCCCCAAGGTCGTCCTGCTGGGCACGCTCAAGGACCGCCCCTGGGACTTCACGGCGTCCGGTGACCCGCGCACCGTCGCCGACCTGGTCAAGCCCGAGGGTCTGTCGTGGCTCGCCCGCTTCGCCCAGGGCATCGGCCCGGACCTGACCGTGATCATCCCGCGGGACAAGGACGGCAAGCTCGGCGAGCCCAGCTCCGTCGTCAAGGACGCCCACGCCGCCGGACTGGTGCTCCACCCGTATACGGTCCGCAACGAGAACACCTTCCTGCCGACCGACTACCGCCGCGGCACCGACCCGAACGCCTACGGCGACTCGCTCGGCTTCTTCAAGGCCCTTCTCGGCACCGGTATCGACGGTCTGTTCTCCGACAACCCCGACACCGCGCTGCTGGCGGCCGCGCAGTTCCGCAAGCACTGACCGCTCGCGGTCGCCGCCTGCCGCGGCGGAGCCCGGACCGGCACACCTCGCCTGCCCTCTCATCTGAGTTGGGAATGTCACAGGAGAGCTCGGTGCCGGTCCGTTCCGCCTGCCCCACATGCCTGCGCAGAATGCTCGCGGCGGAGATTGCCGCTGCCGCATCCAGGGGATCCCGGAAGAAGCAGTGTCAGCCACGCCATGGCGGCGCCGGGTACCCCACGGCGCCGTCTGTCAGGGCACATCGTTCCGGGCGTACCCCGGGGGACCGAAAGCGTCCCGCGGAAAGCACACCACCCTCAGCGCGCCCGGACCAGCGAAACCGAATAGGGGAGGCATACGCGCATGGGCACGAGCGTGACCATCTCTGCGGCGACCGACCAGGACGCCGAGCAGATCCTCAAACTCCAGTACCTCTGCTACCAGCAGGAAGCCGCGCTGTACGACGACTACGCCATCGAGCCGCTCACCCAGACCCTCCAGGCGCTGCGCGCCGAACTGGGCGGGGCCTGCGTGGTGGTGGCCAGGCTCGGCGAGGAGGTGGTCGGGTCCGTGCGCGGCACGGTCGACGAGGACGGCACCGCGCGGATAGCCAAGCTCATCGTGCACCCGCGGATGCAGCGGCACGGCCTGGGCGGACGGCTGCTCGACTCGGTAGAGCAACGGCTGGCGGCCGAGTGGTCCGTCACGGGCTTCCGCCTGTTCACCGGGCACCGCAGCGAGGGCAATCTGCGTCTGTACCGCAGCCACGGCTATCTGCCCGTGGGCACCGAGCAGCTCACCTCCCGCCTGAGCGTGGTGACGCTGGAGAAGGAGCTGCGCCAGGAGACCACCGCCGTGGGGACGCCTCCCGGCCGGAGCCAGGGGGAGTTCGCCGCCCAGGCGTGAAAAAGGGGGAGGGCGGGCCCGCGCGGTGGCCGGGCCCGCCCTCCCGGCGTCCGCCAGGGACTCCGGGACGGCTCAGGCGGGCTGCTCCGTACGGGCCCGGCGCAGCCACATCAGCCCGGTGACGGGCAGGATGACCGGAATGAAGAGATAGCCCATGCCGTAGTCCGACCAGACCGTGGCGTCCGGAAACGCGGACCGGTCGAGCAGCGTCCAGGTGCCGATACCGAGCACCCCGAGCAGCTCCAGCGCGCAGCAGGCGAACGCGGCCCGGCGGGCGCCCTCGCCGCCGCGCACCAGCGAGAACGTGATGAACCCGTAGACGACCGCGGAGAGGGCCGAGAGGCTGTACGCCAGGGGGGCCCGGTCGAGCTGGGCGATGAGCTGGTAGAGCGAGCGGGAGGCGGCCGCGACGGTGAAGATGCCGTAGAGCGCGACCAGCAGGCGCCCGGGGCCGGTGCCCAGGGAATGCTTCGCCGGGGCGGCGGCCGTGGTGCCGTCCGCCGCGGAGGCCGTCGTGGAATCAGGCACTGCCGCCTCCCCAGATGTCGAACAGCCGCACTTCCAGTACGGCCAGCACCACGGCGCCCGCCGCGACGGTGGCCGAACCCCAGCGGGTGCGCTCCGAGAGCGACATGAACCCGGTCGCGGGGACACAGGCGGCCGCCCCGAGCAGATACGAGACAAAGAGGGCGGTGCCCTGGTCCGGCGACTGGCCGCGGGCCAACTGCACGACGGCGATGACCAGTTGGGTGATGCCGAGCAGCGACACCAGAGCCATGCCGATGAGGTGCCAGTCCTTGGTGGGCTGGTCGCGGAACGCGGCGAAGCCGCACCAGGCCGCGAGGGCGAGAGCGGTCACCGCGACCGTGATCGTCAGCGCGTCGATCACCGGGACCTCCGGGCCACGTGGCTGCGCGCCGTGGGGTTGTGGGGCATGAGGGCGATGCTAATCGGCGGCGGGCGGGCGGCCGCGTCCGGCCCCGCCCCGGCACGTACGCTCGTGAAGTATGAAGATCACCGCTGATGCGCTCCTTTTCGACAACGACGGCACCCTGATTTCCTCCCTGGAGTCCGTCTCCCGCTGCTGGACCCGGTGGGCGAAGGAGTACGGCGTCACCGAGCAGGAGTTCGCCCGGATCCAGCTGCACGGCCGCCCGGCGGCGGAGATCGTCGCCGATCTGCTGCCCGCGGACCGGGTGCCCGAGGCGGTGGCCCGGATCGAGCACCTGGAGGTCAAGGACGTCGCCGGGGGAGTCGTGGCACTGCCCGGCACCCTCGCCCTGCTGGAGAGCCTGCCCGCCGAGCGGTGGGCCGTGGTCACCTCCGCGACCGCCCGGCTGGCCGAGGCCCGTCTCGACGCGGCCGGGATCCGTACCAAGACGCTGATAGCCGCCGACGACATCAGCCGCGGCAAGCCGGACCCGGAGCCGTTCCTGCTCGCCGCCGAGCGGCTGGGGGTGGACCCGGCCCGCTGTGTGGTCTTCGAGGACGCGCCGGCGGGGCTCGCGGCCGGCCGGGCGGCCGGGATGCTGACCGTGGCGTTGACCACAACCCACCGGGCGGAGGAGCTGTCGGCGGATGTCGTCGTCAGCACGCTCGCGGAGGTATCCGCGCAGGCCGCGGACGGATCGCTGGAGATCGCCATCGCGGAGTGAGGCGTTGTCCACGGGTCGGTCAGGCATGTCCGCTATCCGGACTGGCTTGATCGGCCCGTCCTGCTGTCTGGTTTACTTGCCGCCATGACCACGACGAGCAACCGCACCCCTGCGACCGAGGCGTACCTGACGTCCGGTGCTCGTTGCATGTGTCGAATGTGTGACTGCTGAGGGCCCCCGTCTGAGCCTCGCGCCCCGAAGCGAGACCCTTCCCCCGAGCTCTCGAAGAGCAGGGGGATCCCTCATGAGCTGTGCGTCGCCCCCCGACGACGCCGACCGCCCCGCGTCACCGGAACCCGGAGCCGGGCCCCGCGCCCGCCGCCGCCCCGCGTTCCCCTCTGCCGCACTCGCAAGAATGCCCCGTGCCCGGCGGGCGAGCCGCCGAGCACTCGACAGTGACGGAATTCCCTAGTGATCACCACAACGGGCCTGACCAAGGTCTACCGTTCCGGAGACCGCGAAGTCACCGCCCTGGACGGCGTCGATCTGCACGTCCGCGAGGGCGAGGTGTACGGCGTCATCGGCCAGAGCGGCGCCGGCAAGTCCACCCTCATCCGCTGCCTCAACCTCCTGGAGCGCCCCACCTCCGGCACGGTCACGGTCGCCGGCCAGGAACTGACGTCCATCGCCGGACGCGGCAAGCGCGCCAGTGCCCAGCTCCGGGCCGCGCGCAGCCACATCGGCATGGTCTTCCAGCACTTCAACCTGCTGTCCTCGCGCACCGTCCAGGACAACGTCGAACTGCCGCTGGAGATCCTCAAGGTCGACCGCCGCGAGCGCTCCCGCAAGGCGCTGGAGCTGCTGGACCTGGTCGGCCTCGCCGACAAGGCCAAGGCCTACCCCGCCCAGCTCTCCGGCGGCCAGAAGCAGCGCGTCGGCATCGCCCGCGCGCTGGCCGGCGACCCCAAGGTGCTGCTCTCCGACGAGGCCACCAGCGCCCTGGACCCGGAGACCACCCGCTCCATCCTCCAGCTGCTGCGCGACCTCAACCGCAAGCTGGGCCTGACCGTCGTGCTCATCACGCACGAGATGGACGTCGTCAAGACGATCTGCGACTCGGCCGCGCTGATGAAGAACGGCCGGGTCATCGAGCAGGGCACCGTCGCCGAACTGCTGGCCACCCCCGGCTCCGAGCTGGCCAGGGAGCTGTTCCCGGTCGGCGGCGAGCCGTCGGCCGACGACCGCACCGTCGTCGACATCACCTTCCACGGCTCGGCCGCCACCCGCCCGGTGATCTCCGAGCTGTCGCGCACCTACAACGTCGACATCTCGATCCTCGGCGCCGCCATGGACACCGTCGGCGGCAAGCAGATCGGCCGGATGCGCATCGAGCTCCCCGGCCGCTTCGAGGAGAACGTCGTGCCGATCGGTTTCCTGCGCGAGCAGGGTCTCCAGGTGGACGTGGCGGACGTCGACGGCAGCGTCGCGGTGCCCGCCGCCGGCCCCGCCGACCAGCCGGCGATCCCGGCGCCCGCCGCCACGCTCCAGAAGGAAGGTGCCAAGTGACCTGGAACGAGATGCAGCCGCTGCTGTACGACAACACGTTCGACACCCTCTTCATGGTGTGGTGGTCGACGTTCTACGCGGTGCTCATCGGCATCCCGGTCGGTGTGCTGCTGCACCTGACCGACCGCGGGGCCCTCCTTCAGAACATCGTGGTGAGCAAGGTCCTCGGCGCGATCGTGAACATCGGACGGTCCTTCCCGTTCCTGATCCTGATCGTCGTGCTGATCCCCTTCACCCGGCTCGTCGTCGGCGTCTCCATCGGCCCGACCGGCGCGGTCGTCCCGCTCGCGATCGCCGCCATCCCGTTCTTCGCCCGGCTGGTGGAGGCCGCCCTGCGCGAGGTCGACCACGGCCTGGTCGAAGCCGCCCAGGCCATGGGCGGCGGCACCTGGACCATCGTCTTCAAGGTCCTGCTCCCGCAGGCGCTGCCCGCGCTGATCGCGGCCGTCACCACCACCGTCATCACGCTGATCGGCTACTCCGCGATCGCCGGTGCGGTCGGCGGCGGTGGCCTCGGCAACCTGGCCTACACCTACGGCTACCAGCAGTACGAGACCTCGCTGATGATCACCACCGTCGTCGAGCTGGTCCTCCTCGTCACGGTCGTCCAGCTGCTCGGCGACCTCGTCGTCCGCCGGCTCGCCGGCCGCGGCACCCGGGCCTCCTCCCTGGGCGTCGGCCTGCGCCGTGCCCGTACCGAGGAGCCGGCCGCCGTCACCGAAGCCGCCTGACCGCAACACCCCGTACGACCCGCACCACCCCGGAGCCCGGACCCTTTGCCGGGCGGACACCACGCGTGAACGCGCGCGTGTGAACAAGAAAGAGGCACTCTTCGTGCGCAACACCCTGAAGATCTCCGTCGCCATAGCCGCCGCCTCCGCCGTCGCCCTCGGCGCGAGCGCGTGCAGCGCTCCCTCCGACACCACCGCCAGCAGCGACAAGGGCGACAAGAACGCCCCGCTCGTCGTCGCCGCGAGCCCCACCCCGCACGGCACCATCCTGGACTTCGTCAAGAACGAGCTGGCGGAGAAGGAAGGCCTCAAGCTCGTCGTCAAGCCGTTCAACGACTACAAGATCCCGAACAAGGTCACCGACGACGGCCAGGTAGACGCCAACTTCTTCCAGCACAAGCCGTTCCTCGACACCTTCAACAAGGAGAACGGCACGCACATCGTGCCCGTCCAGAACGTGCTCATCGAGCCGCTCGGTGTCTACTCCAAGAAGATCGACAAGCTGTCGCAGCTCAAGTCCGGCAGCACCGTCTCGGTGCCCAACGACCCCTCCAACGAGGGCCGGGCGCTCAAGCTGCTCGCCGACAACGGCGTGATCACCCTCAAGCCCGGTGTCGGCTCCGACGCCAAGCTGACCGACGTCAAGGACGACAAGGGCATCAAGATCACCGAGCTGGAGGCCGCCCAGACCGCGCCGCGCATCGACGACGTCGACGCCGCGATCATCAACGGCAACTTCGCCATCGGCGCCCACCTCAAGCCCTCCAAGGACGCGCTGGCCCTGGAGAAGGCGAAGGGCAACCCCTACGCCAACTTCCTCGCCGTCAAGAAGGGCAACGAAAGCGACCCGCGGATCAAGAAGCTCGCCAAGCTCCTGAACTCCCCCGAGGTCAAGAAGTTCATCGAGGACAAGTACAAGGACGGCTCGGTCATCCCGGCCTTCGGCCCCGCCAAGAGCTGACGCCTCCCTGTCCTGAGGTTTTCCCCGCCGCCCACCCCCTTCCGGGGGGTGGGCGGGTGTGGATGTGCCCTCGCTCGTGCGCAGGTCACCGGCAGGTGGCCGTCCGCGCGGGCGGCCACCGGGCCCCGGACCCGCGCAGTGCGCGGCCGGGGCCCACGCCCATGGCACACCCGCGGGCCGATGCTGCATGCTGGTGCATTCAAGACGGTCAAGACGGCCCGTGACCTCGCGGTCTCACAGCCCGCGACGTTCCGGAACACCACAGTCAACGGCGTGGGAGCAGCGGCATGACATCCACCTTTCCGGACATCTCCATCAGCACGGACCGGTTGGTGCTGCGCCCGTTCGACGAGTCCGATGTGCCCGCGCTCGCCGACATGATGGCCGACGAACTCGTCACCGCCTGGACCACGGTCCCGCACCCCTACACCACCGACGAGGCCCGCGCCTGGGCCACCGGCAAGGCCGCCGCCGTACGCACCGACGGCCGCGGCATCGCCCTGGCCGTCACCGAATTCCTCACCCAGCGCCTGGTCGGCACCATCCACGTCGACCACACCGACTGGCGGGTGCTCAGCACGGAGATCGGCTATGTCACCGCCCCCTGGGCGCGCGGCGAGGGATACGCCTCCGAATCCGTTCTCGCGGTCGCACAATGGCTCTTCCACGACCAGAAGTTCGAACGTATCGAGCTGCGCACGGCGGCCGACAACACCGCCTCCCAGCAGGTCGCCCAGAAGATCGGCTGCATCAGCGAGGGCGTGCTGCGCAACGCCTGGATAGCCCGCAGCCGCACCGAGGACGGCGGCTGGACGGACATCCGCACCGATCTGATCGTGTGGAGCCTGCTGCCCGAGGACCTCGACGGGGTGCCCGGCCTGCTGGCGGACGCGAACGGATTTGCCTACCCCGAGTGGAACTGACCCAGGCCCCCGCTCCGGTCCGTACCTCTCGGGGTACCCTCGGCCTGCCGCGCACCTGCGCGACCCGCGCGGACCAGCGCACCACAGCGGCATTTCCGCCGGCCGGCGGCCGCCCCGCGGCCGGCCCGCCCGCTGACCCCGCCCGCGTACCCACAGCAGCCCCAGGAGACTGACGAGCATGGCCGACCGGGTCACGGTGATCGGATGGGACGGCTCCGCGCTGACCGCCGCCGCCCGCTCCGCCCTCGGCGCCGCCACCCTCGTGGCCGGCGCCGCCCACCACCTCGCACTGCCCGAAGTCCCGCGGAACGCCGAGCGGATCCGGCTCGGCAGTGTGACCCTGGCCGCCCGCCGCATCGCCCAGCACCGCGGTACCGCCGTCGTGCTCGCCGACGGCGACCCCGGCTTCTTCGGCGTCGTGCGCACCCTCCGGGCACCCGAGCACGGCCTGGAAGTGGAAGTGGTTCCGGCCGTCTCCTCCGTCGCGGCCGCCTTCGCGCGGGCCGGTATGCCCTGGGACGACGCCCAGGTCGTCGTCGCCCACAGCCGCGATCTGCGCCGCGCGGTGAATGTCTGCCGCGCCCACACCAAGGTCGCGGTGCTCACCTCGCCCGGCGCGGGGCCCGCCGAACTCGCCCTGCTGCTCGACCGCGTCCACCGCACCTTCGTCATCTGCGAGGACCTGGGCACCGACCGCGAGCGGGTGACAGTCCTCACATCCGACAAAGTTCCCGACCATGTCTGGCGTGACCCCAATGTCGTTATTGTCGTCGGTGGTTCGCCCGCCGGCGCCGCGGCCCAGGGGACCGGCTGGATCGCCGGCCGCGAGGTGGGCCACCCGACGGGCCCGCGCGGCTGGGGACTTCCGGACAGTGCTTACGGCGGCGCCCTGGGTGAGGGCGAGTCCGTCCAGTTGCGCACCGCACAACTCGCCCGTCTCGGGCCGCAGGTGGGCGACCTGGTCTGGGACATCGGCGCGGGCAGCGGAGCCGCCGCGGTGGAGGCCGCGCGGTTTGGTGCCGCCGTCATCGCGGTGGACGCCGACGCGGACGCCTGCGGGCGCGCCGCCGCCCTCGCCCGCCGCTACGGCGTTCAACTCCAGGTCGTGCACGGGCGCGCGCCGCAGGTCCTGGAGGACCTGCCCGAACCCGATGTGATCCGCGTCGGCGGCGGGGGAGCGGAGGTCGTCACCGCCTGCGCGGCCCGCCGCCCCGAACGGATCGTCACCCACGCCGCCACCCGCGACGAGGCCGAAGCGCTGGGCCGGGCACTGGCCGACGGCGGCTACGAAGTCGAGTGCGCGCTGCTCCAGTCCGTGGACCTGGACACCTCCGTCTGGGTCGAACGCGAGCGGTCCGTGGTGTTTTTGCTCAGCGGCTATCGCGTTTCTCACCCATGACCAGCACGGCAACCCGCGCGAGGTAGGCTGGCGGATCGTTGCGCCGCCGTTCCGCATTCGGCTTCGTACGCCAATATCCGGAAAATGCCGTGGTTTTGGCCGAATATGAAGCTCTGGAGAGCGGACGTGCCGCGAGGCGTGCTCGCTCGTTCTAGCTATCGGGCGTCGGCGCGCCCCGGTCGAGCGCGTCGCACGAGCGGTTGGAAGGAGCACTACCAATGGGCGAGGGGTACGCATGACCGACACCGGCCAGGTCCCGGGCGAGGGACAGCCGGAGAACGCAGGCGGACATCCCGGGCAGCCGCAGCCGGCGGCCGCTTCCTCCCCTGCCGACGCCGGACCGACAGAACTGCCGGGCATGGTGTCCCCTCCCGGCGCACACCCCTACCTCGACCAGGCCGACGCCGTCGTCGAGGACGACGATCTGCTGCTGATGCCGGGCACCCAGGGCGCCTGGAGCGAACAGCCGGCGCCCCAGCCGCTCCCGCAGGAGACCCAGCAGGATCAGCACCCCCAGCAGGCCGCGCCGTACGACCCGGCCGCCCAGGGGGCCGCCGGTTTCGAGCCGATGCCCGCCCAGGCCGGTGACCACGAGAGCGGCGGCCGGGATTCCGGTTCCGTCGACCTCAGCGCCGTCCGTATTCCGCAGCCCGCGGCACCGCAGCAGCAGGACCGCGCCCGCGCCGCCGCGCCCGCCACCCCCCAGCGCCGTCCGCTGCACATGGGCCCGCCCGTCCCCGACGCGACCGGCGGCGTGGTCCGTTCGCTCGCCGACCGCGGACCGGCCGACGCGCCCTCGCAGTCCGCCGGACGGCACGCGGGACCGCCCACCGGCGGGCCCGAATACTTCGACGCCCCGGCCGAGGCCCCCGAGACCGCGCCGGGCGGACAGCCGGTGGCCGACGCGCAGCCCGGTGCGGGCCTCCCGTACGCCGAGCAGACCCCCGGGGTGCCGGCGGAGCAGGCTTTCGCGGCACCGTCGTACGCCGAGCAGCCCTACGGTGGCCAGCTGTCCGCCGAGCAGACCTACGGGGCCGCGGGCCAGGGCCCGTTGCCCGGCCCGCAGCTCGGCGAGATCCCGTCGCAGGTGCCGTCGTGGAACGAGGCCTCCGCCCAGGCCGCCCACCTCCCGCAGACGGCGCCGGTCCCGACTGAAGAAACGGTCGCCCCCGAGGCGCCCGTCGCACCCGCCGCCGAGGCCGCGCCGTCCGTCCCGCAGGACGCCGCGCCGCTCGCCGAACAGCCGCAGCCGATGCCGCTGCCGGCCGAGGACGCCGCGGCGGCCGTCGACGGCGCGGCCGTCGTCGCGGACGCGGCCGGTGCCGTGCAGGACGCGCAGGCGGCGGCCCCGGCACCGCCGCAGGAGGTGGCTCCGGACGTACTGCCGGATGCGGCCGTGCCCGGTCAGGACGGCATGCCCGTGGCGGAGGCCGCGGTGCCGGACGACGCCGCGGCGAACGCTCCCGTGGCGGAGGCCGCCGCGCAGGAGGCGCCCGCGGCGGACGACGCTGCCGTGGCCGCCCAGCAGCCCGAGGCGGTTGCCGCCGAGGTGCCCCAGCAGCCGGTGGACCAGGAACCGCCCGCCGAGGCCGAGCCCGCGGCTCAGGAACAGGCCGCCGAGGCCCCGGCCCCCGCCGTGGCGGAGGCGGACGGCGCGCCCGTGGAACCCGTGACGGAGCAGCCCGCCGCCGTCGGGCCTGCCGCCACCGCCGAACCGGCCCGGGCCCCGCAGGACGAGCAGACCGCCGGCCAGGAACCGCCCGTCGGCCGGCCCGAGGCCGCCGACCAGCCGCAGCCCGCCGAACCGGCCCCCGCCGTCGACGAGCCCCAGCCGCAGCCCGAGGCCGTCCTGAGCGAGCCCGAGGCCGTTCCGGCCGAGGCCGGTGCCGACGACGTCCCCGCCGCCGAGACCGCCGCCGCCCCGCTGCCCGCCACCGCTCCCCAGGGCCCCGTCGCGCAGCCCGTGTCCGAGAGCGGCGCTCCCCTGGAGCAGACGGCCATAGAGCCGCCCGAGGCGCAGGAAGCGGCCGCCGGACAGCCGCAGTCCGACGCCCCCGCGGACGCCGCCGGGCAGCAGACCGCCGAGGTGCCCGCACCGGACGCCCCGCCGCAGGGCGCGGACGCCGCCGAGCAGCAGCCCGTAGCCGCCGGCGCCGACACCCCGGACCACCTCGGCGAGCCGAACGACCCGACGGCCGAGCCGGCCCCGGGCAACGGCCCCGCCGCGGACGCGACACCCGACGAGCCCGCAGAGGCGGCCGGGGCGGAGGAGCCCGTAGCGACTGCCGGTGACGAGCCCGCAGAGACTGCCGGGACCGACGAGCCCGCCGAGGCCGACGCCCCCGCGGACCTCGCCGATGCGCCCGCCGACGCCCCACCCGTCGCTGTCCACATCCCGGCCCAGGCCTCCGGCGAGCCGTCCCCCACGGACGGCACGACCCCGCAGGCCGCGGCCGCCGGCGAAGAGCCCACGACGGCCGGGCCCCAGCCCGGCAGCGCCCCCGCCGTCGACGCGCCCGCCGACGAGACACCCGAGCAGCAGGACATCGCCGAACTCGTCCAGCTCGGCGAGGGCCAGGAGGACGACCAGCCGCAGACGGCCGGTCAGCGGCCCGCCGAAGCGCCCGACGGCTCCGTGGCGCCCGACGGCTCCGACCCCGCGGTGGCGCCCGGCCCGGCCGAGGGCCCGTCCCCGGCCGCCGGGTACGACGACTCCGAGCGTGCCGCCGTACACCGCGTGATGCGCGAACGCCGCGACATCCGCAACGGCTTCCGCAGCGACGCGATCCCCAACGACGTACTGCTGCGCGTCCTGGAGGCGGCCCACACCGCCCCCAGCGTCGGCCACTCCCAGCCCTGGGACTTCGTCGTCATCCGCTCGGACGAGACCCGCGAGAAGATGCACCAGCTCGCGACGGCGCAGCGCGAGGCCTACGCCAAGTCGCTGCCCAAGGCGCGCGCCAAGCAGTTCCGCGAGCTGAAGATCGAGGCGATCCTCGAAACGCCGGTGAACATCGTCGTCACCGCCGACTCCACCCGCGGCGGCCGGCACACCCTCGGCCGGCACACCCAGCCGCAGATGGCGCCGTACTCCTCCGCGCTCGCCGTCGAGAACCTCTGGCTCGCCGCCCGCGCCGAGGGCCTGGGCGTCGGCTGGGTCAGCTTCTTCGACGAGCGGGAGATGGTCCGCGAACTGGGCCTGCCCGAGCACCTCGAAGTCGTCGCCTACCTGTGCATCGGCTACGTCGACGAGTTCCCGGAGGAGCCCGAGCTGCTCCAGGCCGGCTGGTCCAAGCGCCGCCCGCTGTCCTGGGTCGTCCACGAGGAGACCTACGGCCGGCGCGCGCTGCCCGGCGAGAGCCCGCACGACCTCCTCCAGGAGACCCTCCAGGGCATCCGCCCGCTGGACGCCAAGGCGCTCGGCGAGGCCTGGGAGCGGCAGAAGCGGATGACCAAGCCCGCCGGGGCGCTGGGCATGCTGGAGATCATCTCCGCGCAGCTGTCCGGGCTGTCCCGCAAGTGCCCGCCGCCCATCCCGGAGCCGGCCGCCGTCGCGATCTTCGCCGGTGACCACGGGGTGCACGCCCAGGGCGTGACCCCCTGGCCCCAGGAGGTCACCGGCCAGATGGTCGCCAACTTCCTGGGCGGCGGCGCGGTCTGCAACGCCTTCGCCAACCAGGTCGGCGCCGAGGTCTGTGTCGTGGACGTCGGGGTGGCGGGCGAACTCCCCGCCACCCCCGGTCTGCTGCCGCGCAAGGTCCGCCCGGGCACCGCCGACTTCACGGCGGGCCCGGCGATGACCCAGGAGGACGTGCTCAAGGCCATCGAGGTCGGTATCGACACCGCCCGTGACCTCGTCGCGGCCGGCAACAAGGCGCTGCTCACGGGCGAGATGGGCATCGCCAACACCACCACCTCCGCCGCACTGATCTCCGTCTACACCGGCGACGACCCGGTCGAGGTCACCGGCCGCGGCACCGGCATCAACGACGAGACGCACGCCCGCAAGGTCGATGTGGTCCGCCGCGCCCTGGAGCTCCATCAGCCCGACCCGGCCGACCCCATCGGCGTCCTCGCCGCGATCGGCGGCCTGGAGCACGCCGCCCTCGTCGGTCTGATCCTCGGCGGCGCCTCGCTGCGTACGCCGGTGATCCTGGACGGGGTGAGCGCCGGCGCCGCCGCTCTGGTGGCCCGTGCCATCGCCCCCGAGGCGCTGGCGGCCTGCATCGCGGGCCACCGCAGCGCCGAGCCGGGCCATGTCGCGGCCCTGAACAAGCTGGGCCTGCGCCCGCTGGTCGACCTCGATCTGCGCCTCGGCGAGGGCACCGGTGCCCTGCTGGCGCTGCCCGTGGTGCAGAGCGCCGCCCGCGCCATGCACGAGGTCGCCACCTTTGACTCCGCCGGAGTCACCGAGAAGAGCTGAGCGGGGGCAGCCACCGCCCCCGCATGACCCCCGGCCCGCAGCCCCATAGGCTGTGGGCCGGGGCCGTACCGCCCCAGGGCCGTACCCCCCTTCACCAGCCGCTCCGGCGCCGCAGCGGCTGAGCCGGCCGCCGCCTTCGCATCATCCGCACAAGGAGCCGTACCGTCATGGCTGAGCATGCCGCCGAACACGCCGCTTACCCCGTCGGACTGCGGCTGTCCGGCCGCCGGGTGGTCGTCCTGGGCGCCGGACAGGTCGCCCAGCGCCGGCTCCCGTCCCTCGTCGCCGCGGGCGCCGATGTCCTGCTGATCTCCCCGTCCGCCACCCCGTCCGTCGAGGCGATGGCCGACGCCGGTGAGGTCCGCTGGGAGCGCCGCCGCTACCAGGACGGCGACCTCGCCGACGCCTGGTACGCGCTGATCTCCACCGACGACCCCGAGGCCAATGCCGCAGCTTCCCAGGAGGCCGAGGACCGCCGGGTGTGGTGCGTGCGCTCCGACGACGCCGAGGCGGCCACCGCCTGGACCCCGGCCACCGGCCGCAGCGAGGGCGTCACCGTCGCTGTGCTCACCGGCCGCGACCCGCGCCGCTCCGCCGCCGTGCGCGACGCGATCGTCGAGGGCCTCCGCGACGGCAGCATCGCCGCCCCGCACCACCGCCGCCCGCACACCCCGGGTGTGGCCCTGGTCGGCGGCGGCCCCGGCGACCCCGACCTGATCACCGTCCGCGGCCGCCGGCTGCTCGCCGAGGCCGACGTCGTCATCGCCGACCGCCTCGGCCCCCGCGACCTCCTCGCCGAACTCCCGCCGCATGTCGAGGTCATCGACGCCGCCAAGATCCCCTACGGCCGGTTCATGGCCCAGGAGGCCATCAACAACGCGCTGATCGAGCACGCCAAGGCCGGCAAGGCCGTGGTCCGGCTCAAGGGCGGCGACCCGTTCGTCTTCGGCCGCGGCATGGAAGAGGCCCAGGCGCTCGCCGAGGCCGGCATCCCCTGCACGGTCGTCCCCGGCATCTCCAGCACCATCTCGGTGCCCGGCGCCGCCGGCATCCCGGTCACCCACCGCGGAGTCGCCCATGAGTTCACCGTCGTCAGCGGCCACGTCGCCCCCGACGACGAGCGCTCGCTCGTGGACTGGCCCTCGCTCGCCAAGCTGCGCGGCACCCTCGTGGTCCTGATGGGCGTGGAGAACAGCGGCGCCATCGCCGCCAAGCTGGTCGAGCACGGCCGCGCCGCGGACACCCCGGCCGCCGTCATCCAGGAGGGGACCACCGCGGCCCAGCGCCGGGTCGACGCCACTCTGGCGACGCTCGGCGAGACGGTACGGGCCGAGGGCGTGCGTCCCCCGGCGGTCATCGTCATCGGCGAAGTCGTCGCCGTCGCGACCGCCCCTACCCACCGGTAACCGATCCCGTACGCGGCATTGGAACCCCGAGACCGACAAGGCACTATCTCCCCGTGGCAGAAATCATCACCGTCGATGACCCGGACGACCCGCGGCTGGCCGACTACACCGGACTGACCGACGTCGAGCTGCGGCGCCGGCGCGAGCCCGCTGAAGGGCTCTTCATCGCCGAGGGCGAGAAGGTCATCCGGCGCGCCCGGCACGCCGGCTACGAGATGCGCTCCATGCTGCTCTCGGCCAAGTGGGTCGACGTCATGCGCGATGTCATCGACGAGGTCCCGGCGCCGGTCTACGCCGTCAGCCCGGACCTCGCCGAGCGGGTGACCGGCTACCACGTGCACCGTGGCGCACTGGCCTCCATGCAGCGCAAGCCGTTGCCGGACGCCACCGAACTCCTTGCCGGGGGCCGGCGCATCGTCGTCATGGAAGCGGTCAACGACCACACCAACATCGGTGCGATCTTCCGCAGTGCGGCGGCCCTCGGCATGGATGCGGTGCTGCTCTCCCCGGACTGCGCCGATCCGCTCTACCGCCGCTCGGTGAAGGTCTCCATGGGCGCGGTGTTCTCCGTGCCGTACGCACGCCTGGAGGGCTGGCCGCGGGACCTGGCCGCCGTACGGGAAGCGGGCTTCAAGCTGCTCGCCCTCACCCCGGCCGAGAAGGCGACCCCCATCGACGAGGCCGCCCCGCACACCCTGGAGCGCGCCGCCCTGATGCTGGGCGCGGAGGGCGGCGGTCTGAGCACCGGCGCGCTGCGAGCGGCCGACGAATGGGTCCGCATCCCGATGGCGCACGGCGTGGACTCGCTCAACGTGGGAGCAGCCGCCGCGGTGGCCTTCTACGCGGTGGCTACGGGCCGGCCCGCTTGAGGGCCTGTCCGGCGGATCAGGGCGTCATAGGCTCCAGGCCATGCACAGCACCCTGACGGAGCATGCCCGGTGTCTCTACGGAGACGAGTACCGGCCCACGCCGCAGTGCGGGCTCGAACACCGTGAGCACTTCTTCGTCGAGGAGCTGACCTTCGCTGACGTGGATTCGATCCTGGCCATGCTGCGCGAACTCTGCCCGCACGTGGTTGACGGCCGCTTGCCGGTCTGGACCCGGAACCTGGCCTATCGCCTGGTGCTCTTGCAGCGGCCGGACGAGCCGGCACTGATGCGAGAGGCCGCCGAGAACCTGTGGTTGCACGGCCCGGACTGGGACGGCGTCGCAGCTGATCTGGTGAAGCGGGCGGATGCGCTGGAAGCGGGCTGATCAAGGCCTGAGCCAGAGGCGTATCGAGGCGACGGTGACAGTGCCGTGGAAGACGCAGGCGCAGCTGGTCGCAACGCGTCGCCACGGCCCGGGAGCGCTTGAGCCGGTTGACTCGCCCCCGTTCCGGCGCTTGTACCTCTCCGTGCCGAGCCCGCGGGCCGGCCTCCTCGGACGCCCCTGCGCCGACGGCTTGACCGCTGGTCCTTCGGCTCCGGGAGGGAGCCGAACATGGGCCCCCACGCGATGGGGTCACATGATCCGGCGGACAGAACCCAGGGAGCTCTGCGTCGGCGCCAGGTCAGGTCCTGCGGGTGGTCGGTCCTGCCCCGGCAGCCCGCCCGGTCAGGGCCGCCTCCACGGGAGTACCACCCCGGGCTCCACGGGCATATCGCCCCCGACGTGGCGGTAATGCGACCCCAGGCCCCATGAGAATACGGCCCGGGGCGCGGCGGGAAGGCGACCCCAGGCCCCATGGGAATACCGCCCGGGACTCCGCGGGAAGGCGACCCCGGGCTCCACGGGAAAACCATCCCGGGCCCAGAGAGGAATACCGCCCCGCCCCCGCCGCGTTGAGGCCCGCAGGGGGCGTCCGCACCCCCTACGGGTTCTGTTCCCCCGCACCGTAGGGCCCGTCCACGCCTCCGGACGGCGGGGCGACCGGCACCGGCCGCTCCACACCCAGCCCGCGGGCCGGCCCCTGGCACCCCTGAGCGGCCGCGATACCGAGCGCCACCAGCAGGGTCACCACCACGAACACAATGACGCGCTGGCGCAGCAGCCGGCGGTCGGGGCCGGGGCGGCGACCACCCGACGTCGTACGCACCGGGGTGCGGCTGCCGTTGCGTCCTGTCGGGCGTGAGGCCGGAGCCCGTCGCCCGGTGTGCCCGCCGGTCTTCCGCGGGTTCTTCCTCGCCGCCGATGCCGGGCCGGCCGGCCGGGAGGCCGCGTCCCGGGGGGCCGGGGGACGGGACGGGTGCGGACGCGGCGAGGAGGTACCCGCCGCCCCCCGCTCGGTGCGCTGGCGTGCGTACTCCTCGGCCCGCTGCCCGGTCGGCCGGTCCGAGGGACGGCGCTCCGCGCGCTCCCAACCGGCCCCGGCACCCGACCCGTTCTCCAGCGGCCCGCCCGACGGACCGTGCGCCTCACGGGCCGCGATCTCCTTGAGCCTCAGTGACAGCGACAGGGTGCTGGGGCGGTCCGCCGGATCCTTGGCCAGACATGAGGCGAGCAGCGGCGCCAGTGCGTCCGGCACCCCGGCGAGCTGCGCCTCCTCATGGACCACGCGGTAGAGCATGACCTCCGAACTTCCCTGCCCGAAGGGGGAGTCGGCGGTACAGGCGTACGCGAGGGTGGCGCCCAGCGCGAAGATGTCCGTCGCCGGTGTCACCGCGGCCCCGCGCACCTGCTCCGGTGCCAGAAACCCCGGTGAGCCGACGGCGGTACCCACATGGGTCAGCGTGCTGGCGCCGGTCGCCCAGGCGATACCGAAGTCGATGATCCGCGGGCCCTTGGGCGACAGCAGAATGTTGGACGGCTTCAGGTCGCGGTGCACCACGCCCGCGTCATGGACGGCCAACAGCCCCTCGGACAGTGCGGCGCCGATGGAGGCGACCTGCGCGGGGGACAGTGGACCGGCCTCGTTGACCTTGTCGTGCAGCGAGGGCCCCGGGACGTACTGCGTGGCGAACCAGGGGCGGTCCGCATCGAGATCGGCCGCGACCAGCCGGGCGGTACAGCCGCCGCGGATCCGCCGGGCGGCCGAGACCTCCCGCGCGAACCGCGAGCGGAATTCCTGATCCTCCGCCAGGTCCGGCCGGATCACCTTGAGGGCTACCCGCTGCCCGCGTTTGTCCGAGCCGAGATAGACCACGCCCATTCCGCCCGCGCCGAGCCGGCGGTGCAGCCGGAACGTCCCGACGACACGCGGGTCCTCGCGTCGGAGCCGCATCATCGCCATGTCCGTCCCCTACCTGCGGTGGGGAGCCCCCTCCGCTGCCAACCGTCTGACGTGGCACAGCTTACGGATTGACGGCTCGCTGTGCTGAGAGGCCGCGCATGCGTCGGCGGCCGGATTGCCGGTAACGGGTGCGATTCTCGAAGGGCGGGTGGAAAACCTGCCGCCGCGCGGCCCGACTTCCCGTACCCGATCCCAATGATCCGCCACAGAAGGGGGATTGGGATGATGAAGGGGGATCGGGGCAGGTTGGTCGTGGATGCCGGGGATGCGGTCGGGGTGCGGCAAGCGGCGGTGAGCCGAGCGGTCCGCGGGGGCGGGATCGCGGTGCGCGGGGGAGCGGCCGGAGTGAGCGAGGTCACCCTCAGGAGTGCGCGGGCCAAGGCAGCGCGACGGTACCCCTTGGGGGAGATCCCCAGGGCCCGGACCCGTCTCTCCACCCAGGGGAGTACGTGAGGCGCGGCCCCGTCATCCTCCTGGATGCCGATCAATCGGTACGACGGCATGACGCCCCGCGTCGGGCGGGTGCCTACTGTTGTCTTCAAGCGGCGGGCGGAGCACTCGTCCCCCGAGGTCAGACGCCCGCCGCCCCAGTCACGACGGGAGCGGGACCATGGTGGAGACCCCAGGGCGGACGGCCCTTCGGGCGCAGGGGCGCCGAGCCGCCGCCGCGCTCGGGGGCCGGCAGTCCGCCGGCACTCGCCACCCCCTCGTCGCGGTGGCCATGGTGCTGCCGCTGGCGATCGTTCTCGCCGTGGTTTTCGGCGGCTGGGAGGCCGTCATGACACAGGCGTCGTCCGTGGTCGGAATGCTGGGGCGCTGAGCAGCGCCCCAGGCCCGGGAGAGCGGCCCGGGACGGGGACCTCCGGCTGTAAACCCCGTGGGGACGGGGGTGCGGCGGACGGCACGACGGCCGGGCATCTGGGGAGATGCCCGGCCTTCGAGCTTTCCCGGTCGCGGCCCTGCCCTGCCCACCGCTCCGCGCGTACGATCCCAAGCCGGGCCGCCCACCGCTCGTACCGCCACCCACGGCGCCTCGGCCGCGCAGGACTCGGGGGAACGATGACCACCTCACTGCTCGTGTGCCTGGCCGCCCTGTCCGCGTCGGCGGCCCGGGAAGGCACACCGGCCGCCGCCCCCGAGGTGCTCGCCGACCGCCCCGACGGCACGGTCCTCCGCAGCGGCCGTACGGTCGCCAAGGCACACGCCCCCGACGACGACCCGCACGACCTGGCGGCCCGGCTGCGGATCGCCGCCCACCCCCTCCTGCACGGCATCCTGCTGCCCCCGCTCCCGGTCACCGCCCCCGACGGCTTCCTCACCCTCACCGAGGACGGCCGCGCCCTCTCCCGCTGGCCGTACGGCAGCCCGGTCCCGCCCGACGACCCCGACGCCGCGCCCTGGGCGGACGCCGCCCGCCTGCTGGCCCGTCTGCACCGCGTCGACCCGCGTCAACTTCCCGGCCCCGTACCGCCGATGCGTGGCCCCGCCAAGGCCGCCCGCGCCCTGGCCCGCCTGCGCGGCGCCCTGGCCCCGGCCGGCGGCCCGCCGTCCGCACCCCGGCCCGGCGCCGGATCGCTGCCCGCGGCCGCCGCGGCCGTCGAACGTGCCTGGGCCCTGCTGCCGCCGTGGGCCCGGGACGCCGGCCCGCCGCCGCGCGCCGGCACCCTCTGCCACGGCGATCTGCATCTGGGCCAGCTCGTCCGCCACCCGGCCACCGACGGTCCCTGGCTCCTCATCGACATCGACGACCTCGGCACCGGCGACGGCGCCTGGGACCTGGCCCGCCCCGCCGCCTGGTTCGCCACCGGCCTGCTCGCACCGGACCTGTGGACGCGCTTCCTCGCCGCCTACCGCGCCGCCGGCGGCCCCGCCGTACGGCCGGCCGGCGACCCCTGGCCCGACCTGGAGGTTCCGGCGCGCGCCCTGACCGTGCAGACCGCCGCGCTCGCCGTCGCCAAGGCCGCCACCGCCACCCGCGCCCTGGACGAGATCGAGACCGCGGTGGTCGATGCCTGTGCCCGGATGACTTCCCTGCCGGACCAGTTGGCGCCCGCCGGCCCGGACGTAGGGTGAACACCCCGCCGCCGGGAGGCCGTTCCGGCGGCAACGCAGTGAGCAGTGCCGGATGACAGGAGTTGAGCCGACGATGCAGTGCCCCAAGTGTCATGCGCCGATGCAGACGTACCAGCGCAACGGCGTGCAGATAGAGCAGTGCGCCGGCTGCCGGGGGATCTTCCTGGACTACGGGGAGCTGGAGGCGCTGACCCGTCTCGAGTCACAGTGGTCCCAGCAGGCCCCGCCGCCGCCCGCCCCGCAGGCCTACCCGGCCGCCCCCGCGTGGGGCGCCCCACATCAGGGCCACCACGGCCACCATGGACACCACGGCCACCACCGCAGCTTCGGCCACATGCTCTTCTCGTCCTGAGCGACGACCGCGTCCTGAACACACGCGTCCTGAACAACGACCGAGGGCCGGAGCGAAATGCTCCGGCCCTCGGGTTCAGATGTGGACGATACTGGGATTGAACCAGTGACCTCTTCCGTGTCAGGGAAGCGCTCTCCCGCTGAGCTAATCGTCCTCGGGACCACGGATCGTGAAGATCCGCAGCTGCGTGCGCGATACTGGGATTGAACCAGTGACCTCTTCCGTGTCAGGGAAGCGCTCTCCCGCTGAGCTAATCGCGCGGGGACCCGGGTGAACCCGGGCCAGTGGACGATACTGGGATTGAACCAGTGACCTCTTCCGTGTCAGGGAAGCGCTCTCCCGCTGAGCTAATCGTCCTTGGAGGTGGAGACGGGATTTGAACCCGTGTAGACGGCTTTGCAGGCCGTTGCCTCGCCTCTCGGCCACTCCACCAGGAGTGAGGGGGTTCGGGAAGATCCCCCACATCGAGCGGACGACGAGACTCGAACTCGCGACATCCACCTTGGCAAGGTGGTGCTCTACCAACTGAGCTACGTCCGCAGATGTCTCTCCCAGACTACGTCCGGGAGCTACTCGGCCTCCGGGGCGCTTGCGTGTCCCGGCGACGTGTTGAACTCTAGCGGATTCCGGGGCCAGTACAAAAACGCGTTTGTGCAGCGTGCTGCGCTGCTCGCTCGGCACAGGCAGGGTCGGGGCCGCCGCCATAGACTCGCTGACGTGCACGACTTCGCTCCGATGGCACGCTTCGGCGGCCTGATAGCCACCGACCTGCTGGATGTGACCAGCGATCCCGCGGCTCTGGACTCCACGGGCTGGTGGGCCGTGGCCGCCGACTTCGAGGGGGCGGTGGTCTGCGCCCGCTTCGGCGACGTACGGCCGGCCACCGCGGCGGACGGTCCCGCCCCCGACGGCTGGCGCGGCCCCGTACCCGGCGCCTGGACCAGCTCCCTGGACCGCGACGCCTATACCGGCGGCGTGCGGCGGATCCGTGAACACATCGCGGCCGGCGACGTCTACCAGGTGAACCTCTGCCGGGTGCTGACCGCGCCGCTGCCGGACCCCGGCCGTGCCGACGTGGACGCGCTGTCCGCGGTGCTGGCCCGCGGTAACCCGGCGCCGTATGCAGGGACGATCCGGCTGCCCGGTCATGGCATCGAGATCGCCAGTGCCTCCCCGGAGCTGTATCTGCGGCGCGACGACCGCATCGTCGCCTCCGGTCCCATCAAGGGCACCGGCCGGACCGCGGCGGACCTCTCGGCGAAGGACCGGGCGGAGAACGTGATGATCGTGGACCTGGTCCGCAACGATCTCGGCCGGGTCTGCGCCACCGGCTCCGTCACCGTCCCCGCACTGTGCGCCGTCGAGGAGCACCCCGGCCTGGTCCACCTCGTGTCCACGGTGCGCGGTGAACTGGACGGGGCGAACGAGAAGACCGCCTGGGCGGATCTGCTGGGCGCCACCTTCCCGCCCGGGTCGGTCACCGGCGCCCCCAAGTCCAGCGCGCTGCGGATCATCGACGAGCTGGAGACCGCGCCCCGCGGTCCGTATTGCGGAGGCATCGGCTGGGTCGACGCGGACCGCCGCACCGGCGAGCTCGCGGTCGGCATCCGTACGTTCTGGATCGACCGCACTCCGCCCGGCGGCCCGGTGCTCCGCTTCGGCGCCGGCGCCGGGATCATCTGGGACTCCGATCCGGAGCGGGAGTGGGCCGAGACCGAGTTGAAGGCGCGCAGGCTGCTCGCGGTAGCGTCGGGCCTGCACGAGGCGAGTGGAGGAAAGCGATGAAGATCTGGCTCAACGGAGGGCTACAGGACGCCGAGGGAGCCCGGGTCTCGGTCTTCGACCACGGGCTGACGGTCGGCGACGGAGTCTTCGAGACCATCAAGGCCGAGCACGGCCGCGCCTTCGCCCTCACCCGCCATCTGGAGCGGCTGACCACCTCCGCCCGCGGGCTGGGGCTGCCCGATCCCGATCTCGACGAGGTACGGCGCGGCTGTGAGGCGGTCATGGCGGCCAACCCGATGGCCCTCGGGCGGCTTCGCCTCACCTACACCGGCGGCGTCTCACCGCTCGGCTCGGACCGCGGCGACGCCGGCCCCACGCTGGTCATCGCGCTCTCCGAGACCACGCGCCGCCCCGACACCACCGCCGCCGTCACCGTCCCGTGGACCCGTAACGAACGCGGTGCGCTCACCGGCCTGAAGACCACCTCGTACGGCGAGAACGTCGTCGCCCTGGCCCGGGCACGTGAACGGGACGCCTCCGAGGCGCTGTTCGCCAACACCGTCGGCGCGCTCTGCGAAGGCACCGGCTCCAATGTCTTCGTCGTCCTGGACGGCGAACTGCACACCCCGCCGCTGCACTCCGGCTGCCTGGCGGGCATCACCCGCGCCCTGACGATCAGCTGGGCCGGCGCCAAGGAGACCGATCTGCCGCTGGACGCCCTGGAGCGGGCCGAGGAGATCTTCCTGACCTCCACCCTGCGCGACGTCCAGGCCGTGACGCGGATCGACCGCCGCCAACTCGCCGACGTCCCGGGCCCGGTGACGGCGGAAGCCATGCGGATCTTCGAGGAGCAGTCCGCCGCCGACTTCGACCCGCGGTGATGACGGGCCCGCGCACGGGCGAGTAGAAAGTCCTCGTGACCACAACGCTGCGCCCCGCGGGACCGGAAGAACGGCACGACGACGGGCGCCGGGCCCGTCCGTACGACATCTGCGTCAACAGCCGCCGGGTCGGCGGGATCCGGCTGACGACGGACGCCCGGTTCGGCCCGACGGCGGGCCGGATCGCGGAGCTGGCCATCGAGGCGCCGGACCGGCACCGCGGCCGCGCCACGGTCGCCGCCCTCGCCGCCGAGGAAGTGCTGCGCGGCTGGGGCTGCCGGCAGATCGAGGTGACCGTCCCGGCCGGTGCGGAGGCCGCCGGGCGGCTCGCGGCTGCGCTGGGCTACACCGAGCGCAGCCGCACGATGAGCAAAACCCTCGACGGACCGCCTCCGCTGCCCGAGGACAGCGGCGACCGTGCGCTCAGCGAGGCGGAGTACCCGGCCTGGCGGGAGGCCGCGCTCGCCGAGCACGTCCGTACGCAGCTGGGCCAGGGGATGCCCCGTGCACGTGCCGAGGAGACCTCGGCCGCGGGCCATCGCGCCCTGCTGCCGGACGGCGTGGACACGCCCGACCAGGCGCTGCGCGTCCTGACGCACCGCGGTGCGGACGTCGGCAGCATCTGGGTCGCCCTGCGGATGCCGGACGTGCCGGGCGGCTATGTCGTCGACATCCAGGTCGCGCCCGCACACCGTGGGCAGGGCCACGGCCGCTCCCTGATGCTGGTCGCCGAGCGCGAAAGTCTCGCCGCCGGCCACGCCACCCTGGGGCTGAACGTCTACGCGGACAACGCGCCGGCACTCGGCCTCTACAGCTCGCTGGGCTACCGGCCCACCGGATACCTGCTGTGGAAGCCGATCCTGTGAGGGAGCCCGGACGGCGCCCGTGAGGCCGGCTCAGCCCTGCCCGGCCAGCAGCCGGTCGGTGATCTCCTCGATACGGGCGCGCAGCCCCTCCTGGCTCTTGCCGCCGTCCAGCCGCTCGCCGCCGATCACATACGTCGGCGTCCCGGTCACCCCGATCGCCTTGCCCTCGGCCTGGTCCGCGTCGACGATCAGCAGATGCCGCCCGTCGATCAGCGCGGTGTCCAGCTCCTCGGCGTCCAGCCCCAGCTCTGCGGCGACCTCCAGCAGCAGCTTCTCACCGCGCGCGCCGAGCTCCTCGGTCCGTGCCAGCACCGCCTCGATGTACGGCCAGCCCTGGCCCTGCTCGATGGCCTCCTCGGCGGCCTGGGCGGCGACGTAGGCGTGCTTGTGCTTGGGGAGGGGGAAGTGGCGCAGGCGGATGTCCAGCCGGTCGCCGTATTGCGCCCGCAGTGCCCGCAGGTCCTCCAGGGCGGCATGGCAGTCCGGGCACTGGAGTTCGCACCACACGTCCAGCACGGGGCGGACGGGAGGGGCGGCGGAGGTGGTGGCGTCGTTCATGGCAGTCAGTCTTCCAGCCTTTCCCCGGCTGACGCCCGGGTGGTACCCCCGGCCCGGTGCCCGAACCGGGACCTGGGGAGGAGCGCTACCCCGAGATGTCCCTGAGCCCGCTCCGGAACATGGCCCTCATGCGTCCGGACAAGGCAGGATGGAAGGGAGCAGAACGCCTGCTCGCCTTTCACCGGCAGGAGGACCGGATGCTGACCTCGACCGTCTGTGCCGCGGTGTCGGCAGCGGGCCTGGGCATCGCCGCGCTGACGGCATACCGCAAGCGGTTCCTGGCCGCGACCCGCATCGCCGCTTTCTCTCTGATCCCCATCGGCCTGGTGATGACGGGCGTCATCGACTGGGTCACCAACATCGTCTTCAAGCCCACGGTCTGGGCCGGCTTCGGCGTGCTCGCGCTCTCCGCCCTGCTGTTCATGATCAGCAGGGGAGTGGAGCGCCGCAGGGGCGGGATCGGCAACCGCAAGGAGCGCAAGGCCGCGGCGGCCGACCGGTCCGACGCGGTGGCTCCGGCCGCCTCCGTGCCCTCCCTCGGTGCCGGCCGGGGCGTCGCGCAGCCGGCCGCCAAGGGGAAGGCCGCTCAGGGCAAGGGCGGTGCACCCAAGGATGACTTCTCGGACATCGAAGCGATCCTGAAAAAGCACGGGATCTGATGAACTACCGCTGCTGAGCCGCTTATCGGGCGCATTGGGACGATCATCTGCGTCATGATGCGCCCGAGATGAACGATGAGTGCGCCCTCGCCCAAGACGACGCCCCGTCCCCCGAACCGCGCGGTTGCCTGTTCGCGCTGTCCCAGCCGCCGCTGATGCTCTTCCTCGCCGTCATCGGCTTTCTGCTCCTTCTCGGAGCAGTGCACGACCTCTTCCTCCTGTGAGGCCGGTATGCGCCGCCGCCCCGGGCCCCGTCGTGGGGCCCGCCAGGCACTCAGCCGGCCGCGGCCTCCCGCCGCCGTGCCCGGTAGGCCGCGACATGCAGCCGGTTTCCGCAGGTGCGGCTGTCGCAGTAGCGCCGGGAGCGATTACGGGAGAGGTCGACGAAGGCGTGCCGGCAGTCCGGCGCCTCGCAGTGCCGCAGCCGCTCGCGTTCCCCGGCGACGAGGATGAAGGCCAGCGCCATCCCGCCGTCCGCGGCCAGATGCTCGGCGACCGACGCACCCGGCGCGAAGTAGTGGACGTGCCAGTCGTACCCGTCGTGATCGGTCAGCTGCGGTGTGGTGCCCGCCGAGGCGACCAGCGAGTTCAGCTGTTCGGCCGCGGTGCGGTCGTCCTCGGCCGCGAAGATCTTCGCGAACCGCGCGCGGACGGACCGTACGGCCGCCAGGTCGCCCGCGCCGAGCGCGCCCACATCGCTGACGTCGTTGCGCTGTACGAACTCCTCGAGGGCCGCGAGGCCGGTCAGGCTGTCCGGCGCTCCGGGCGCTTCGCCTTCCGGAGCGGTGTTCAGCAGATCGACGACCGCGTCCAGCGCGCACCGGGTGTCATGGCTGATCATCACGGTTCCGCTCCCTGGCAGGGTGGGGCCGGACGGGTACCGCCCCCGGTGTCGTTGCCGAATGGTCGCCGACTCTAGCGCTTCGAACAAGCTTCAGCGCCGACTCCGCGGTGGGTCCGCGGCGACGACGCCGAAGTGTGCCGTATGAACTTGTCGGTCCTGCGCCGTCTCCCCGAGTCGGACGGACGCAAGTGTGAGCGGGTGGGTGCTTTCGGTAACCGTGCTGCGTCTCAGCTCTCCGCAAGGATGTGGGAGAGCTCGGTGTCGAGATCGAAATGCCGGTGCTCCGTACCGGGTGGCACGGCGGCATCGGTCCTTTTGAGGAACGACTCGAGGGCCCGTGCGGGCGCCTCGAGCAGGGCTTCGCCTTCCGGCGAGCTCAGGGCGATGCAGACAACGCCCTGTCCGTGGCTCCGGGACGGCCATACACGGACGTCTCCGGTGCCCGTGGGCCGGTGCAGGCCCTCGGCGAGGAGGTCGCGGGCAAAAACCCACTCCACGGTCTCCTCGGCTCCGGTATGGAAGGTGGCATGCACGGCATAAGGATCGGCCGTGTCATACCGCAGGCCCGCGGGTACAGGCAGTGAGGACTCGCTCGACACAACGAGGCGCAGGTGCAGCTCGCAGCTGACCGTGGTGTTCATAAGCGCCAGGGCCTTTCGCTCAGTGTGCGCTCGGGGATTCGCACGTCGGCGAAATCGACATGCCACCTACGGTGCCGTTGTAAACCCCTCTGACGGTTTTGTGTGGCTTCAGGTACCTCTTCCGGCGGATTGCGAGATCGTCCTCGGCGGTAATTCCGCGGACTCATCCCGTCCGGTAAGTTTGTGAGTATGAATACGCAGAGTAACGGGGGGCCGGGAACGGTGGAGGAGGACGCCGCTCCGGCCGAGCAGCCGCTCGGCTCGCGAGCGCCGCACTTCATCAAGCGCTCCCGGCCGCTCCACGTGAGCTGGCAGGTCGGAGTCTTCGTCGTCGGTCTCGCGGTCGTGGTGGCCGGCGTGATCATGCTGCCGCTGCCGGGGCCGGGCTGGCTGGTGATCTTCGGCGGTATGGCGATCTGGGCGACGGAATTCGTCTGGGCCCAGCTGGTGCTGCGCTGGACCAAGCGAAAGGTCACGGAGGCGGCTCAGAAGGCGCTCGACCCCAAGGTGCGGCGACGCAACATCATCCTCACCGCCATCGGCCTGGTGATCATCGCCGCGGCGCTCGCGGTCTATGTCTGGAAGTTCGGCTTCGCGATGCCGTGGAACGTCTCCGAGTGACACCGCCATGGTCAGAAGTGCCCGCCGACGTGGGGTAATGTTGGCGGTGCGCCCGGGCGATTAGCTCAGTGGGAGAGCGCTTCGTTCACACCGAAGAGGTCACTGGTTCGAACCCAGTATCGCCCACCCCGGACGACGGCCCGGAGACTTCAAGTCTCCGGGCCGTCGCTGTTGTTGGGTGTCCGCACCGCCGTGGGGCGCACACTGGCATCATGCCCGACTGGTCACGCCGACTGAACCGCTACCGCTTCCGCAGCGTCTGGCTGCTCGATGCCCCGCCGACCGTCGTCTACGCCGTCCTCGAACGCGCCGAGGCGTACCCCCGGTGGTGGCCGCAGGTGCGCGAGGTCAACCTGCTCGACGACCGCAGCGGCACCGCCCGCTTCCGTTCGCTGCTGCCGTACGACCTGACCGTGGTGGCGACCGAGCGTCTGCGGGACCCGGGCGCGGGGGTGCTGGAGATCGGGATGCGCGGTGATCTGGCGGGCTGGGCGCGCTGGACCGTGGTGCCCGGTGCCGGCGGCACCCGTGCCGTCTTCGAGCAGGACGTGGAGGTCTGCAAGCCGCTGCTGCGGCGGCTCGCGCTGCTGGGGCGGCCGGTGTTCCTCGCCAATCACGCGCTGATGATGCGGTCCGGGCGCCGCGGTCTCGCCGCCTGGCTGGCCCGCGGATGAGTACCCGGGCCGCCCCTGCGCGGGGATCCGGGACCACGGCGGAACAGGAATTTGATGGAAGGCACGGGCTGCCTGTATTGTTCAGGTCGTTCGCGAGGGAAACCTCGCCGACACCCGGGCGATTAGCTCAGTGGGAGAGCGCTTCGTTCACACCGAAGAGGTCACTGGTTCGAACCCAGTATCGCCCACCGGGATCAGGAACCGGGCCGCCAAAAAGCGGCCCGGTTCTTTTTGTTGGGAGAACTCGGAAGAACACGGAACCGGGAATTCCGTCCGGTCCGTCCGGTGCCTTTGCCGCCCCGGACCGGAATTGCTGATGGGTGATCAGGCCGCGGCGGGGAGTTCGGGGCGCAGCGGCCAATGCGGATCGACGACCTCCGGATTGCCGCTGCGGGCGAACCACGCCTGGAGCCCGCGGGCCTGGGCCGCGTACCAGACCGCCTGGCGGGTGTGCAGCTCCGGCGGATGCAGCCCCTCCAGGCGTTCGGCGAAGCGCTGCCCCAGGGCCCGGACGACGCGCAGCGCGGCGAGCGCGTCGGCGGCCGCCTCATGGGCGTCGTCCAGCTCGACCTCGTAATGGGCACACAGATCGGTGAGCGTACGGCGGCCCTTGCGGTAGCGGTCCAGGTGCTTGTCGAGGACGCGGGGATCGAGGACGTGCAGCGGATGGCCGCCCAGATAGGTGCCGAGCGAGCTGGCGCGATGCCGCTTCAACTCGCGCTCCAGGAGCGTCAGATCGAACGGCGCGTTCATCACGACCAGCGGCCGGCCGGCCACCGACTGGGCGGCCAGGGCGCGCGCGACCTCCTCCAGCACCGGCGCGGGCCAGCGGCCGTGCAGCGCGAGATGGTCGGCCGTCAGGCCGTGCACCGCCGTCGCGGCCTCGGGTATCTCGACGCCCGGGTTGATCAGCCAACGGGTGACCCGGGGTGCGGAGCGCGGCGTCTCCTGGACCACCAGGGCGGCGGAGACGATGCGGTCGCGCTCGACGTCGATGCCCGTGGTCTCGGTGTCGAAGGCGGCAAGCGGTCCGTCATACCAGCACGGCATCATCCCAACTCCTCGCGCTCGTACGGGGGGATGACGTGCACGCCACCCGAGCTGGTGATACCCGACTCGGCCGGTGCTCGAACCGTCTTTGTTTGCCGACCACTTGACGCGGAGACAACCAGAGGGACGGGCCAAAACGCTCCGCCTTCTCCCCGTCATCCACACGCATCGATCGGCACAGCCCGGAAGGCATCCCCGCGATGACGCTCGCGCAGCCCGAACCGGGCGGGCTGCTGCCCCAGCTGACCACACCGCAGCGCGGCGGACTCGCCACCACTGCTTGCATGGAGACCCTCCAGGTGGGCTATCTGCACGCGGTCGCCGCCGCCTCCGGATGTTCGCTGGCGCAGCCCTTCCCGGACAACGGAATCGACTGGCACGTCAGCCATGGCGCGCCCGGCCACACCGTCGACGACGAAGTGACCATCAAGGTGCAGCTCAAGTGCACCTACCAGACCGCCCCCCGCCCGCCGGGGCCGACTTTCGCCTTCACGCTCGACAACGACCACCTGGTGAAGCTGGCCCGTACGCCCGTATCGGTACACAAGATCCTGGTCGTGATGCTGGTCCCGCGGACCCAGGAGGACTGGCTGCGGGCCTCCCACGACCGTCTCGCACTGCGGCACTGCTGCTACTGGATCAATCTGGCCGGCCATCCGGTGACCGGCCGGCGCAGGACCACCGTGCGGATCCCGACCGCGCGGATCTTCGACGACCGAGCGCTCTGCGAGATCATGACGCGGGTCGGGGCGGGAGGGAGACCCTGATGTACCGGCCGACCGACGATTATGACGCGCGGCTCCTGGATCCCGCGCGGCTCGATCCGGCGGTGCTCAGCGCGCTGCTGGCCCGGCACGGCTGGCGGCGCCGGGGCGGGGCCGCGGGCCACTATGCCCGGTGGACACCGCCCGGCGGCGCCGGCGGCACCAGCCTGCTGGTGCCGCACGACCGCCGCTTCCCCGACAGCGGGGAGCTGCTCGCGGAGGCGCTGGCGGCGTTGGCGCAGAGCTCCTCGTCCTCCGCCCGCGAGGTGCTGGTGGGGCTGGCGGTGCCCAGCGACGAGGTGCGCTGGGAGCGCGAGGTGCCCGACGGCGGCTCGGGGGCCGCGTACTGGGTCGCGCAGGAGCAGCTGCGCGGCGCGGCCCGCTCGATGCTGATCGCCGGGGCGCTGGGGACGTACGGCCGGGCCGGTTATTACGGCGCCCGGCACAAACGGCAGGCCGAGGGGTTCATGGCCGAGGTGCTGGTCGGCCCGGCGGCGGCCGGGCGCCGGCTGACCGCGTTCGTCCCGGTGCGCGGCGGGCGCGGTGCGGTCGCCGGGCTTCAGCAGGCATTGCACGCGGCCCGCGACGCCACCGACTACCAGCGGGCCACCGGCGGTATGGAGGCCTTCGACGCGGCCGTCGAGCTGGGGGTCTGCCATGAGCTGGTCCAGGCGCTGATCGCGCTGGTGCGGGACGCGGAAGGGGTGCGGATCGCGGTCGAGTGGTCGCCGGGGTCCGGCGCCCCGGCCGGCTGCCCGGCCCGTCCCGAACCGGTCGAGTTCTCGGCCGGCGATCTGCCCGCGTTGCAGCAGGCCGCCCAGCGCTATGTCCGGGACGAGCCCTCGCTGCCGGTCCGGGTGACCGGCGCGGTGATACGGCTGCGCAGGGAGCGGCCGGGCGGGCCCGGCACGGTGCGGCTGCGGGTGATCACCGGCGCGGACGTGGTGCAGGTACGGGTCGCGCTGGGGGAGGAGGACTACCGCATCGCCGCGCATGCGCACCTGGTGGGACTGCCGGTCCGGGTGAGCGGGCGGCTGGAGAGCCGGGGCGGGTTCCGCCGGATCACCGGCGGCCGCGATGTCACGCCCGTACAGGTCGACGAGGCGGAGCGGGACCGGCTGCTGAAGTCGCTCCAGGAGAATCTCGACTTCTTCGAGGAGGCCTGCGGGGCGGAGGAATAGCGGCTGTGAGCCGGGGGTGGTGAAACCGTTTCGCGGTCAGGTCGGGTGGCTCGGTACGATTCGGCTGCGCAGCAATCGCTGACGTGAAGAGACATGAGTCAGGAGAGACCGGTGTCAGACGTCCGTGTGACCGTCCAACGCGATTCCGAGCGGGAAGAACGCGTGGTGACCACGGGGACTACGGCCGCCGACCTCTTCCAGGGCGAGCGCAGTGTCGTGGCCGCGCGGGTGGCCGGAGAGCTGAAGGACCTGGCGTACGAGGTCGCGGACGGTGACGCGGTCGAGCCCGTCGAGATCACCTCCGAGGACGGGCTGAACATCCTCCGGCACTCCACCGCGCATGTGATGGCGCAGGCCGTGCAGGAGCTGTTCCCGGAGGCGAAGCTCGGCATCGGCCCGCCGATCAAGGACGGCTTCTACTACGACTTCGACGTCGAGACCCCGTTCCACCCCGACGATCTCAAGCGCATCGAGAAGAAGATGCAGGAGATCCAGAAGCGGGGCCAGAAGTTCGCGCGCCGTGCGGTCGCCGACGACGCCGCCCGCGAGGAGCTGGCCGACGAGCCGTACAAGCTCGAGCTGATCGGGCTCAAGGGCTCCGCCGCGGACGCCGCCGAGGGTGCGTCCGCCGAGGTCGGCGCCGGTGAGCTGACCATCTACGACAACCTCGACGCCAAGACCGGCGAGCTGTGCTGGAAGGACCTGTGCCGCGGTCCGCACCTCCCCAGCACCCGCGCCATCCCCGCGTTCAAGCTGATGCGCTCGGCCGCCGCCTACTGGCGCGGCAGCGAGAAGAACAAGCAGCTCCAGCGGATCTACGGCACCGCCTGGCCCACCAAGGACGAGCTCAAGGCGCATCTGGAGTTCCTCGCCGAGGCCGAGAAGCGCGACCACCGCAAGCTCGGTGCCGAGCTGGATCTGTTCTCCGTTCCCGAGGACATCGGTTCGGGGCTGGCGGTCTTCCACCCCAGGGGCGGCATCATCCGCCGGGTCATGGAGGACTACTCCCGCCGGCGCCATGAGGAGTCGGGCTACGAGTTCGTCTACACCCCCCACGCCACCAAGGGGAAGCTGTTCGAGAAGTCGGGCCACCTGGACTGGTACGCCGACGGCATGTACCCGCCCATGCAGCTCGACGAGGGCGTGGACTACTACCTCAAGCCCATGAACTGCCCGATGCACAACCTGATCTTCGATGCGCGCGGCCGCTCGTACCGTGAACTGCCGCTGCGCCTCTTCGAGTTCGGGACCGTGTACCGGTACGAGAAGTCCGGTGTCGTGCACGGACTGACCCGCGCCCGCGGCTTCACCCAGGACGATGCGCACATCTACTGCACCAAGGAGCAGATGGCGGACGAGCTGGACGCCACGCTCACCTTCGTGCTCGACCTGCTGCGCGACTACGGTCTGACCGACTTCTACCTGGAGCTGTCCACCAAGGACCCGGAGAAGTTCGTCGGCTCGGACGACACCTGGGAGGAGGCCACCGAGACGCTGCGGAAGGTGGCCGAGAAGCAGGGGCTGCCGCTGGTCCCTGACCCGGGCGGCGCCGCGTTCTACGGGCCTAAGATCTCCGTGCAGACCAAGGACGCCATCGGCCGTACCTGGCAGATGTCGACCATCCAGCTGGACTTCAACCTGCCGGAGCGGTTCGACCTCGAGTACACCTCGGCGGACGGTTCCAAGCAGCGTCCGGTCATGATCCACCGCGCGCTGTTCGGCTCGATCGAGCGGTTCTTCGCGGTGCTGCTGGAGCACTACGCGGGAGCGTTCCCGGCGTGGCTGGCGCCGGTCCAGGCGACCGGGATCCCGATCGGTGACGCGCATGTCCCCTACCTCCAGGAGTTCGCGGCCGAGGCGAAGGCCAAGGGGCTGCGGATCGAGGTGGACTCCTCCTCGGACCGGATGCAGAAGAAGATCAGGAACGCCCAGAAGGCCAAGGTCCCGTTCATGATCATCGCCGGTGACGAGGACGTGGCCAACGGCGCGGTCTCCTTCCGCTACCGCGACGGGTCGCAGAAGAACGGCATCCCGCGCGCCGAGGCGATCGCCGAGATCCTCGACGTCGTGGAGCGCCGCGTCCAGGTGTGACGCCCGTTTGAGTCCGAGGCCCCGGAGAGCGAACCCGCTCTCCGGGGCCTTGTCATTTCTCGCCCTCCTGCCGGAAGCGGCGCAGCAGGTAGGAGGAGAAGGAGCCCACCACCGCTCCCACCAGGGCCACCCCGGCGAACATCAGCCCCACGGCGATCACCCGGCCGCGCGGGGTGACGGGGGTGGCGTCGCCGTACCCCGTCGTCGTCAGGGTCGAACTGGCCCACCACACCGCGTCACCGAAGGTGTGGATGTTGGCGCCCGGAGCGGACCGTTCGTCGTGGTAGACCGCCAGGCTGGCGGCGAAGCCCAGCAGCAGCGAGGTGAGCCCGGTGTACGCCATCACCCGCGCTTCGAGGACGAGCCGTGGATGGTCCCTGCGCCGCTGCATCCGCTCGTGCATGTCGATGAGCCGCAGCGGCCGCAGCAGGGGCAGCACGGTCACGATCAGATCCAGCCAGCGGGTGCGGAGGAAGTGCCGCCGGTCGTTGCTGAACGCCAGCCGCGCCAGATATTCGACGACGAAGAAGCTCCAGCTGACGAGGGTGACCAGCTCCCACCAGACCTGCCAGCCGGGGGAGAGGCCGGGGATCAGGACCCGGACCGCGTAGGAGGTGAGGAAGAGGAGCGAGGCGCCAAGGAGATACGGCTGGGCGGTCTCCTCCCAGTCCCACAGTCGCTGTTCCCTGTCCACCGGCTCAGCATCGCGGAGCGGGTCGCGGTATACGCCCCAACGACACGGCGCCAACGGGCGAAGCCATATGCTGGCCCGTATGACAAGCGAGCCGGAGCAGCAGATCGGAGTCGGGACGCAGGACGCCTTCCAGCGCCTGTGGACGCCCCACCGGATGGCTTACATCCAGGGGGAGAACAAGCCGACCGGCCCGGGGGCCGGCGACGGCTGTCCGTTCTGCGCGATCCCCGCGAAGTCGGACGAGGACGGCCTCGTGATCGCGCGCGGCGAGTACGTCTACGCGGTGCTCAATCTGTACCCGTACAACGGCGGTCACCTCATGATCGTCCCGTTCCGCCATGTCGCCGACTACACCGAGCTGGACGGGCCGGAGACCGCGGAGCTGGCCGAGCTGACGAAGCATGCGATGACCGCGCTGCGCACCGCGTCCGGGGCGCACGGCTTCAACATCGGGATGAACCAGGGCACCGTCGCCGGCGCCGGGATCGCGGCCCATCTCCACCAGCATGTCGTCCCCCGCTGGGGCGGTGACACCAACTTCATGCCGGTGGTCGGTCACACCAAGGTGCTGCCCCAACTCCTCGCCGACACGCGGGCGATGCTCGCCGACGCCTGGCCCGCGTAGGGCGCCTGCCGCCCTCGCCCGGGACCGGGTTCCGAGGCGACACGCACCAGGGCGAATCAGACAGATCGCTCTAATTGGGATTAGTTGCCTCTCTAATGGGATGGTGACTTCCCTAGATCGCCGCTCCGTGCTGCGCGCGGCCGCCTGGGCCGCGGCCGCCGGGGCGCTGGCGTCGGGCTGCGACCCCCACCGGGACGTGGACTCCGGCGTCGTACGGTCCGCCGGCGGGCCGAGCCCCTCCCGGGCGGGCCATGCCCCGCCCGCCCGGGCCCGCGCCGCCCGTCCGCCGACCAGGGTGCCCGGCCTGCCCGTACAGATCGCGCACGGGCCGCGGAACGGCCGGGCGGTCGCGCTGACCTTCCACGGCAGGGGCGACCCCAAGATGGCGACCGCCCTGCTCGGCGAGGCCGAGCGGGCCGGAGCCAAGGTCACCGTGCTCGCCATCGGCGACTGGCTCGACGAGCAGCCCGCGATGGCCCGCCGGATCCTCGACGGCGGCCATGAGCTGGGCAATCACACCATGCACCACCGCAATATCTGCGCCCTGCCGGCCGCCGAGGCATACGCCGAGATCAGCCAGTGCGCCGACCGGCTGCGCGCCCTCACCGGCACCATCGGCAGCTGGTTCCGTCCCTCGCAGGCCCGGCGGGCCACGGACCTGGTGGCCGGGCTGGCCCGCAAGGCCGGCTATCCGCATGTCCTGTCCTACGGCGTGGACTCCCTCGACGCGAACGACCCCGGCGCCCCGGCCGTCCAGCGCACGGTCCTGGACGCCGTCGAGCCGGGCTCGGTCGTGAGCCTCCACCTCGGGCACGCCGGCACGGTGGCCGCGCTGCCCCCGATCCTCGACGGCCTCCGCCGACGCGGTCTGCGCGCGGTGACGACAACGGAGCTAGTGACCTGATGGCTGACCGGAACCGTACCCACGACCGTCCAAGCCTGCGCGCGCGCCACCGGGCCGCGCTGCTCGCCGTGGCCTGCGCGCTGGTGGCGGCGGGCTGCGGCGGCGGCGAGAGCAAACCGGCCGCGCACAGCCCGCGGCCGGTCGAACGCGCGCCGGCCGAGGCCGCCAAGTCGGGCCTGCCGGGGATGCCGCCGCTGCTGGACGAGCACGACCTCTACGCGGCGGACCGGCCGGGCAGGCTGGCGCCGCAGGTCAAGGACTTCCCCTCGCGGATCTATGTCCCCAACACCGGCTCCGACACGGTCACGGTCATCGACCCGAAGACCTACAAGGTCATCGAGACCATTCCGGTGGGGGTGCAGCCGCAGCACGTCGTGCCGTCCTGGGACCTGAAGACGCTCTGGGTCAACAACAACCGGGGGCACGACCTCACACCCATCGACCCCGCGACCGGCAAGGCCGGCAAGCCCGTCAAGGTCCACGACCCGTACAACCTCTACTTCACGCCCAACGGGAAGTACGCCATCGTGATGGCCTCGATGGACCGTCAGCTGGTCTTCCGCGACCCGCACACCATGGAGGTCCGCAAGACGCTGCCGGTCGGCTGCGCGGGCGTCAACCATGCCGACTTCTCGCCGGACGGGCGGTACTTCATCGTCTCCTGCGAGTTCTCCGGTGAACTGCTCAAGGTCGACACCGAGAAGATGAAGGTCATCGGCCAGGAGAAGCTGCCGTTCGAGGGGGCGATGCCGCAGGACGTGAAGATCTCCCCGGACGGCAGGACCTGGTACGTCGCCGACATGATGGCCGACGGCATCTGGGTCCTCAACGGCGACACCTTCTCCCGGCCCAGGCTCATGCCGACCGGCAAGGGGGCCCACGGCCTCTACGTCAGCCGCGACTCGCGCTATATGTACGTCTCCAACCGCGGCGAGGGCTCCATCTCCCGGCTGGACTTCAAGACCGGCTCGCTCGTGGGCAAGTGGCGCATCCGCGGCGGCGGCAGCCCCGACATGGGCGGCCTGTCCACCGACGGCAAGGTCCTGTGGCTGTCCGGCCGCTACAACTCCGAGGTCTATGCGCTGGACGCCCGTACCGGCAAAACTCTGGCCAAGATCCCCGTCGGCCAGGGTCCGCACGGGCTGGCGGTCTACCCGCAGCCCGGGCGGTACTCCCTGGGGCACACGGGCATCTTCCGCTAGCCCGCGCGGCCCAGGCGAGTCCTAGGCGTTGTACTCGTCGGCCTTCTGCGGCTCCACGCCCTGGATCATGCCGCTGAGCACCAGGGAGCGGTTGGTGAAGCGCTCGGTGTCCACGCCGTTCTCCTTGAGGACGCTCATCGCGGCGGCGTGGACCGTGCGCAGCACCGGGGTCGCGGCGCGCAGCGCGTCATCGGCCATGAAGCGGTGGCGCCAGGGCTTGTCGGCCCAGACGTGCCGCAGGCCGAACGGCTCGGGGAGGGTCAGCTTGCCGCCGAGGAAGTCCAGGACCGGCGGGAACCAGGTCAGCGGGGCGCGCGCGGCGAGCCGGACCACCTCCTGCGGCTCGATGAGCGGGAGGTGCTGGGTCTTGGTCTCCCAGAACTTGACGACCTTGGAGACCTCCTTGGTCTTGGGCTCCGGCTTGGTCGTGAACAGGCCGTTGACCGGGCCGAGGGCATGGCCGGTCACCTCGATGCGCAGGGTCTCGTGCAGCACCGTGACGGTGATCATCAGGGTGATCACCAACTGGCCGTCCCACAGGACGAACTGGACGCCGAGGTAGTGGCGGTTGCCGCTGCCGAACTGCTGCTCGTTGCAGATCCGCTCTATCTCGTGGCCACGGATCTGGAACGTCTCCACATGGGTGCCCTCGGGGCGGGTGACGGCGGCGGCCTTCTCGCCGACCGGCGAGACGATCCAGTGGCGGACGGACGGAGTGGGGAATCCGCCGGTGTGCAGCGGGCTGCGCTCCAGCAGCCGCAGCTTGTCGTGGATCGCCCGGATGACGTCCCAGCTGCGGAACGGGTGGATCTCGCTGCCTGCCTGCGCCGGCGTGAGCTCCTCGGCGAGCTGCCAGCTGCCCCAGCGCGTACCCATGCCGAGTATGCCCTTGGGGCCGGCGTAGAAGACGACGTTGCTGCTCTGCTCGGCGGAGATTTTGGCGAGATTCTGCCGGAGGGTCTCGGCGGCGATCTGGTTCGGGTCCTGGGGCACCGCCTCGGGGATCTTCGCGGCCACGCCGCCGCCCTCGAGCAGCCCCTTCCAGGACTCCCGCATGGCCACCGCGGTCTTCTCGCAGATCTGTTTGGCCAGCCACCAGCCGACCACCGGGACGACGACCGCGGCACGGGCGTACATCGGCCAGAAGCCGTTGAGCGGCAGCTTGATCATGAAGAACAGGCCGACGCCCGCCAGCAGCGTCAGCAGCACCCCGCCGATCAGCGAGAGACCGCTGCCCGCACCGTCCTTGGAGAGCATCTTGCGCAGCTGGAAGACGCCCAGCCACACCAGCACACCGGGCAGGAACAGCACCCCGAACAGCACCATCAGCAGCGTCAGCTTGGCATCCCGCTGCTTGCGGACGCGGGTGGCGGACAGACAGTGCTCGACGATGGTCTGCGGCTCGGTCCCGAAGGACTGGATGAGCGCGGCGCGGCCGCCGCCGAGCATCCGCACCTGCACGGCGCGCGAGAAGGCCTCGCCGAGATTGGGCGCGAACAGCGACAGCTTGGGCTTCTTGATGGCGGACTTGCCGGAGTCGGAGTCCGCCTTGGAGATGTCGGCGAGCGGGCTGTCCCGGTAGGCGGCCGAGGCCAGCGCCTGGGTCGCCGCCGTCTGCCCGGCGCTCCCCGAGAGCGGGACCTGCGCCCCGGGACTGAAGTCAAAGCCGTCTGCCACTACCGCCCCCACACCCGACGCATCCGATGATGCGGCTCTTCCCTGCTTCTGCTGACGGCACACCTGCTGAGAGCTGTGTTCGAGCCTGTGACCTCGTGTCCTGGCGCCGGACCCCCGGGCCGACGGCAGGCTCTCAGCGTACAGCCGCCGTCCGGCCCAAGGGAGTTGAGCGGGACAGCGGCTGCGTCAACGGCTGATCCGACGTTAACTATGCGCCGTTCTCGGCTTGTTCCCGCCACTTGTCGGCGAGCTGCTGCGGCATCGGCTCATGCCGCAGGTGGGCGCGGGAGAACCGCCCGGCGCCGTGCGAGAGGGAGCGCAGATCGATGGCGTACCGGTCGATCTCGATCTCGGGCACCTCGGCGCGCACCACCGTGCGGCCCGAGCCTGACTGTTCGGTGCCCACGACCCGGCCACGGCGCCCCGAGAGATCGCTCATCACCTGGCCGACGAAATCGTCCGGAACCATCACGCTCACCTCGGACACCGGTTCGAGGAGCTCGATCCGGACCTCGCCGGCGGCTTCGCGCAGCGCCAGTGCGCCCGCCATCTGGAAGGCGGCGTCCGAGGAGTCGACCGAGTGCGCCTTGCCGTCGAGCAGCGTGACGCGGATGTCGACGAGCGGATGTCCGGCGGCGACCCCGCGCGCGGCCTGGGCGCGTATGCCCTTCTCCACGGACGGGATGAACTGCCGGGGCACCGCGCCGCCCACGACCTTGTCCACGAACTCGATGCCGGAGCCGCCCGGCAGCGGTTCGACCTCGATCTCGCAGATCGCGAACTGGCCGTGGCCGCCGGACTGTTTCACATGGCGCCCGCGGCCCGCGGCGGGCGCACCGAAGGTCTCCCGGAGCGACACCTTGTGTGCGACCGCGTCCACCTGGACGCCGTAGCGGGCCCGCAGCCGCTCCAGCGCGACATCGACATGCGCCTCGCCGAGGCACCACAGGACCACCTGATGGGTGTCCTGATTGTGCTCCAGGCGCATCGTCGGGTCCTCCGCGACGAGGCGGGCCAGGCCCTGCGACAGCTTGTCCTCGTCGGCCTTGCTGTGCGCCTGGATGGCGACCGGCAGCAGCGGGTCCGGCTTCGTCCAGGGCTCCATCAGCAGCGGGCTGCCCTTGTCGGACAGGGTGTCCCCGGTCTCGGCACGGGTCAGCTTCGCCACACAGGCCAGATCGCCGGCGATCGCCTTGGACAGCGAGCGCTGCTGTTTGCCGAACGGGGTGGACAGCGCGCCGACCCGCTCGTCGACGTCGTGGTCCTCGTGGCCCCGGTCCTCCAGCCCGTGGCCGGAGACATGCACCGTCTCGTCCGGGCGCAGGGTGCCGGAGAAGACGCGGACGAGGGAGATCCGGCCGACGTACGGGTCGGAGGAGGTCTTGACCACCTCGGCCGCGAGCGGACCGTCGGGGTCACAGCTCAGTTCCGGGCGCGGGTCGCCGTCCGGGCTGGTCACGGCGGGTGCCTCGCGCTCCGCGGGGGTCGGGAAGCCGCCGCTGATCAACTCCAGCAGCTCTACGGTGCCCAGCCCCTGTTTGGAGCCCTCGGCGGCCGGGGCCGCGGCCAGCACGGGGTGGAACGTGCCGCGGGCGACCGCCGTCTCCAGGTCCCCGATGAGGGTCTTGATGTCGATCTCCTCGCCGCCGAGGTAGCGGTCCATCAAGGACTCGTCCTCGCTCTCGGCGATGATCGCCTCGATGAGGCGGTTGCGGGCCGCCTCGATCTGCGGCAGCTCGTCCTGGGTGGGGGCGCGCTCGGTGCGCTCGTCGGAGGAGTAGTCGAAGACCCGTTGGGTGAGCAGGCCGATCAGGCCGTGGACGGGGGCGTGCCCGTCGGCGCCCGGCGTTCCGTACAGCGGGAGATAGAGGGGGACGACGGCGTCCGGGTCCTCGCCGCCGAACGACGCCCGGCAGCGCTCGGTCATCTCGTCGAAGTCGGAGCGGGATGCCTCGAGGTGGGTGATGACCAGCGCGCGCGGCATGCCGACGGCCGCGCACTCGTCCCAGACCATCCGGGTCGCGCCGGCCACGCCGTCGGCCGCCGAGACAACGAAAAGGGCCGCGTCCGCAGCGCGCAGACCGGCCCTGAGTTCCCCGACGAAATCGGCGTATCCGGGGGTGTCCAAGATATTGATCTTGACTCCGCCCCAGTCGACCGGGACCAGGGAGAGCTGTACGGAGCGTTGCTGGCGGTGTTCGATCTCGTCGTAGTCGGACAGACAGCCGCCGTCCTCGACCCGGCCCGCCCGGTTGACCGCGCCGGATGCCAGCGCGAGGGCTTCGACCAGGGTGGTTTTTCCCGATCCGGAGTGGCCGACCAGCACCACATTCCGCAGGGCCGTGGGCTGGCCGGCCGTTGATGCCCTGCCGGCGGCTCCCGGGTGTGTACTCGATTTCTCGCTCATGTGTCTCGCCTCCAGGTCGACACTTTGCGGTGATTCGAGCTTTCCACCGAGGTCATGCCGCGTCCATACGTGGCACACGGGAGCCGGTGCTCCCAAGGGTCATGCGCACCGCGCGCGGGGCCCGCGGGCGCGCCCGACGGCGCGCGGCGGCGGCGCCGAGCCGTGGGATGCGCTCTGCGCCGCGATGCGTTCGTGGAGGCCCCAGACCTCCTGGCTACGATGGGCCCGCCGGTGGCCCATCGACCGCGCGGCCCGTATCGACCTCCGGGAAGGCCATGCTGAACAAGTACGCGCGTGCTTTCTTCACGCGTGTTCTCACGCCGTTCGCCGCCCTGCTCATCCGTATCGGCGTCAGCCCGGACGCGGTCACCCTCGTCGGAACCGGAGGCGTGGTCGCCGGTGCCCTGGTCTTCTACCCGCTGGGCGAATTCTTCTGGGGCACGGTCGTCATCACCCTGTTCGTCTTCTCCGATCTGGTCGACGGCAACATGGCGCGGCAGCTGGGCCGCTCCAGCCGCTGGGGGGCCTTTCTCGACTCCACCCTCGACCGGGTCGCCGACTCGGCGATCTTCGGCGGGCTCGCCCTCTGGTACGCGGGGCGCGGCGACAGCCTGATGCTCTGCGCGATGGCGATCTTCTGCCTCGCCAGCGGCCAGGTGGTCTCGTATACGAAGGCGCGCGGCGAGGCCATCGGGCTGCCGGTGGACGTCAACGGTCTGGTGGAGCGCGCCGAGCGGCTGGTCATCACGCTGGTCGCCTGCGGCTTGTCGGGTCTGCACGCCTTCGGGGTGCCCGGCGTCGAGATTCTGCTGCCGATCGCCCTGTGGGTCGTCGGCATCGGCAGTGCCGTCACCCTCGGCCAGCGAGTGGTGACCGTACGACGGGAGTCGGCCGAGGCCGACGCCATGGCACAAGGGGGAAACAGCGCATGAGTCCACGCGAGACCCGCCGTCCGCGGTTCGACACCGACAAACTGGCGGACGCGCTCTACGCGCTGGGCTGGAGCACCGTCAAGAAACTGCCCGAGGGCGTGGCCGTACGGCTCGGCCGCCGGATCGCCGACACGGCCTGGAAGCGCCGCGGCAAGGGCGTCCTGCGCCTGGAGGCGAACCTCGCCCGGGTCGTCCCGGACGCCGCACCGCAGCGGCTCGCCGAGCTCTCCCGGGCCGGGATGCGCTCGTACATGCGCTACTGGATGGAGTCCTTCCGGCTCCCGGCCTGGAGCAAGGACCGGATAAGGGCCGGCTTCACGCCGGAGGACGTGCACCACCTGGTGGACGGGCTCAAGAGCGACCGCGGCGTCATCATCGCGCTGCCGCACATGGGCAACTACGACCTCGCCGGTGCCTGGGTCACCACCAAACTCGGTACCCCCTTCACCACCGTCGCCCAGCGCCTCAAGCCGGAATCCCTCTACGACCGCTTCGTCGCCTACCGCGAGGGCCTGGGCATGGAGGTGCTGCCGCACACCGGCGGCTCGGCCTTCGGCACGCTCGCCCGCCGGCTGCGGGCCGGTGGCCTGGTCTGCCTGGTCGCCGACCGTGATCTGTCCGTCTCCGGGATAGAGGTCAAGTTTTTCGGCGAGGCGACGAAGATGCCGGCCGGCCCCGCGGTGCTCGCCCTCCAGACCGGTGCGATGCTGCTGCCCGTCACCCTCTGGTACGACGACACCCCCGTGATGCGCGGCCGGGTCCACCCGGAGATCGAGGCGCCGGAGACCGGCACCCGCGCCGAGAAGGCCGCCCAGATGACCCAGGCGCTCGCCGACGCCTTCGCCTCCGGCATCGCCGACCACCCCGAGGACTGGCACATGCTTCAGCGGCTCTGGCTCGCCGATCTGGAGCCGCGCGAGGAGTCCGGCGCACCGGGCGGCCCCGAGGCACCCGGAACGGAGACCGCGTGAAGATCGGCATCGTCTGTCCGTACGCCTGGGACGTCCCCGGCGGCGTGCAGTTCCACATCCGGGACCTGGCCGACCACCTGATCCGCCTCGGCCACGAGGTGTCGGTCCTCGCGCCCGCCGACGACGAGACCCCGCTCCCGCCGTACGTCGTCTCCGCCGGCCGCGCCGTCCCCGTCCCGTACAACGGCTCGGTCGCCCGGCTCAACTTCGGCTTCCTCTCCGCGGCCCGGGTACGCCGCTGGCTCCAGCACGGCGCCTTCGACGTCATCCACATCCACGAACCGGCCTCGCCCTCGCTCGGCCTGCTCGCCTGCTGGGCCGCCCAGGGCCCGATCGTGGCGACCTTCCACACCTCCAACCCGCGCTCGCGGGCGATGATCGCCGCGTACCCGATCCTCCAGCCCGCCCTGGAGAAGATCAGCGCACGCATCGCGGTGAGCGAATACGCCCGCCGCACGCTCGTCGAACACCTCGGCGGCGACGCGGTGGTGATCCCCAACGGCGTGGACGTCGACTTCTTCGGCTCCGCCGAGCCCAAGGCCGAGTGGCAGGGCAAAACAATCGGCTTCATCGGCCGGATCGACGAACCGCGCAAGGGCCTGCCGGTCCTGGTGAAGGCGCTGCCCGCGATCCTCGCCGAGGTATCGGACGCCCGGCTGCTCGTCGCCGGACGCGGTGACGAGGAGGAGGCGGTCGCGGCGCTGCCCGCCGAGATGCGCTCCCGGGTGGAATTCCTCGGCATGGTCAGCGACGAGGACAAGGCCCGGCTGCTGCGCAGCGTCGATGTCTACGTCGCGCCCAACACGGGCGGCGAGTCGTTCGGCATCATCCTCGTCGAGGCGATGTCGGCCGGGGCGCCCGTACTGGCCAGCGACCTCGACGCCTTCGCCCAGGTCCTGGACCAGGGCGAGGCCGGCGAACTGTTCACCAACGAGGACGCCGATGCGCTTGCCGCTGCGGCGGTACGACTCCTCGGTGACCCGGCGCGCCTCGCCGAGCTGCGGGAACGCGGCGCCCGCCATGTGCGTCGCTTCGACTGGTCCACCGTCGGCGCCGACATCCTCGCCGTCTACGAGACGGTCACCACCGGCGCGGCCTCCGTGGCCACGGACGAACGGGTGGGCCTACGGGCGCGCCGCTGGCTGGCCAAGGACTGACGTTCCGCTGCGCTTTGCCTTGCTTCCCACGTTTTCGGCTGGCCCGCCGTAGGGGTTGTTCGCCGTTGCGCCTGCGGCGGGCCTCTCCGCTGCGCTTTGCTTGCGGCCCACGTTTTTGGCTGTCCCGCCGTGGTGGTTGTTCGCCGTCGCGCCTGCGGCGGGCGGGCCCACCGGCCTTCTCCCACCCCCCCCAACGGGAGGGGCCGCGCCGCAGGACGAAGTCCGGAGGAGCGGCCCCGCACCCGACAGTCCCGCGCAGCGGACCCGGCCCGCCGCAGGCGCAACGGCGAACAACCACCATGGCGGGACAGCCGGAAACGTGGGACGCAAAGCAGAGCGCGAAGACGCGTATCGTGACTCGCCGTGACCACGTTCATCTGGATCGCCGCCGCGATCGTCCTCATCGGTATCTATCTGAGCTGGACGGCCGGCCGCCTCGACCGCCTGCACGCCCGCATCGACGCGGCCAGGGCGGCCCTCGACGCCCAACTGCTCCGGCGGGCATCCGTCGCGCAGGAGGTGGGCACCTCGGGGATCCTCGATCCGGCCGCCTCGATCGTCCTCTACCAGGCCGCGCACGAGGCCCGGCAGGCCGAGGAGGACCACCGGGAGGTCGCGGAGAGTGAGCTGAGCCAGGCGCTGCGGGCCATCTTCGACGAGGAGGCGCAGCTGGAGGCCGTACGGGAGGCGCCCGGCGGGGAGCGGACGGTCACCGAACTCACCGCCGCGGTGCGCCGGGTCCCGATGGCGCGCCGCTTCCACAACGACGCCGTACGGGCCGCCCGCGCCGTCCGGCGTCACCGGGTGGTGCGCTACCTCCGGCTCGCCGGCCATGCGCCCTTCCCGCTGGCCTTCGAGATGGACGACGAGCCGCCGGCCGTCCTGGACGACCGCTCGGCCGGGAACTGAGCCGGGATGCGGGACCCGGCGCATGAGCGCCGGAGGCTGCGACTCCCAGCGGTGACGAGCCACTGACCTCTAATTGGCCCTTTCCCCGGGCCACTGACTAACGGTTGTGTAGGCGCAGCAGTACAGCCACCCGCATTGAGTGAGGTCAAACCGTGTCCAGCACGCCCACCACGCCCCAGAACCCCGAGACCGGAACCGCGCGCGTCAAGCGCGGAATGGCCGAGCAGCTCAAGGGCGGCGTGATCATGGACGTCGTCACGCCGGAAGAGGCGAAGATCGCCGAGGACGCGGGCGCCGTCGCCGTCATGGCCCTGGAGCGGGTCCCCGCCGACATCCGCAAGGACGGCGGCGTGGCCCGGATGTCCGACCCCGACATGATCGACGGCATCATCAGCGCCGTCTCCATCCCGGTCATGGCCAAGTCCCGTATCGGCCACTTCGTCGAGGCGCAGGTCCTCCAGTCGCTGGGTGTCGACTACATCGACGAGTCCGAGGTCCTCACCCCGGCCGACGAGGTCAACCACTCCGACAAGTGGGCGTTCACCACCCCCTTCGTGTGTGGTGCCACCAACCTGGGCGAGGCGCTGCGCCGGATCACCGAGGGCGCGGCCATGATCCGCTCGAAGGGCGAGGCCGGCACCGGCAACGTCGTCGAGGCGGTGCGCCACATGCGTCAGATCAAGGGCGAGATCGCCCGGCTGCGCAGCTACGACAACAACGAGCTGTTCGCCGCCGCCAAGGAGCTGCGCGCCCCGTACGAGCTGGTCAAGGAGGTCGCCGAGCTCGGCAAGCTGCCGGTCGTGCTGTTCTCCGCCGGTGGTGTGGCCACCCCGGCCGATGCCGCGCTGATGCGTCAGCTCGGCGCCGAGGGCGTGTTCGTCGGCTCCGGCATCTTCAAGTCCGGCGACCCCGCCAAGCGCGCCGCCGCGATCGTGAAGGCCACCACCTTCTACGACGACCCGAAGGTCATCGCGGATGTCTCCCGCAACCTGGGCGAGGCCATGGTCGGCATCAACTGCGACACCCTCCCCGAGGCCGAGCGCTACGCCAACCGCGGCTGGTAGGAACGTAGATGAGCACCCCCACCATCGGTGTGCTGGCCCTCCAGGGTGACGTCCGCGAGCATGTCAAGGCGCTCGCGGACGCCGGTGCCCTGGCCCGGCCGGTGCGCCGCCCCGAGGAGCTGGACGAGGTCGACGGCCTGGTCATACCGGGCGGCGAGTCCACCACAATGTCCAAGCTGGCGATCGTCTTCGGCATGCTGGAGCCGCTGCGCGCCTTCGTCGCCGCGGGCAAGCCGGTCTACGGCACCTGCGCCGGCATGATCATGGTCGCGGACAAGCTGCTGGACGCCCGTGAGGACCAGGAGACGTTCGGCGGCATCGACATGATCGTGCGCCGTAACGCCTTCGGGCGGCAGAACGAGTCGTTCGAGGCGGCCGTCGACGTCACCGGGATCCCCGGCGGACCGGTCGAAGGCGTCTTCATCCGGGCGCCCTGGGTCGAGTCGGTCGGCGGAGCGGTCGAGGTCCTGGCGACGTACGACGGGCACACCGTGGCCGTGCGGCAGGGTAACGTCCTCGCCACGTCCTTCCACCCGGAGCTCACCGGCGACCACCGGGTCCACGCCCTGTTCGTGGACATGGTGCGGCGCGCTTAGGGCTCCGCCCCGTGGTGGCCGGGCGACGGGCGGGAGTGACACCGTGTGACCTGTCCCCGGTAGGATCTAGGCGTTCGTTTCAGACGTTGGTTACGCGAAGGAGACAGGCGGATGTCCGGCCACTCTAAATGGGCTACGACGAAGCACAAGAAGGCCGTGATCGATGCCAAGCGCGGCAAGCTCTTCGCGAAGCTGATCAAGAACATCGAGGTCGCCGCCCGGACCGGCGGCGCCGACCCGGACGGAAACCCGACCCTCTTCGATGCCATCCAGAAGGCCAAGAAGAGCTCGGTGCCCAACAAGAACATCGACTCCGCGGTCAAGCGCGGTGCGGGTCTCGAAGCCGGTGGCGCCGACTACGAAACCATCATGTACGAGGGGTACGGCCCCAACGGTGTCGCGGTGCTCATCGAGTGCCTCACCGACAACCGCAACCGTGCCGCCTCGGACGTCCGCGTCGCCATGACCCGCAACGGCGGTTCGATGGCCGACCCGGGTTCGGTGTCGTACCTGTTCAACCGCAAGGGCGTGGTGATCGTCCCCAAGGGTGAACTGACCGAGGACGACGTCCTGGGCGCGGTCCTGGACGCCGGCGCCGAGGAAGTCAACGACCTCGGCGAGTCCTTCGAGGTGCTCAGCGAGGCCACCGACCTGGTCGCGGTCCGCAGCGCCCTCCAGGAGTCCGGTATCGACTACGACTCCGCCGACGCCAACTTCGTCCCGACCATGCAGGTCGAGCTGGAGGAAGAGGGCGCGCGCAAGATCTTCAAGCTGATCGACGCGCTGGAGGACAGCGACGACGTGCAGAACGTCTTCGCCAACTTCGACGTCTCGGACGATGTGATGGCCAAGGTCGACGCCTGACAGGCGTGGCACGCTCGGTCGACTGACGGGCCGACGGGGACACACCCCGTCGGCCCGTCGGTTTGTCAGTGGCAGCCACTACTGTGCTGATCAGGGGGCATCCGCTCTCTGATCACGAACAGCTGACCGACAGTGCGAGGGGCGGGGACCGATGAAGGTGCTGGGGGTGGACCCGGGGCTGACGCGCTGCGGAGTCGGCGTGGTCGACGGGGTCGCGGGGCGCCCGCTGACGATGGTCGGCGTGGGCGTCGTCCGCACTCCCGCGGACGCCGATATCGCCCTCCGCCTCGTCGAGATCGAGCGCGGAATAGACGCCTGGCTCGACGAGCACCGCCCGGAGTACGTCGCCGTGGAGCGGGTCTTCAGCCAGCACAACGTCCGTACGGTCATGGGCACCGCCCAGGCCAGCGCGGTCGCCATGCTGTGCGCGGCGCGCCGCGGGCTGCCGGTCGCGCTGCACACCCCCAGCGAGGTCAAGGCCGCCGTCACCGGATCGGGCCGGGCCGACAAGGCCCAGGTCGGCGCGATGGTCACGCGCCTGCTGCGGCTCGACGCGCCGCCGAAGCCGGCCGACGCCGCCGATGCCCTGGCCCTGGCCATCTGTCATATCTGGCGCGCCCCCGCGGTCAACCGCCTCCAGCAGGCGCATGCCGCGGCCCGCCGCGCCGCTCCCGCCACCATCTCGTCCTCCGGCCCGCGCCGGGCGACTCCCCAGAAGGGCACCCGATGATCGCCTTCGTCTCCGGCCCGGTCGCGGCCCTCGCCCCGGACACCGCCGTCGTCGAGGTCGGCGGTATCGGCATGGCCGTCCAGTGCACACCGAACACCCTGTCCACCCTCCGGATCGGACAGCAGGCCAAGCTCGCCACGTCCCTCGTCGTCCGCGAGGACTCGCTCACGCTCTACGGCTTCGCCGACGACGACGAGCGCCAGACCTTCGAGCTGCTCCAGACCGCCAGCGGCGTCGGCCCCCGGCTCGCGCAGGCGATGCTGGCCGTGCACGCCCCGGACACCCTGCGCCTCGCCGTCTCGACCGGTGACGAGAAGACCCTGACCGCCGTTCCGGGCATCGGCAAGAAGGGTGCACAGAAGCTGCTCCTGGAGCTCAAGGACCGGCTCGGGGAGCCGGTGGGCACCGGCCGCGCGGGCGTCGGCAGCGCCGTCACGGCCGGCTGGCGCGACCAGCTGCACGCCGCCCTGATCGGCCTCGGCTATGCCACCCGCGAGGCGGACGAAGCGGTCGCCGCGGTCGCCCCGCAGGCCGAGGCGGCCGTGGCCGAGGGCGGTGTGCCCCAGGTGCCGCAGCTGCTCAAGGCCGCCCTCCAGACCCTCAACCGGGCGCGATGACCGCCGCCGGCCGGGCCCCGCGCCCCCGACCGTACGACCACGCAGGCGGCCCGGCCGCCCCGACCCCGCGAGGCAATCCGCAGTGAACTGGGACGACACCGCACCGCACAGCACCGCCGAGGAGACCGCCACAGGCGCGCCCGACCGGCTGGTCGGGGCGGACGCGGACGGCGAGGACACCGCCGTCGAGGCCGCGCTGAGGCCCAAGGACCTCGAGGAATTCGTCGGCCAGGAGCGGGTGCGCGAACAGCTCGACCTGGTGCTGCGCGCCGCCCGCGCCCGCGGCGCCACCGCCGATCATGTCCTGCTGTCCGGGGCGCCAGGCCTCGGCAAGACGACCCTCTCGATGATCATCGCTGCCGAGATGGGCGCGCCGATCCGGATCACCTCCGGCCCCGCCATCCAGCACGCCGGAGATCTCGCCGCGATCCTCTCCTCCCTCCAGGAGGGTGAGGTCCTCTTTCTCGACGAGATCCACCGGATGTCCCGGCCCGCCGAGGAAATGCTCTACATGGCCATGGAGGACTTCCGCGTCGACGTGATCGTCGGAAAGGGCCCGGGAGCCACCGCCATCCCCCTCGAACTCCCCCCGTTCACCCTGGTCGGCGCCACGACCCGGGCCGGTCTGCTGCCGCCCCCGCTGCGCGACCGCTTCGGCTTCACGGCCCATATGGAGTTCTACGCCCCCGCCGAGCTGGAGCGGGTCATCCACCGCTCGGCCGGGCTGCTGGACCTGGACATAGAACCCGAGGGCGCCGCCGAGATCGCCGGCCGCTCCCGCGGCACGCCCCGTATCGCCAACCGCCTGCTGCGCCGCGTCCGCGACTACGCCCAGGTGAAGGCCGACGGCTTGATCACCCGCGAGATCGCCTCCCAGGCGCTCGGGGTCTACGAGGTCGACGCCCGCGGCCTGGACCGTCTCGACCGCGCCGTGCTCACGGCCCTGCTCAAGCTGTTCGGCGGCGGCCCGGTCGGCCTGTCCACCCTCGCGGTCGCGGTGGGGGAGGAGCGCGAGACCGTCGAGGAGGTCGCCGAGCCCTTCCTCGTACGGGAAGGACTGCTGGCCAGGACCCCCAGGGGCCGGGTCGCGACCCCGGCGGCGTGGGCCCATCTGGGACTCGTGCCGCCGCAGCAGCAAGCGGGCGGAAGCGGGCAGCAGGGCTTGTTCGGGGCCTGACGGCGCGGGGACTCGCCCGGTCAGGAACTGCGGTGCGATGCTGGGCGTTGTTCCACTGGTGGGGACTCGCTTAGACTCCGCCGATGCCATCCGTATGGACGGCATACCCACCCCCGTATATGAGACCGCGCATCCGCGGTCGTGCGAAGGATTTCCGTCCCGTGAGTATCGTGACTCTCCTCCCCTTCATCGTCCTCATCGGGGCCATGTTCCTGATGACCCGGTCTGCCAAGAAGAAGCAGCAGGCGGCCGCGCAGATGCGCAATGAAATGCAGGTCGGCACCGGCGTCCGGACCATCGGCGGCATGTACGCCACCGTCAAGGAAATCCACGAGGAAACCGTCCTCCTGGAGGTCGCCCCCGGCGTGCACGCGATCTACGCGAAGAACGCCATCGGCGCCGTGCTCGCGGACGAGGAGTACAACCGCATCCTGGACGGTGCCGACCCGATCCACGGCGGCGAGCCGGTCGTCCCGGACGACGCGTCCTCGCTGACCGCCGCCTCCGCCGACGAGGCCGGCGACAAGGGCGACAAGATCGACCTGGGCAAGACCGAGGCCGCGGCCGCCGAGCCCGCCGTGGACGAGCCCGCCGCCGACCAGGCGAAGGACACCAAGGCCGCCGAGGACACCAAGGACGCCGTCAAGGCGGACGCGGACACCGTCAAGGACGAGAAGAAGTCCGGCGACGACGAAGCCAAGTAGTCCGCCCCACGGAACCGCGGAGCACGCGTGGTGTGTCGTGCACCGCGGTTCCGTGACGGTTTAGGCTCCGGCGGGGGCACGTCCCCACAAGACTTCGTGGCCGCTCGGCCGGCATCCCGGGCCGAGGGGTTGGACAGGGAGATACGAGAAGGTGGCAGCACCGAAGAAGGGCCGCAGGGCGCCCGCGAGCCAGGGGCATCCGGGCCGCACCCTGATCCTGGTCCTGATCGCCATGGTGGGGCTGGTCGGAGGGATGTTCTACTCCGGCACGCTGACGCCGCGACTGGGCATCGACCTGGCCGGCGGCACCAGCTTCACGCTGGCGGCCCAGAACCAGCCGGGCAAGCCCAACGCGATCAACGAGACCAACATGAAGACCGCCGCCGACATCATGGAGCGGCGGGTCAACGGTCTCGGTGTGACCGAGTCCGAGGTCCAGACGCAGGGCAGCAACCACATCATCGTGAACATCCCCAAGGGGACGGACGCGAAGCAGGCCCGCCAGCAGGTCGGCACCACCGCCCAGCTCGGATTCCGGCCGGTGCTGACCACCACCGCGGGGACGAAGACCCCCGAGCCCAAGCCCAGCCCCTCCCAGAGCGGCGCGAACGGCAAGGGCAAGGGCGACAAGGCCTCGGGTGACAAGGCCCAGCCGGGCACCCAGCAGAACGCCTCCTCGCAGTCGCCGAGCGCGAAGCCGACGACGCAGGGCCGCGCGGTGACGGACTCGCTGAAGAAGGCGCCGTCCGCCAAGCCCACCCCCTCCGGCAAGCCCACCGCGCCCCCGGCGCAGCCGACGCCGCCGGCCGGCGCAGACATCCCGCCGGCTCTCCAGAAGCAGCTCAACGCGCTGGACTGCTCCACGAAGAAGAGCCGCGCCGCCGCGGGCGAGAAGGCAGCCAACACCAAGCCGTCCGACCCGATCGTGGCGTGCAAGGAGGACGGCGCCCAGAAGTACGCGCTCGGCCCGGTCGGCGTCGAGGGCACGGACGTCAGCGGCGCCAAGGCCGTCTTCGACAGCCAGCAGGGCCAGGGCTGGATCGTCCAGATGGACTTCACCTCCGAGGGCGGCAAGAAGTTCGGGGACATCACCGGCAAGCTCGCCGCCAAGGCGCCGCCGCAGAACCAGTTCGGCATCGTCCTGGACGGCGCGGTCGTCTCCTCCCCCTCGGTCGACAAGGCCATCATGGGCGGCGGAGCCACCATCTCCGGCGGCTTCACCCAGCAGACCGCCGAGGACCTCGGCAACATGCTGTCCTACGGTGCCCTGCCGCTCTCCTTCAAGATCGACGACGAGACCACGGTCACCGCGGCGCTCGGTGGCGAGCAGCTGCACGCCGGTCTGATCGCGGGCGCCATCGGCCTCGCACTGGTCGTCATCTACCTCGTCGCCTACTACCGGGGACTGGCGCTGGTCGCGCTGGCGAGCCTGGGCGTCTCGGCGGTCCTGACGTACACGATCATGACCTTGCTCGGCCCGGCCATCGGGTTCGCGCTGAACCTCCCGGCGGTCTGTGGTGCCATCGTCGCCATCGGTATCACCGCCGACTCGTTCATCGTCTACTTCGAACGCATCCGGGACGAGATCCGCGAGGGACGCACCCTGCGCCCGGCCGTCGAGCGCGGCTGGCCGCGGGCCCGCCGCACGATCCTGGTCTCCGACTTCGTGTCGTTCCTGGCCGCCGCGGTGCTGTTCGCCGTCACCGTCGGCAAGGTGCAGGGCTTCGCCTTCACGCTCGGCCTGACCACCGTCCTCGACGTCGTCGTGGTCTTCCTCTTCACCAAGCCCCTGATGACGCTGCTGGCCCGGCGGAAGTTCTTCTCCGACGGCCATCCCTGGTCCGGCCTCGACCCCAAGCGCCTGGGCGCCAAGCCGCCGCTGCGCCGCCGTCGCGGCGCCGCCCCCACCACGAAGGAGGCGTGAGATGTCCAAGCTCGGAAACATCGGCGCCCGGCTCTACCGCGGCGAGGTCGGCTACGACTTCATCGGCAAGCGGAAGATCTGGTACGGACTCTCGATCCTCATCACCATCGTGGCCATCGTCGGCCTGGGGGTGCGCGGCCTGAACATGGGCATCGAGTTCTCCGGCGGCGCGGTCTTCACCACCCCGAAGACCTCCGTGTCCGCCCCGGAGGCGCAGCACAAGGCCGAGTCGGCGGCCGGCGGCCACCAGGCCATGGTGCAGAAGCTCGGCGACGGCGCCCTGCGCATCCAGATCAGCGGTCTGGACACCGAGCAGGCGGTGCCCGTCCAGGAAGGGCTCGCCAAGGACCTGAACGTCCCGGTCAAGGACGTCAACACCCAGCTGGTCGGCCCGAGCTGGGGTGAGCAGATCGCCAACAAGGCCTGGCTGGGCCTGGGGATCTTCATGGTCCTCGTGGTGCTCTACCTGGCCATCGCCTTCGAGTGGCGGATGGCGGTCGCCGCCCTGGTCGCGCTGATCCACGACCTCACGATCACGGTCGGTATCTACGCGCTGGTCGGCTTCGAGGTCACCCCCGGCACGGTCATCGGTCTGCTGACGATCCTCGGTTACTCCCTCTACGACACGGTCGTCGTCTTCGACAGCCTCAAGGAAGCCTCCAAGGACATCACCAAGCAGACCCGCTTCACCTACAGCGAGATCGCCAACCGCAGCATCAACGGCACCCTGGTGCGCTCCATCAACACCACTGTCGTGGCGCTGCTCCCGGTCGCCGGTCTGCTGTTCGTCGGCGGCGGTGTCCTCGGCGCGGGCATGCTCAACGACATCTCGCTGGCCCTGTTCGTCGGTCTCGCCGCCGGTGCGTACTCCTCGATCTTCATCGCGACGCCGCTGGTCGCCGATCTGAAGGAACGCCAGCCGGAGATGAAGGCGCTGGCCAAGCGGGTCAAGGCGAAGCGCGCCGCGGCCGCGGCCAAGGGCGCGAGCCAGGAGGACGCGCAGGATGCGGCGCCCGACCCGGCGGACGCCGAGGACGGTGACGACGGCACGGTCGTCGGCCCCCGTCAGCAGCCCGCCTCCCGCAACCGCGGCCGCGGCCGCCCGTCGGGCAAGCGCCGATGAGCGCCCCGGCGGGCCTGCGTGAACTGCTGCTCAGCCGGATCTCGGACGTCCCGGACCACCCGCAGCCGGGTGTGGTGTTCAAGGACATCACCCCGCTGCTGGACGACCCGGCCGCCTTCGGCGCGCTGACCGAGGCGTTCGTCGAGCTGTGCGAGCGCCATCGGGTGGACAAGGTCGTGGGCCTGGAGGCGCGCGGCTTCATCCTCGCCGCCCCGGTCGCCATCCGGGCCGGCGTCGGGTTCGTCCCCGTTCGCAAGGCCGGCAAGCTGCCCCGCGCGACGCTCCGGCAGGCGTACGAGCTGGAGTACGGCACCGCCGAGATCGAGATCCACGCCGATGCGCTGGCCCCGGGAGACCGGGTGCTGGTGATCGACGACGTCCTCGCCACCGGTGGCACCGCCGACGCGTCGTTGCAGCTCATCCGCCGTGCGGGTGCCGAGGTCGCGGGCGTGGCGGTCCTGCTCGAACTGGACTTCCTGGCCGGGCGGCAGCGCCTGGAGCCGGGCCTGAAGGGCGCTCCGCTGGAGGTCCTGATCACGGTCTGAGCCGCACGCGCACAGCACCTCCGCACGCAGGGGCACCCGGAAGAATTCGGGTGCCCCTGCTGCTGTGTCATGTACGGAACCCCGTCCGGGCGGGAGCAGCGGCCCCGGGGTCGATACGATGGCACCCCGGCCCGTTCGAGGTCCTGGGGTCCGGAACCGCTTGAGGAGTGCTCTTGCCAGACGAGGCCCAGCCGCTCTCCCCCGGACTGCGTCCGGCGGGATCCGACGCCGCGCGCCCGGACGAGCCCAAGCTGTCGGACGCGGCTTCCTCGGACGCGCCCCAGCCCGAGCGGCAGGGTGCGTCCGACGGCACCGCCACGCCCCGGCCGCCCGCCGACGGCACCGCCACGCCCCGGCCCCCCGCCGGCGGCTCCGCCGCGCCGCAGGCCCCCGCCGAGCGGCCCCGTACGGCGCCCCAGCCGGGGCCCGCCGCCTCGTCGCCCCAGCCTGCGTCGCCGTCCCGCGCGGCCAAGCCGCCCGCCAAGGCCGACCAGCCCCCGGCGCCCAAGCCGCCGACGCCCACCCCCGCCGGCCGCTCCGGCTCGCCCAACCGGGTACGGGCCCGCCTCGCCCGGCTGGGCGTCCAGCGCTCCAGCCCGTACAACCCGGTCCTGGAGCCGCTGCTGCGGGCCGTGCGCGGCAACGACCCCAAGATCGAGACCGGGACGCTGCGCCAGATCGAGCGTGCCTATCAGGTCGCCGAACGCTGGCACCGCGGCCAGAAGCGCAAGAGCGGCGACCCGTACATCACCCACCCGCTCGCGGTGACGACGATCCTCGCCGAGCTGGGCATGGACCCGGCGACCCTGATGGCCGGCCTGCTGCACGACACCGTCGAGGACACCGAGTACGGCCTGGACACCCTGCGGAGCGATTTCGGCGACCAGGTCGCGCTGCTGGTCGACGGTGTCACCAAGCTCGACCGCGTCAAGTTCGGCGAGGCCGCGCAGGCGGAGACGGTGCGCAAGATGGTCGTCGCGATGGCCAAGGACCCGCGCGTCCTGGTGATCAAGCTCGCCGACCGGCTGCACAACATGCGCACCATGCGCTACCTCAAGCGGGAGAAGCAGGAGAAGAAGGCCCGCGAGACGCTGGAGATCTACGCTCCGCTCGCCCACCGCCTGGGCATGAACACCATCAAGTGGGAGCTGGAGGACCTCGCCTTCGCGATCCTCTACCCCAAGATGTACGACGAGATCGTGCGGCTGGTCGCCGAGCGGGCGCCCAAGCGCGACGAGTATCTGGCCATAGTGACCGACGAGGTCCAGGCCGATCTGCGCGCCGCCCGCATCAAGGCCACCGTCACGGGCCGCCCGAAGCACTACTACAGCGTCTACCAGAAGATGATCGTGCGCGGCCGCGACTTCGCCGAGATCTACGACCTGGTGGGCATCCGCGTCCTCGTCGACACCGTCCGCGACTGCTACGCCGCTCTCGGCACCATCCACGCGCGATGGAACCCGGTCCCCGGCCGGTTCAAGGACTACATCGCGATGCCCAAGTTCAACATGTACCAGTCGCTGCACACGACGGTGATCGGCCCCAGCGGCAAGCCCGTTGAGCTCCAGATCCGTACGTTCGACATGCACCGCCGCGCCGAGTACGGCATCGCCGCGCACTGGAAGTACAAGCAGGAGGCGGTCGCCGGCACATCCAAGGTGCGCACGGACGCGCCCAAGGGCATCGGCAAGGGCGACACCGTCAACGACATGGCCTGGCTGCGACAGTTGCTGGACTGGCAGAAGGAGACCGAGGACCCCGGCGAGTTCCTGGAGTCGCTGCGCTTCGACCTGTCCCGCAACGAGGTCTTCGTCTTCACGCCGAAGGGCGACGTGATAGCGCTGCCGGCCGGCGCCACCCCCGTCGACTTCGCGTACGCGGTGCACACCGAGGTCGGCCACCGCACGATAGGAGCGCGGGTCAACGGGCGCCTCGTACCGCTCGAATCGACCCTGGACAACGGCGACTTGGTCGAGGTCTTCACCTCCAAGGCGGCGGGCGCCGGGCCCTCCCGCGACTGGCTCGGCTTCGTCAAGTCCCCGCGCGCCCGCAACAAGATCCGTGGCTGGTTCTCCAAGGAGCGCCGCGACGAGGCCATCGAGCAGGGCAAGGACGCCATCGCGCGCGCCATGCGCAAGCAGAACCTGCCGATCCAGCGGATCCTGACCGGCGACTCCCTGGTCACCCTCGCGCACGAGATGCGCTACCCGGACATCTCCTCGCTCTACGCCGCCATCGGCGAGGGCCATGTCGCCGCCCAGGGCGTCGTCCAGAAGCTGGTGCAGGCGCTCGGCGGCCAGGACGAGGCCACCGAGGACATCGCCGAGTCCACCCCGATCCGGCCGCGCTCCAAGCGCCGCTCCAGCACCGACCCCGGTGTGGTCGTCAAGGGCGTCGACGATGTGTGGGTCAAGCTCGCCCGTTGCTGTACGCCGGTGCCGGGCGACCCCATCATCGGCTTCGTCACCCGCGGCAACGGCGTCTCGGTGCACCGCGCCGACTGCGTCAACGTCGACTCGCTGTCCCGGCAGCCGGAGCGGATCCTGGACGTCGAGTGGGCGCCCACCCAGTCCTCGGTCTTCCTGGTCGCCATCCAGGTCGAGGCCCTGGACCGTTCACGGCTCCTCTCGGACGTCACCCGGATCCTGTCCGACCAGCACGTCAACATCCTCTCGGCCGCCGTCCAGACCTCCCGCGACCGCGTCGCCACCTCACGCTTCACCTTCGAGATGGGCGACCCGAAGCATCTGGGGCATGTACTGAAGGCCGTGCGGGGCGTGGAGGGCGTGTACGACGTCTACCGCGTGACCTCGGCCCGCAGGCCGTAACGCACACGAGGCGGCCCCGGTACGGAAGATCCGTACCGGGGCCGCCTCACGTCCACCGGGCTTGTCACCCGCCGAACTCCTCCAGGCCCTTGAGCGCCTGGTCCAGCAGCGCCTTGCGGCCCTCCAGCTCCCGGCCGAGCTTGTCGGCCTTGGCGTTGTTGCCCGCCGCCCGGGCCGTGTCGATCTGCTTCTCCAGCTTGTCGACCGCGTCCTGGAGCTGGCCGGTCAGCCCCGCGGCGCGGGCCCGCGCCTCAGGGTTCGTACGGCGCCACTCGCTCTCCTCGGCCTCCTGGATGGCCCGCTCGACAGCGTGCATCCGGCCCTCGATCTTGGGGCGGGCGTCCCGCGGGACATGGCCGATGGCCTCCCACCGCTCGTTGATCGAGCGGAACGCCGCCCGCGCGGCCTTCAGGTCCGAGACCGGAAGCAGCTTCTCGGCCTCGACGGCCAGCTCCTCCTTGCGGGTCAGGTTCTCCTGCTGCTCGGCGTCGCGCTCCGCGAAGACCTCACCGCGGGCCTGGAAGAAGATGTCCTGGGCGCCGCGGAAGCGGTTCCACAGGTCGTCCTCGTGCTCGCGCTGGGCGCGGCCCGCGGCCTTCCAGTCCGCCATCAGCTCGCGGTAGCGGGCCGCGGTGGCCCCCCAGTCCGTCGAGTTCGACAGCGACTCGGCCTCGGAGACCAGCTTCTCCTTCGCCTTACGGGACTCCTCGCGCTGCGCGTCCAGCGACGCGAAGTGCGCCTTGCGCCGCTTGGAGAACGCCGAGCGGGCGTGCGAGAAGCGGTGCCACAGTTCGTCGTCCGCCTTGCGGTCGAGCCGCGGCAGGCCCTTCCAGGTGTCGACCAGCGCACGCAGCCGCTCGCCGGCCACCCGCCACTGCTCGCTGGCCGCCAGTTCCTCCGCCTCGGCGACCAGCTTCTCCTTGGCGTGCCGGGCCTCGTCGCTCTGCCGGGCCTTCTGCGCCTTGCGCTCCTCGCGGCGCGACTCGACGGTCTCCACGAGCTTGTCCAGCCGCTTGCGCAGCGCGTCCAGATCGCCCACCGCGTGGTGTTCGTCGACCTGGGTGCGCAGATGGCCGATCGCGGTCGTCGCGTCCTTCGCCGACAGGTCGGTGGTCTTGACCCGGCGCTCGAGGAGGCCGATCTCGACGACCAGGCCCTCATACTTGCGCTCGAAGTAGGCGAGGGCCTCCTCGGGAGTTCCCGCCTGCCACGATCCGACGACCTGCTCGCCATCGGCGGTACGCACGTACACGGTCCCCGTCTCGTCGACGCGGCCCCATGGGTCGCTGCTCACAGCGCCTCCTCCACATGATGCCGACGGGGGCGTGCGGCCCCCCGGCATCGTCCACAGTTTCTGTCCGGCAGAGCCGCGCCCTGGCCGGTCCGACGGGCTGATTTGCGGGTGAGGGTGGCAGCCGTCGGAGCAGGCACCCTACACAACGCCAATCTAGGCGACCGGCGGTCGGCTGTCCGCATCCAGCACGACGAAATTCCGCGGTTCGCCGGGGGCGGTGCCGTGGCGCCGCCCCCGGGTCGCCCGGCTGGTCAGGACTTCTTCACGGACGCCTTGTCGATCACGACGGTGGCGTTGGGCGCCGTGTTGCGGGTCTGCGGGTCCAGCGTCGAACCGGCCTTGGCGATCTTCCGCAGGACGTCCATACCGCCCGTGACGGTGCCGAACGGTGTGTAGTTCGCGGGCAGCTTGCTGTCCTGGTAGACGAGGAAGAACTGGCTGCCACCGGAGTTGCGGCTCTTGTCGCTCGCTCCGTCGTAGCGGTTGGCCATCGCGACCGTGCCCGCCGGATAGACGCCGCCCTTGAGCCGCGGGTCCTTGAGGTTCTCGTCCGGGATGGTGTAGCCGGGGGTACCGCGGCCGGTGCCCTTCGGGTCGCCGCACTGGAGGACGTGGATGTCCGCGTCGACCAGGCGGTGGCACTTGCTGTGGTCGAAGTAGCCCTGGCCGGCCAGGAAGGCGAAGGAGTTGACCGTGTGGGGCGCCTTGCCCGCGTCCAGCTTCAGACCGATCGTGCCGCAGGTCGTCGCCAGCTTCACGGCGTACGAGGCCGACGTGTCGACCGACATCGCCGGCTCCTTCGGCCAGGTCTTCTGCGACGGTGCGCCCTTCACGGGCCTGTTGCACGGGTCCGGTGCCTTGGACGGCGTCGGGGCCGCGGCCCGGTCGGACACCTCGTCGCTGCCGCCCGCGAGCCCGGCGGTGGCGTAGACCGCGGCTCCGGCGGCCAGCGCGACGGCCACGACGGACGCGATGATCACGGTGCGGCGTTTGTTCTTCCGCTGGGCCACGGACCGCCGTTGCTGCTGACGCTCGTACTTCTCGCGGGCGAGCTGCCGCCGCCGCTGATCTTTGCTGACCACCGGTCGTCTCCTTGTCCGATCATCGATCGCGCTCGTGCGCCGTGGCCGTACGGTATATGGGTTCGCCCTGCCGGGAGTCCCGCCGGTAGGCTCTGGAGCTGCCGAGATGTCCGGGAGAAGCGGTCTGGCGGACCGATCTCCACACCGACCTTTAAGGACGAACGTGCTGATTGCCGGGTTCCCCGCCGGGGCCTGGGGCACCAACTGCTACTTGGTCGCCCCCGCAGCAGGCGAGGAGTGCGTCATCATCGACCCGGGCCACCAGGCGGCCCAAGGAGTCGAGGACGCGGTCAAAAAGCATCGGCTCAAGCCCGTCGCGGTCGTCCTCACCCATGGCCACATCGACCATGTCGCCTCCGTCGTACCGGTGTGCGGCGCGCACGATGTCCCGGCCTGGATCCACCCCTCGGACCGCTACATGATGAGCGACCCGGAGAAGGCCATCGGCCGCTCCATCGGACAGCAGCTCATGGGCGAACTCACGGTGGGGGAGCCGGACGACGTCAAGGAGCTGAGCGACGGTGCCGCCCTGGAACTCGCCGGGATGGAATTCTCCGTCGCGCACGCCCCGGGCCATACCAAGGGGTCGGTGACGTTCAGGATGCCCGAGCAGGCCGACATTCCGCCGGTCTTCTTCTCGGGCGACCTGCTGTTCGCCGGCTCCATCGGACGCACCGACCTGCCGGGCGGCGACCACGCCGAGATCTTGCAGTCGCTGGCGCGTGTGTGCCTGCCGCTGGAGGACTCGACCGTCGTCCTGTCCGGCCACGGCCCCCAGACCACCATCGGCCGCGAGCGCGCCGCCAACCCCTTCCTGCGGGAAGTGGCCGCCGGCCTCGGAGACGGCTTCAGCGCCGCTCCACGACGAGGAATGTGACGAGAGCTTCCGTGAGCACCTTCAAGGCCCCCAAGGGCACGTACGACCTGATTCCGCCGCAGTCCGCCACCTATCTCGCGGTGCGCGAGGCGATCGCCGCGCCGCTGAAGAACTCCGGGTACGGCTACATCGAGACGCCCGGTTTTGAGAACGTCGAGCTGTTCGCGCGCGGCGTCGGTGAGTCCACCGACATCGTGACCAAGGAGATGTACGCCTTCGAGACCAAGGGCGGCGACCAGCTGGCGCTGCGCCCCGAGGGCACCGCGTCCGTGCTGCGCGCCGCGCTGGAGGCCAGCCTCCACAAGGCCGGCAACCTGCCGGTCAAGCTCTGGTACTCCGGCTCGTACTACCGCTACGAGCGTCCGCAGAAGGGCCGTTACCGCCACTTCTCGCAGGTCGGCGCGGAGGCGATCGGCACCGAAGACCCGGCGCTGGACGCCGAGTTGATCATCCTGGCCGACCAGGCCTACCGCGCGCTGGGCCTGCGGAGCTTCCGCATCCTGCTGAACTCCCTGGGCGACAAGGAGTGCCGGCCGGTCTACCGCGCCGCGCTCCAGGACTTCCTGCGCGGGCTCGACCTGGACGAGGACACCCGCCGCCGGGTCGACATCAACCCGCTGCGCGTCCTGGACGACAAGCGCGAGTCCGTACAGAAGCAGCTCGACGGGGCGCCCAAGCTCCGCGACTACCTCTGTGAGGCATGCAAGGCGTACCACGAGCAGGTGCGCGAGCTGCTGACCGCGGCGGGCGTGGCCTTCGAGGACGACGAGAAGCTGGTCCGCGGCCTGGACTACTACACCCGCACCACCTTCGAGTTCGTCCACGACGGCCTCGGCTCGCAGTCCGCGGTGGGCGGCGGCGGCCGCTACGACGGCCTCTCCGAGATGATCGGGGGCCCCGCGCTGCCGTCCGTCGGCTGGGCGCTGGGCGTCGACCGTACGGCGCTGGCCCTGGAGGCGGAGGGCGTCACGCTCGACATCCCCGCCGCCACCGCCGTGTACGCGGTACCGCTCGGCGAGGAGGCCCGCCGGGTGCTGTTCGGGGTGGTCACCGAGCTGCGCCGGTCCGGTGTCGCCACCGACTTCGCGTTCGGCGGCAAGGGCCTGAAGAACGCCATGAAGTCCGCCAACCGCTCCGGCGCGCGGCTGGCGCTCGTGGCGGGCGAGCGGGACCTCGCCGAGGGCGTCGTCCAGCTCAAGGACCTGGAGAGCGGCGAGCAGGCCGCGGTCGCGCTGGACGGTGTCGCCGAGGAGATCCGGCGCCGGCTGGGCTGAGGCCGCACGGCAGACAGACCCCGAGGGGCCCGGACGGCGATCGGCCGTCCGGGCCCTCGTGCTGCCGGGCGTCCCGTGTCAATGCCCGCTGCGCATTCATCCCGGCGGAGGGATTCCGGGACCGCCGCAGCGGCGGCGGCGCGCCCCCGGACGGGCGGCCGGGCAGGGCCGGAGCGGGCGAAGGCTGAGAGAACGCTGTGTGCGGACGCCTCGGCTTTATGTTCATCGCACAGTGGGTCATGGTGGAGTTGGGGCAGAATGAACGGCGGCGCCGCGACCGGGGCCCGCTTGCTCAGACCATCTCCTCAGGGATCGACGGAACGGCGATATGACGACGACAGCGCTTGACGACGTGTCCACCGACGACGACCGCGCGAGCGGCGCGGGCACCATCGGCTCGGGTCGCGGTTTCGCCCTGCTCCTGGTGATCACCGGCGCACTGGGCATCTTCGCCGCCTGGATCATCACCCTGGACAAGTTCGAGCTGCTGAAGGACCCGAACTACAAGCCGGCGTGCAGTCTCAACCCGATCATCTCCTGCACCAACATCATGCAGAGCAAGCAGGCGGACGTCTTCGGCTTCCCGAACCCGATGGCCGGGCTGGTCGGCTTCGGCGTGGTCGTCGCGATCGGCATGGCCCTGCTGGCCGGCGCCCGCTTCCGCCGCTGGTACTGGATCGGGCTGAACATCGGCACGGGCCTCGGCGCGGTCTTCTGCATGTGGCTGATGGACCAGTCGCTGTACAGCATCAATTCGCTGTGCCTGTGGTGCACGCTGACCTGGTGCGTGACCATCCTGATGTTCTGGTACACCACCGCGCACAACCTCAAGCACGGCATCATCCCGGCCCCCGCGGGGCTGCGCCGGACGGTGGTGGAGTTCCACTGGGTCGTACCGGTGCTCTGGTACGGCGTGATCGCGCTGCTGATCCTTACCAAGTGGTGGTCCTACTGGAGCACCCTGCTCTAGGCCCGAGCCTGCGCGTACGGCGCTGACGCCCCGGCCCGTCCATGACGGCGGCCGGGGCGTTGTCAGTGGGGTGGCTTAGGCTCATGAGCGTGGAGCCCGACCTGTTCACCGCCGCTGCCGAAGACCGCCAGGAGAAAGACCCCGCGGGGTCCCCGCTCGCCGTGCGGATGCGTCCGCGCACCCTCGACGAAGTCGTGGGCCAGCAGCATCTGCTCAAGCCGGGCTCGCCGTTGCGCCGGCTGGTGGGCGAGGGCAACGGAGGCCCGGCCGGGCCGTCCTCGGTGTTCCTGTGGGGGCCGCCGGGGATCGGCAAGACGACCCTCGCGTATGTCGTCAGCCAGGCGACGAACAAGCGCTTCGTGGAGCTCTCGGCGATCACGGCGGGCGTCAAGGAGGTCCGCGCGGTCATCGACGGCGCCCGGCGCGCCTCGGGCGGCTTCGGCAAGGAGACCGTCCTCTTCCTCGACGAGATCCACCGCTTCAGCAAGGCCCAGCAGGATTCCCTGCTGCCCGCCGTGGAGAACCGCTGGGTCACCCTGATCGCCGCGACGACCGAGAACCCGTATTTCTCGGTGATCTCGCCGCTGCTGTCCCGTTCACTGCTGCTGACCCTCGAACCCCTCACGGACGACGATCTGCGCGGCCTGCTCCAGCGTGCGCTGACCGATGCGCGCGGGCTGGCGGGCTCGGTCACCCTCCCCGAGGACACCGAAGGGCATCTGCTGCGTATCGCGGGTGGCGATGCCCGGCGGGCGCTGACGGCCCTGGAGGCCGGTGCCGGCTCCGCGCTGGCCAAGGGGGAGAAGGAGGTCACCCTCCAGACGCTGGAGGAGTCCGTCAACCGGGCGGCGGTGAAGTACGACCGCGACGGGGACCAGCATTACGACGTCGCCAGCGCGCTGATCAAGTCCATCCGGGGATCGGACGTCGATGCCGCGCTGCATTACCTGGCGCGCATGATCGAGGCGGGGGAGGACCCGCGGTTCATCGCCCGCCGGCTGATGATCTCCGCGAGCGAGGACATCGGCCTGGCCGATCCGACGGCACTCCAGACCGCGGTCGCCGCCGCCCAGGCCGTGGCGATGATCGGCTTCCCGGAGGCGCGGATCACGCTGAGCCAGGCCACCATCGCGCTCGCCCTCGCCCCGAAGTCGAACGCCGCCTATATGGCCATCGACGCCGCCCTGGCGGACGTGCGGGCCGGTCAGGCGGGCGCGGTGCCGCCGCATCTGCGCGACAGTCATTACAAGGGTGCTCAGAAGCTCGGCCACGGCCAGGGCTATCAGTACCCCCATGACCTGCCGGGCGGCATCGCGGCGCAGCAGTACGCGCCGGACGAGGTGCACGGCAAGCGCTACTACGAGCCCACCCGCCATGGTGCCGAGGCGCGCTATGCCGATGTGGTCGAGCGCGTCCGCGTCCGCCTGCGCTCGGCCTCCGGCGAGGCGGCCGCCGAGTAGCCGGCAGCCGAGTGGTTGCCGGCTGATCCGGCCGGACCGGCCGGCGCGCAGGCCCCGCCGGACCCCGGGGGACGACCGCCCTGCCGGGTGCCCCGGGCCGGGCGGGGGCTCGCAGCGCACCGTGGCCGACGAGCGGCTCCGGGCTACCCGGCCGCTGCCTCGAAGAGGAGATGCATCGCCCGCCGCAGCTCCGCCACGTCCCGTACGGGCTCGGGGAAGTCGAACCGCGCGTCGAAGGACCGCTGCTCGGCATCCGTGAAGCGGACCCGCAGCCCGAAGCGGTCCAGACCCACCGGCACGGCCCGGTCGCGCAGGCCGCAGAGCTCCTGGCGGTCGCCCAGCAGGGCGCACAGCCCGCGCACCTGCTCGTTGTGTGCCGCGTGCAGATGCTGGAGCAGCTCCGCCTCATGGGCGGCCAGCGGATCGGGGGCCGCGGTGGCGAACTCGTCGGGCTCGACGGGTTCGGCGCCCCACAGGTCGTCCACCGCTCCCTCACCGACCTCCAGGCGCAGCATCATCCAGGCGGTCCGCCCGTAGAGGCCCGGTGCCGGGTCCGGCTGGAGTGCCTCACCGATACCGAGCAGCTCGCCCACCGGATGCCGCTCCGCGAGCAGCATCGCCGCCTCGGCGCGCTGCTCATTGCGTACGGGGGTCAGCCAGCCGGCCACCCAGGCCCGTCCGCGGATGCGATGAGGCACCGAAACCGGTGCGACGTCCGTGATCTCCATCACTGCCGTCAGGTCGTCGTCCTGAGCGTGTGCGGCGGCCCGAGCCGCCGCAGAATCGCCTGGAACCAGCAACAGCACGTCTCCGTCGGGTGTCACCGCGCGGCAGACAGGAGCCGAGAGACCCGTCTCGTCGGGGTCCTCGACACCAGGGATGCTCAAAGACGCCATACCATTGGACTCGACGAGGGTTCGTACGCGCTCGGCGGCTGTGGGCTGCTGGGCGTCTTCCACGGGACGCGGCTGACCCGCCTCGGTGCGGTGCGCACTGGGCAGGGGGATCCCAGGTCGAAACATACGTCCTCCTCGCGCTAAGGTAAGCCTCACCTAACTTACACGGAGGTCCGTTCCACGTGAACCAGTCGCGTCCCAAGGTCAAGAAGTCCCGCGCGCTCGGCATCGCGCTGACGCCGAAGGCCGTCAAGTACTTCGAGGCCCGTCCCTACCCGCCCGGCGAGCACGGCCGTGGCCGCAAGCAGAGCAGTGACTACAAGGTCCGTCTGCTCGAGAAGCAGCGTCTGCGTGCGCAGTACGACATCAGCGAGCGCCAGATGGCGCGTGCCTACGACCGCGCTCGGAAGGTCGAAGGCAAGACCGGCGAAGCGCTGATCATCGAGCTTGAGCGCCGTCTGGACGCGCTCGTCCTGCGGTCGGGCATCGCCCGCACCATCTACCAGGCTCGTCAGATGGTCGTCCACGGCCACATCTCGGTGAACGACCGCAAGGTCGACAAGCCGTCCTTCCGCGTCCGCCCCGGCGACGTCGTGATGGTCCGCGAGCGCAGCCGCGAGAAGCACCCCTTCCAGGTCGCCCGCGAGGGTGGCTACGACACCGACGGTGAGACCCCGCGCTACCTCGAGGTCAACCTGCCGGCTCTGGCGTTCCGTCTCGACCGGGACCCGAACCGCAAGGAGATCCCGGTGATCTGCGACGAGCAGCTCGTCGTCGAGTACTACGCCCGCTAAGCACCACCGCAGGCGCAGCACCACCTCAGCCCGCCGTCTCCCCGCCGCTCGCGGAGGGGGAGGCGGCGGGCTCGTGCGTGCCCGGCGCCGTGATCCGCACCGTACGGAGCTGCGCGGGCAGCAGGCCGGCGGGCCGCAGGACCCGGGCCACCGCCGTGTCCAGGTCGAGCCGCTCGCCCACCCGCCGGCAGTGCTCGTAGCGCTCGGCTCCCAGCCGCTCGCGGGCCTGTTCCTCGCAGAGCGCATGCGGCTGGTTGAAGTGCCGCGAGCCGAACAGCGGCAGCCCCACCGACGGCCAGATCCGTCCCGCGGCGCCCTGGAGCACCGCCGCCTCCTCCGCATCGCCCTCGCCGAGCGTCACCAGGGCCAGCAGCTCGATCGCCAGCACCGCGCCCAGCAGATCGTGGAAGGTGTGATCGATGGCCAGGCACTCCTCCAGCAGCGCACGGGCCCGCCCGCCGTCCCCACGGGACCATGCCGCGAAGGCCAGCACGTACTGGGCGTACGCCAGCGTCCAGCGCTCGCCGTGCTCCTCGCACACCTCCAGGACGTCCTCGCACATCCGCACCGCGTCCGCCAGCTCGCCCTGGAAGGCCACTGCCATCGCCAGCGCGACCTGCCCCAGCAGCACAGTGCTGTTGAGCTCGCCGATCTCCCGGTAGCGGTCCAGCGCCGCGCGCAGCAGCTTCTCGGCGCGCGGCATGTCGTCGCAGACCAGTGCCAGACAGCCGGTGCGGTGCAGCGCATACGCGGCCGCGGTGGCGTTGCCGGTCCGCTCGGCCTCGTCACGGCACTCCTGGAGGGCCCCCAGCGCGCCGACGGTGTCCCCCTGGAGCACCGCGACGTAGCCGGTCACCCACAGCGCCTTCATCCGCGCCTCGTCGTGGGTGCTCTCCAGCTCCAGGGCCCAGTCCAGCCAGTGCCGGCCCTCCGAGAGCCGGCCGCAGCCGACCCAGTAGAACCACAGCGTGCCCGCCAGGTACTGGCCCAGGTGGGTATCGGCGGGGGTCTCCAGGCTCTGTTCCAGCGCCACCCGCAGATTGGGCAGCTCGGCCTCGATCCGGGCCGCGATCTCGGCCTGCCGGGAGCTGAACCAGTCCAGTTCGCACCAGGTGGCCAGCCCCAGATACCAGTCGCGGTGCCGGCGCCGCAGCCGCTCGCCGTCGGGCGTCGCCGCCAGCCAGCCCGCCCCGTAGGCCCGTACGGTGTCCAGCATCCGGTAGCGGACCCCGGCCGCGGTCTCCTCGCGTACGAGCACCGACTGGGTGACCAACTCGGTGAGGACGTCGAGGAGTTCCTCGGCCGGCAGCTCCGGCCCCGAGCAGACGTATTCGGCCGCCTCCAGATCGAAGTGCCCGGCGAAGACCGTCAGCCGCGCCCACAGCAGCCGTTCCTCGGACGTACACAGCTCGTGGCTCCAGCCGATCGCGGTACGCAGCGTCTGGTGGCGCGGCGGGGGCCCGCCCTGCCGGCGCGGGGCCGGGACCTTGGACTGGAGTCCCCCTTGACCGAGTGCGGCCGAGAGGTCGGGGGAGCGCCGCGGGCGGGTGCCGGTCAGCAGCCGGAAACGGTCGTCGAGCCGGTGCAGCACCTGGTCCACGGACAGTGCCCGCAGCCGTCCGGCGGCCAGCTCCAGCGCGAGCGGAATGCCGTCGAGCCGGTCGCAGAGCTCGGTGACCGCCGTCTCGTTGGACGGCTCGACGGTGAACCCGGGGACGACGGCAGCGGCGCGGTCGGCGAACAGGGCGGTCGCATCGGCGGTGTTCATCGGCGCCAGCGGCACGGTCCGCTCGCCGTCGAGCCCGAGCGGCCGCCGGCCCGCGGCCAGCACCTGGAGCCCGGGGGCGCGGCGCAGCAGCTGCCCGGTCAGTTCGGCGCAGGCGTCGACCAGGTGCTCGTAGCCGTCCAAGACGAGCAGCAGGTCCCGGTCGGCGAGGAGGTCGCACAGGGCGGAGCGCACCGGGCGGCCGCTGTGGCCGGTGGCTCCCAGCGCCTCGGCGACGGTGTGGTCCAGGAGGTGCGGTTCGTGCAGGGAGGCCAGTTCGACCAGCCACACCCCATCGCAGAAGCGATCCTGCAAGATCCCTGCCGCATGGCGGGCAAGTCGCGACTTGCCGACGCCGCCGAGGCCGGTGAGCGTCACCAGCCGGGCGGATTCCAGCTGCCGTGCCAGCGCGGCCAGTTCGTCGTGGCGGCCGATGAAGCCGTTGAGCTCCGCGGGCAGATTCCCCGGCCGGTCCGGCTCCCGCAGACGCGCGGGGGAGGGACGGGGAGCAGGGCCGGGGCGCGTGAGGCGTCGCATGGCACACGGAGCGTACTCGGCAGGATGCGCACCGTACAAACACGCCTCGGGAATCCGGGGCCGGCGCTCCGCGTTCCAGGGGGAACGGGGTACGGACGGACAGTCACGGCGCGATAAGGTCAAGGTTGCCGTTCGAGCGGGACAGCCGAGCGGGAACGAGCCCAGACCAAATCAGTCGGAGTGTGGTGCCAACGTGTCCGGTGGAGAGGTGGCCGGGATCCTCGTGGCCGTCTTCTGGGCGATCCTTGTGTCGTTCCTCGCCCTCGTGCTGGTGAGGCTCGCGCAGACGCTCAAGGCGACCACCAAGATGGTGGCCGAAGTGTCCGAGCGGGCTGTCCCGCTCCTGGCCGACGCCTCCGCGACCGTCCGCTCCGCGCACACCCAGCTGGCCCGCGTCGACGCCATTGCCTCCGACGTCCAAGAGGTCACCGCCAACGCCTCCGCGCTCTCCTCGACCGTCTCCTCCGCCTTCGGCGGCCCGCTGGTCAAGATGGCGGCGTTCGGCTACGGCGTGCGCCGCGCGATCGGCAAGAAGGGCGAGGAAGCCCCTGCCGCCCGGCGCGCGGAGCGCACCGTCGTCCTCGGCCGTACCCTGCCCGGCGCCCGCCGCGGCGGGCGCCGCAACCGTCGCTCCAAGGACTGATCACAGCGATGTTCCGCCGCGCATTCTGGTTCACCACCGGCGCCGCCGCCGGCGTCTGGGCCACCAACAAGGTCCACCGCAAGCTGCGCAAGTTGCAGCCCGACAGCCTCGCCGCACAGGCCGCGGACAAGGCCGTCGAGACCGGACACCGGCTGCGCCAATTTGCATTGGACGTACGGACCGGAATGGCGGACCGTGAAGAGCAGCTGCACGAGGCCCTGGGCCTCGGCGGGACGGGCGAGGTGCGTGAGCTGCCCGCGCCTCGCCGCGCGGTGCTCGAATCGCAGTACCGCACCACGAGAACAACCGGATCTACCGGTCTGACCGGACCGACTGGAAAAGAGGACCACTGATGGAGTCGGCTGAAATCCGCCGCCGCTGGCTGCGCTTCTTCGAGGAGCGCGGGCACACCGTCGTGCCGTCGGCGTCGCTCATCGCGGACGACCCGACGCTGCTGCTCGTCAACGCGGGCATGGTCCCCTTCAAGCCGTACTTCCTCGGTGAGGTCAAGCCGCCCGCCCCGCGCGCCACCAGCGTCCAGAAGTGCGTCCGTACGCCGGACATCGAAGAGGTCGGCAAGACCACCCGGCACGGCACGTTCTTCCAGATGTGCGGCAACTTCTCCTTCGGCGACTACTTCAAGGAAGGCGCCATCAAGTACGCCTGGGAGCTGCTGACCGGCTCCCAGGCCGACGGTGGCTACGCCCTCGACCCGGAGAAGCTCTGGATCACCGTCTACCTCGAGGACGACGACGCCGAGCGCATCTGGCACGAGGTCATCGGGGTGCCCAAGGAGCGCATCCAGCGCCTGGGCAAGAAGGAGAACTACTGGTCCATGGGCGTCCCGGGCCCCTGCGGCCCGTGCTCCGAGATCAACTACGACCGTGGTCCGGAATTCGGCGTCGAGGGCGGCCCGGCCGTCAACGACGAGCGGTACGTGGAGATCTGGAACCTGGTCTTCATGCAGTACGAGCGGGGCCAGGGCACCGGCAAGGAGGATTTCGAGATCCTCGGCGAGCTGCCCAGCAAGAACATCGACACCGGCCTCGGCCTCGAGCGCCTGGCGATGATCCTCCAGGACGTCCCGAACATGTACGAGACGGACACCCTGCGTGTCGTCATCGACAAGGCCACCGAGCTGACCGGGGTCCGCTACGGCACCGCGCACGACAGCGATGTCTCGCTGCGCGTGGTCGCCGACCACATCCGTACGTCCACGATGCTCATCGGCGACGGCGTCACCCCCGGCAACGAGGGCCGCGGTTACGTCCTGCGCCGCATCATGCGCCGTGCCATCCGCAACATGCGGCTGCTCGGTGCCTCCGGCCTGGTCGTCGGCGAGCTGCTGGACGTGGTCATCAAGACCATGGGCCAGCAGTACCCGGAGCTGCTCGAGGACCGCCGTCGCATCGAGACGGTCGCCCTCGCCGAGGAGGCCGCCTTCGTCAAGACACTGAAGGCCGGCACGAACATCCTCGACACCGCCGTCACCGACACCAAGGCCTCCGGCGGCAAGGTCCTGGCCGGCGACAAGGCCTTCCTGCTCCACGACACCTGGGGCTTCCCGATCGACCTCACCCTCGAAATGGCCGCCGAACAGGGCCTGTCGGTGGACGAGGACGGCTTCCGCCGCCTGATGAAGGAGCAGCGGGAGCGCGCCAAGGCCGACGCCCAGTCGAAGAAGAGCGGCCACGCCGACCTGTCCGCCTACCGCGAGGTCGCCGACAAGTCCGGTGCCACGGAGTTCACCGGCTACAGCGCCACCGAGGGCGAGTCCGCCATCGTCGGCCTGCTGGTCAACGGCGTCCCGGCCCCCGCCGCCCATGAGGGCGACGAGGTCGAGGTCGTCCTGGACCGCACCCCCTTCTACGCCGAGGGCGGCGGCCAGCTCGCCGACACCGGCCGGATCAAGCTGGACTCCGGCGCCGTCGTCGAGGTCCGCGACGTCCAGCAGCCGGTGCCCGGTGTCACGGTCCACAAGGGCGCCGTCCAGGTCGGTGAGGTGGTGCTCGGCTCCGCCGCGTACGCCACCATCGACATCACCCGCCGGCGCGCCATCGCCCGCGCCCACAGCGCCACCCACCTCACGCACCAGGCGCTGCGCGACGCCCTCGGCCCGACGGCCGCGCAGGCCGGCTCGGAGAACTCCCCGGGCCGCTTCCGCTTCGACTTCGGTTCGCCGGCCGCCGTGCCCGGCGGAGTCCTCACGGACGTCGAGCAGAAGATCAACGAGGTGCTCTCCCGCGAGCTCGACGTGCACGCCGAGGTCATGAGCATGGAGGACGCCAAGAAGCAGGGCGCCATCGCCGAATTCGGCGAGAAGTACGGCGACCGCGTCCGCGTGGTCACCATCGGTGACTTCTCCAAGGAGCTGTGCGGCGGCACGCACGTCCACAACACCGCTCAGCTGGGTCTGGTGAAGCTGCTCGGTGAGTCCTCCATCGGCTCCGGCGTACGCCGCGTCGAGGCGCTGGTCGGTGTGGACGCCTACAAGTTCCTCGCCCGCGAGCACACCGTCGTCTCCCAGCTCACCGAGCTGGTCAAGGGACGCCCGGAGGAGCTGCCCGAGAAGATCTCCGGCGTCCTGGCCAAGCTGAAGGACGCCGAGAAGGAGATCGAGAAGTTCCGCGCCGAGAAGGTGCTCCAGGCCGCCGCCGGGCTGGCCGCGGGCGCCAAGGACGTCCGCGGTGTGGCGCTCGCCGCCGGTCAGGTCCCGGACGGCACCTCCGCCGACGATCTGCGCAAGCTGGTGCTCGATGTGCGCGGCCGGATCCCCGGCGACCGGGCCGCCGTGGTGGCGCTCTTCACGGTGGCGGGCGGCCGCCCGGTGACGGTCATCGCCACCAACGAGGCCGCCCGCGAGCGCGGCATCAAGGCCGGTGACCTGGTTCGTACGGCCGCCAAGACGCTCGGTGGCGGTGGCGGCGGCAAGCCGGACGTCGCCCAGGGCGGCGGCCAGAACGCCGCTGCGGTGCCCGAGGCCATCGAGGCCGTCGAGCGCCTCGTCGCCGAGGCGGCCTGACGCGCGTGAGTGAGATGCGACGCGGCCGACGCCTCGCGGTGGATGTCGGGGACGCCCGTATCGGGGTCGCCTCGTGCGACCCCGACGGGGTCCTCGCCACTCCCGTCGAGACCGTGCCGGGACGGGACGTTCCGTCAGCACACCGTCGTCTCAAGGCGATCGTCGACGAGTACGAGCCCCTCGAAGTCGTGGTCGGCCTGCCCCGCTCCCTCAATGGGGGAGAGGGGCCGGCCGCGGCCAAGGTCCGGGCCTTCGCCCAGGAGATGGCCCGGAACATCGCACCCGTAGGGGTCCGGCTGGTCGACGAGCGGATGTCGACGGTCACCGCGACCCAGGGCCTGCGGGCCTCGGGCGTGCGGAGCAAGAAGGGCCGCTCGGTCGTCGACCAGGCGGCGGCGGTGGTCATCCTCCAGAGCGCGCTGGAGACCGAACGTGTCTCCGGGGAACCTCCGGGCGAGAGCGTCGAAGTGGTCATCTGATCGCGGTACGGTAACGTTCCGCGCGATGTGCGGCGTTCGAACAGCCGCGCGTGCAAGTAGAGGCGGGTCGGGTACAGCAAGCGCGCTGCCAGGCCGGAGCGCACCGCCTCTCGGCTCTAGGGGATCGATGACCGAGTATGGCCGGGGCTACGGCTCCGAACCGTGGCACCCCGAGGACCCGCTCTACGGAGACCAGGGTTCCTCCGGAGGCCAGGCGCAGCAGCCTCAGTGGGACGGACAGCCGGCCCCCCGGTACCCCCAGCAGCAGGCCGACCCGTATGCCCAGCAGCACTACGACGGCGGCTGGGACACCTCGCAGGGCGGGCAGCTGCCGTACGAGCCGTACGACCCCTACGGGCAGCAGCACCCGCCGGTCGACCCGTACAGCGGTACGAGCCCCGACTACTACGCCACTCCCGACGCCTATCCGCCGCCGCAGCCTCAGCATCTGCGGCAGCAGCAGCAACAACAGCAGCAGTACCAGCAGCAGAGCCCGCAGTATCCGCAGCAGACGGAGCCGCACTACGGCGAGGGCGACGGCGCCGGCGACGACTGGCGGGCCGAACCGGAACCCCGCGAGCCGGAGCCGGAGCATGCGTTCTTCGCGGGTGGCGGCGAGGACGACGGCCACGACGACAACGACCCGCGCGAACAGCGCCGGGCCGGCCGCGAGCGCCGTGGCAAGAAGAACAAAAAACGGCGCAGCGGCACCGCTTGCCTGGTCGTCGCGCTGGTCTTCGCCGGGGCCGTGGGCACGGTCGGCTATTTCGGCTACGACTTCTTCATGGCGCACTTCGGATCGGCCCCCGACTACGAGGGCGAGGGGTCCGGCGATGTCCAGGTCGACATCCCGGACGGTTCGACGCTCTCGGACATGGGCCAGATCCTCCAGCGCGAGGGCGTCATCAAGAGCGTCGGCGCCTTCACCGAGGCGGCCGGCGACAAGAGCCTCCAGGCCGGTACGTACTCGCTGCGCAAGCAGATGTCGGCGGCCTCGGCCATCGAGCTGATGCTGGACCCCAAGAGCCGTAACGGCCTGACGATCCGTGAGGGCCTGCGCTCCGCCGACGTCTACAAACTCATCGACACCAAGCTGCACCTCAAGAAGGGCACGACCGAGGGTGTCGCCGAGAGCGAGGCCAAGAACCTCGGGCTCCCGTCGTGGGCGGACAACTCCTCGAAGCTGAAGGACCCGCTGGAGGGATTCCTCTACCCCTCCACGTACAGCGTGGGCGGCAAGACGAAGCCGGCCGCGGTCCTGAAGCAGATGGTGGCGCGGGCGAACCAGGTCTATACGAAATACGACCTGGAAGGGAATGCGCGCAAGCTCAAGCTCGATTCGCCGATGCAGCTGCTCACCGTCGCCAGCCTCACGCAGGCCGAAGGCAAGTACAAGCATGACTTCGTCAAGGTCGCGCGCGTCGTCTACAACCGCCTCAAGCCGGACAACACCGAGACGTACGGCCTGCTGGACTTCGACTCGACGGTGAACTACGCCAAGTCCCAGAGCACCCTGGACACCGGATCCGTCGACAATCTGCGGAATTTCAACGATCCGTACAACACCTACAAGTTCAAGGGACTGCCGCCGGGCCCGATCGGCAATCCGGGTGAGGTGGCGCTCAAGTCGGCCATCGCCCCGGAAAAGGGCAACTGGTACTACTTCGTCTCGATCAACCCGGAAAAGACGCTGTTCGCTGTGACGAACGAAGAGCACGAGCGGAACCGGCGCATCTACGAAAAGGAACAAGAGAAAAACAAGCAATGAGCGCCACACGTCGAGCCGCGGTTCTCGGCTCCCCGATTGCCCATTCCCTCTCGCCGGTGCTGCACCGCGCCGCCTACCGGGAACTGGGGCTGAGCGAGTGGACGTACGACCGCCACGAGGTCGATGAAGCGGCGCTGCCCGCCTTCATGGAGCGCCTCGACGCCACCTGGGCGGGTCTCTCGCTCACCATGCCGCTCAAGCGCGCGGTGATCCCGCTGCTCGACGAGATCAGTGCCACCGCGGCGTCGGTCGAGGCGGTGAACACCGTCGTCCTCACCGCCGACGGGCGCCGCCTCGGCGACAACACCGATATCCCGGGCATGCTCGCCGCGCTGCGCGAACGCGGCGTGCGGCAGGTCGAGCGCGCGTCGGTCCTGGGCGCCGGCGCCACCGCCTCCTCGGCGCTCGCCGCGCTCTCCCGGATCTGCACCGGCGAGGTCACCGCGTACGTCCGCAGCCGGGCGCGCGCCGACGAGATGCGCGGCTGGGGCGAGCGGCTGGGCGTCACGGTCCGCACCGCCGCCTGGGAGGACGCCGCCGCGGCCTTCGAGGCGCCGCTGACCATCGCCACGACCCCGGCGGGCACCACCGACGCGCTCGCCGCAGCCGTCCCCGAGCGGCCCGGCACGCTCTTCGACGTCCTCTACGAGCCCTGGCCGACGACGCTGGCCACCGCCTGGGCCGCCCGTGGCGGCGCCGTGGTCGGCGGCCTGGACCTGCTGGTCCACCAGGCCGTACTCCAGATGGAGCACATGACGGGGCGGTCCCCGGCGCCGCTGGCCGCGATGCGCACGGCCGGCGAGGCGGCGCTCGCCGCCCGCTGACCCGTCCGGTCCGTCCCGCCCCGCCCCTTCCGTCCTCACGCGCCCGGTCCGCCCCCTGGACTGGGCGCCGCCCGTCGCGCGCGACGTGGGAGGATCGGGGGAAGACCGTATGCGGATGAGCAGTACATGAGGAGCACCGTTGAGCAGGTTGCGCTGGCTGACGGCGGGGGAGTCGCACGGCCCCGCACTCGTGGCGACGCTGGAGGGCCTTCCGGCCGGAGTCCCGATCACCACGGCGATGGTGGCGGACGCCCTGGCCCGGCGCCGGCTCGGCTACGGCCGCGGTGCCCGGATGAAGTTCGAGCAGGACCAGGTCACGTTCCTGGGCGGGGTGCGGCACGGCCTGTCGCTGGGCTCGCCGGTGGCCGTGATGGTCGGCAACACCGAGTGGCCCAAGTGGGAGCAGGTGATGGCGGCCGACCCGGTGGACGCGGAGGAGCTGGCCGCGCTGGCCCGTAACGCGCCGCTGACCCGTCCCCGCCCCGGCCACGCCGACCTCGCCGGGATGCAGAAGTACGGCTTCGACGAGGCCCGCCCGATCCTGGAGCGCGCCTCCGCCCGTGAGACCGCCGCCCGGGTCGCCCTGGGGGCCGTCGCCCGTTCCTTCCTCAAGGAGACGGCCGGCATCGAGATCGTCTCGCACGTCGTCGAGCTGGCCGCGGCCAAGGCCCCGTACGGGGTCTACCCGAAGCCCTCCGACGTGGAGAAGCTGGACGCCGACCCGGTGCGCTGCCTGGACGCGGACGCGAGCAAGGCGATGGTGGCCGAGATCGACCAGGCCCACAAGGACGGCGACACCCTCGGCGGCGTGGTCGAGGTGCTGGCGTACGGCGTGCCCGTGGGCCTCGGCTCGCACGTCCACTGGGACCGGCGTCTGGACGCCCGGCTGGCGTCCGCCCTCATGGGCATCCAGGCGATCAAGGGCGTCGAGGTCGGTGACGGCTTCGACCTGGCGCGGGTGCCGGGCTCGAAGGCCCATGACGAGATCCTCTCGACCGACGACGGGATCAAGCGCAGCTCGGGCCGCTCCGGCGGCACCGAGGGCGGGCTGACGACCGGCGAGCTGCTGCGGGTGCGCGCCGCGATGAAGCCGATCGCGACGGTGCCGAAGGCGCTGGCGACCATCGATGTGACCACCGGTGAAGCGGCCAAGGCGCACCACCAGCGCTCGGACGTCTGCGCGGTGCCCGCCGCGGGCATCGTCGCCGAGGCGATGGTGGCCCTCGTGCTGGCGGACGCGGTGCTGGAGAAGTTCGGCGGCGACAGCGTGCCCGAGACCCGCCGCAATGTGCGCAGCTTCCTCGACAACCTGGCGATCAAATGACGTCCCCGCTCGTCGTGCTGGTCGGCCCGCCCGGGGCCGGCAAGTCGACGGTGGGCGCGCTGCTGGCCGACCGGCTGGGCGTCGGCTACCGGGACACCGACGCCGATATCGTCGCCATGGCCGGCCGGCCGATCGCCGAGATCTTCATCGACGAGGGCGAGCCGCACTTCCGCGAACTGGAGCGGACCGCGGTGCGCGACGCGCTGGAGAGCCACCCGGGCGTGCTCTCGCTCGGCGGCGGCGCGATCCTGGACGACGGCACCCGCAAGCTGCTGGCCGGCCTGCCGGTGGTCTTCCTGGACGTCCAACTCGCCGATGCCGTCAAGCGGGTGGGCCTCGACGCGCCCCGCCCGCTGCTGGCCGTCAACCCGCGGAAGCAGTGGCGTGAGCTGATGGAACGCCGCCGCCCGCTGTACACCGAGGTGGCGCGCGCAGTGATCAGCACGGCGGAGCGCAGCCCCGCGCAGGTCGCCGAGGCGATCCTGGACGCTTTGGAGCTACGGCAGGCCGCGGGGCAGACCCCGCCGGCCGCCCACAGGGAGGAACAGGCATGACGGAGCAGGCCACCCGTATCCAGGTCGGCGGCACGGCGGGCACCGACCCGTACGAGGTGCTCGTCGGACGGCAGCTGCTCGGCGAACTCCCGGGTCTGATCGGCGACAGCGCGAAGCGGGTCGCGGTGCTGCACCCGGAGGCGCTGGCCGCCACCGGCGAGGCGCTGCGCGAGGACCTGGCCTCCCAGGGCTACGAGGCGATCGCCGTCCAGCTGCCGAACGCCGAGGAGGCCAAGACCGCCGAGGTCGCGGCGTACTGCTGGAAGGCGCTCGGCCAGTCCGGCTTCACCCGCAGCGATGTGCTCGTCGGCGTCGGCGGCGGCGCCACCACCGACCTGGCCGGCTTCGTCGCCGCGACCTGGCTGCGCGGGGTGCGCTGGATCGCGGTGCCGACGACGGTCCTGGGCATGGTGGACGCGGCGGTCGGCGGCAAGACCGGCATCAACACCGCCGAGGGCAAGAACCTCGTCGGCGCCTTCCACCCGCCGGCCGGAGTCCTCTGCGACCTGGCCGCGCTCGACTCGCTGCCGGTGCACGACTACGTCTCCGGTCTGGCCGAGGTCATCAAGGCCGGCTTCATCGCCGACCCGGCGATCCTCGACCTGATCGAGTCGGACCCGGAGGCCGCCAAGCGCCCGGACGGTGAGCACACCGCTGAGCTGATCGAGCGGGCGATCCGGGTCAAGGCCGAGGTGGTCTCCGCGGACCTCAAGGAGTCCGGTCTGCGCGAGATCCTCAACTACGGCCACACCCTGGCGCACGCCATCGAGAAGAACGAGCGGTACAACTGGCGGCACGGCGCGGCCGTCTCCGTCGGCATGGTCTTCGCCGCCGAACTCGGCCGGATCGCCGGCCGCCTGGACGACGCCACCGCCGACCGGCACCGCTCCGTCCTGGAGTCCGTCGGGCTGCCGCTGACCTACCGCGGCGACCAGTGGCCCAAGCTGCTGGAGACCATGAAGGTCGACAAGAAGTCCCGCGGTGACCGGCTGCGCTTCATCGTCCTGGACGGCCTCGCCAAGCCGACCGTCCTGGAGGGCCCGGACCCGGCCATGCTGCTCGCCGCGCACGCGGAGATCGCGGCATGACCCGCCGGGTGCTGGTCCTCAACGGCCCCAACCTCGGCCGGCTGGGCTCCCGTGAACCCGATGTCTACGGCGCCACGTCCTACGCCGGCCTGGTCGAGGAGTGCACCCGGCTGGGCAAGGAGCTGGGGTTCGAGGCCGAGGTCCGGGAGACCAACGACGAGGGGGAGATGATCCGCTGGCTGCACGAGGCCGCCGACGGACGCATTCCGGTCGTCATCAACCCCGGTGCCTTCACGCACTATTCGTACGGCATGCGGGACGCGGCCGCCCAGCGCACCGCCCCGCTGATCGAGGTGCACATCTCGAACCCGTACGCGCGCGAGGAGTTCCGCCACAATTCGGTCCTCGCGGCCGTCGCCAGCGGTACGGTCGCGGGCTTCGGCATCGGCTCGTACCGTCTCGCGCTCCGTGCGCTGGCCGAGGAACTGGACGGCTGACCCTCCCCACGGAACGTCACTCCACCCCCGGCCGTTCATGTACCGAGCGCCGGGGGAGGAAGCCCTGCGGCCGCGGCCGGGAGGGTACCGTTCGCAGCAGCACCGCCCACGCCGACGGCCGTGGGGCACAACGGCCCCTCCGGGCCGGTGGGTTACCGCAGGACGCACCGGGCAGCCGAGCCCCGGCGTCCGGTGGGCAGCCCCACCCGACGTTGGCCGACGGAGCACCGCACCACATCGACCGCACGAGACGGAGAGCCACCGGATGCAGTACGCAGTGGGGGCTCCGCTGCCACCGCCCCGCGGGCAGGCATCACCCGGTGCCGCCATGAACTGGACGCCCAACCCGGGGCAGCACACCCCGCCCGCTTCGCCGCCGGCCCCGCCTCCGCCCGCCCCCGGTCAGGGCTGGCACGGGCCCGCGCCCCAGCAGGCCCCGCCCACCTCACACAGCACGGACATCACCGGCCATGTGCAGCTCCCCCCGGCCGCCCCGGTGCCGCTGCCCAGCCCGCCCACCGACACCGCAGCGCCGGACGCCACGCTGGCGGCCGTCGCGGTGCTGCTCATCGGTCCGGCCGGGGCCGGCAAGACCAGTGTGGCGCGCCACTGGGCCGACAGCCGGCGGGTGCCGACCGCGCACATCAGCCTCGACGACGTCCGCGAATGGGTCCGGTCCGGTTTCGCCGATCCGCAGGCCGGCTGGAACGACCACTCCGAGGCCCAGTACCGCCTCGCCCGCCGCACCTGCGGCTTCGCGGCCCGCAACTTCCTCGCCAACGGCATCTCCTGCATCCTCGACGACGCCGTCTTCCCCGACCGCCCGGTCGTCGGCCTCGGCGGCTGGAAGCGCCATGTGGGCCCCGGCCTGCTGCCGATCGTGCTGCTGCCCGGCCTGGAGATCGTCCTGGAGCGCAACGCCCGGCGCAGCGGCAACCGCCGGCTGTCCGACGAAGAAGTGGCCAGGATCCACGGGCGGATGGCCGGCTGGTACGGCTCGGGCCTGCCGATCATCGACAACTCCCAGCACGATGTCGCCACGACCGTGCGGGTGCTGGACGACGTCGTCGCCCGCAGCATCGCCAGCCCGCCGAGCTGGTAGCGGGCGGCACCGGCCCGGTCCCCCGGGCGGCCCCGCTCGACCGGCCGCCTCGGGGGACCGGCCGTACGCTCGTGATATGTCCGAGTTGTACGCGGCCCGGCGCACGCGGCTGCGCGACCGCTGCGCCGCAACCGGAAGTGCCGCCGCACTGATCTCGCGCCCCGCGAACGTCCGCTACCTCACGGGCTGCGCACCGCCCGGCGCCGCGCTGCTGCTCGGTCCGGCCGACGATGTGCTGCTGTGCGGCAGACCGCTGAGCGGTGATCCCGCCGAGGGCCGGCCGGCCGACGACGTCCGGGTGTCGGTGCTGCCCAGCCGCGGTGGCGACCCGGTCGTGGCCGGCGCCGACCTGGCCGCGACGGCCGGTGCGGACACCCTGGCCGTCGAGGAGCACCACCTCACCGTCACCCGGCACCGTGCGCTCTCCCAGGTCGCGCCCCGGCTGCGGCTGACCGACCTGGCCTGCGCGGTCGAGGGGCAGCGGCTGGTGAAGGACGACGAGGAGATCGCCTGTCTGCGGATCGCCGCCGAGATCTCCGACCAGGCCCTGGGAGAGCTCCTCGAATCGATCCTGGTCGGCCGCACCGAGCGGCATCTCGCGCTGGAACTGGAGCGCCGGCTGGTCGACCACGGCGCGGACGGCCCGGCCTTCCCCACGTCCGTCGCGACCGGCCCGAACGCCGGCCGCTCCGGACATCTGCCCACCGACCGGCGGGTCGAGGAGGGCGACTTCCTCAGTGTCTGCCTGGGCGCCAATTACCGCGGCTACCGTTGTGAGATCGGCCGGACCTTCGTCATCGGCACCACGCCCTCGGACTGGCAGATCGAGCTGTACGACCTTGTTTTCGCAGCCCAGCGGGCCGGTCGCGAGGCGCTGGCGCCGGGTGTGGAGTGCCGTGACGTGGACCGGGTGACCCGCCATGTGCTGGACGCGGCGGGGTACGGTGAGCGGCTCGGGGCGTGGACCGGGCACGGCGTGGGACTCGAAATCGACGAGGACCCTCAATTGTCGCCTGCGGCCATGGGTAAACTGGACGCTTGCGTGCCGGTCACCGTCGAGCCGGGGGTTCACATCCCGGGCCGTGGGGGTGTCCGGATCGACGACACCCTCGTCGTCCGCCCCGAGGCGGACGGCGGACCCGAGCTACTCACGATCACGACCAAGGAGCTGCTCGCGCTGTGAGCCCCACGGCTTGCGGCGTACGGCTTCGAGGTACCCACCACCTGCAGTCCAGGAGATTCCGCAACCGTGGCTTCCACGAACGACCTCAAGAACGGCCTGGTGCTCAAGCTCGAAGGGGGCCAGCTCTGGTCCGTCGTCGAGTTCCAGCACGTCAAGCCCGGTAAGGGCCCGGCCTTCGTCCGCACCAAGCTGAAGAATGTGCTCTCCGGCAAGGTGGTGGACAAGACCTTCAATGCCGGTGTGAAGGTCGAGACGGCCACTGTCGACAAGCGTGGGATGCAGTTCTCGTACATGGACGGCGAGTACTTCGTCTTCATGGACATGGACACCTACGACCAGCTGATGGTCGACCGCAAGGCCGTCGGTGACGCCGCGAACTTCCTCCTCGAGGGCTTCGAGGCCGTCGTGGCGCAGCACGAGGGCGAGGTGCTCTACGTCGAGCTGCCGGCCGCCGTCGAGCTCGTCATCCAGCACACCGAGCCCGGCGTCCAGGGCGACCGCTCCACCGGCGGCTCCAAGCCCGCCACGCTGGAGACCGGCTACGAGATCCAGGTGCCGCTCTTCATCACCGAGGGCGAGAAGATCAAGGTCGACACTCGCACGGGCGACTACCTCGGCCGGGTGAACAGCTAACCGTGGCTGCCCGTACCAAGGCCCGTAAGCGCGCCTTCCAGATTCTCTTCGAGGCCGACCAGCGCGGTGCCGATGTGCAGTCCGTGCTCGCGGACTGGATGCGGCACGCCCGGACCGACCCACGGCAGCCGCCGGTGAACGAATACACCCTCCAGTTGGTCGAGGGGTATGCGGATCATGTGGCCCGCATCGACGAGCTGATCTCCACCTACGCGGTCGACTGGGACCTCGACCGGATGCCGGCGGCCGACCGCAGCATTCTGCGGCTAGGCGCCTATGAGCTGCTCTGGGTGGACGACACGCCGGACGCCGTGGCGCTCGACGAAGCTGTGCAGCTCGCCAGGGAGTTCTCCACGGACGATTCCCCGGCCTTCGTCAACGGCCTCCTCGGCCGGCTCAAGGAGCTGAAGCCGAGCCTGCGGCGCGAGGCGTAGTAGGCGGTCGGCAGAGCGTGTGAACGGGCCCGGAGTGATGGGTGATGCTCCGGGCCCTTCGCATGCCCGCAGAACGGCATACGGGGGCTCTCCTGGTGCACTGCGCGCCGCCGGTGTGCGCCGTCAGTGCGCCGGTACGCAGAAACCGCCGCCCGGCAGACCGGAGCGGCGGTACGTTTCTGCTGGTGGTGCGGGGGGTCAGATCTCGTCGTGCTGCACGGCGCGGCGTGCTTCGGCGTCGAGCACGCCCCAGCTGATCAGCTGCTCGGTCAGCACCGAGGGCGACTGGTCGTAGATGACCGCGAGGGTGCGCAGGTCGTCCTGGCGGATCGAGAGGACCTTGCCGTTGTAGTCACCGCGCTGGCTCTGGATGGTGGCGGCGTAGCGCTGGAGCGGGCCGGCCTTCTCCTGCGGGACATGGGCGAGGCGCTCCAGGTCGAGCACCAGCTTCGGCGGCGGCTCGGCCGCTCCGCCCGGTGTCGTGCCCGGCAGCAGTTCCTGCACCGGGACGCCGTAGAAGTCCGCCAGCTCGGCAAGGCGCTGTACGGTCACGGCACGGTCGCCGCGCTCGTACGAACCCACCACCACGGCCTTCCAGCGGCCCTGGGACTTCTCCTCGACGCCGTGGAGAGAAAGGCCCTGCTGGGTGCGGATGGCACGGAGCTTGGCCCCGAGCTGTTTGGCGTATTCGCTGGACATAAAACTCCCCAGACGGCTGTATCGACATGCGGCTCCGCCGCGGGCTGGTAACTCACTGTGAGGTTACGCAGCGTAATCTGACTTCGTCAAGCGGAACGGGGCAGACCCTCACCCGTCAGGGGTGCGGACGGCTCCTGAGGGGGCTCCTGATAGCCTGGGCTGTGTAATTTCGACGTCCTTTAAGGTCCGTCCCGTGAGGCGGAGAAGGAGGTCCGTTTCATATGGACGCAAGCAGTTCCGACACGACAGCTCAGCTCCCCGCACGGCCGGTGCTCGAAGGCCCGGACATCGCGCGGATGCTCACCCGTATCGCCCATGAAATCGTCGAGCGCGCCAAGGGCGCGGACGATGTGGTGCTCCTGGGGATCCCGACCCGCGGCGTCTTCCTCGCCCGGCGGCTCGCTGCCAAGCTCGAAGAGATCACCGGCCGTACGGTCCCGGTCGGCTCGCTCGACATCACGATGTACCGCGACGACCTGCGCCTGGGCCCGGCCCGCACGCTCGCCCGCACGGACATCCCCGCCGACGGCGTCGAGGGCCGGGTCGTCCTGCTCGTCGACGACGTCCTCTTCTCCGGCCGCACCATCCGCGCCGCGCTGGACGCGCTGGGCGACATCGGACGGCCGCGCGCCGTGCAGCTGGCGGTCCTCGTCGACCGCGGCCACCGCGAACTGCCGATCCGCGCCGACTACGTAGGCAAGAACCTCCCCACGTCGCTGCGGGAGACGGTCAAGGTCCAGCTCACCGAGGAGGACGGCCGGGACGCCGTGCTGCTCGGCCTGAAGCACACCGCCCCGGCCGGCGAGCGTTAGCGCACCGCTGACGGACCCGGTGACCCCGGGCCCGCAGGCATGCCTGCTCGACGGACATTCCCGTACACCTCCTTCACTCACGGAGAAAACCGGATGAAGCGTCACCTCATCTCGGCCGCCGACCTCACGCGCGACGACGCCGTTCTGATCCTCGACACCGCCGAGGAGATGGCCCGGGTCGCCGACCGGCCGATCAAGAAGCTCCCCACCCTGCGCGGGCGCACCGTCGTCAACCTCTTCTTCGAGGACTCGACCCGCACCCGTATCTCGTTCGAAGCCGCGGCGAAGCGCCTCTCCGCCGACGTCATCAACTTCTCCGCCAAGGGCTCGTCGGTCTCCAAGGGCGAGTCGCTCAAGGACACCGCCCTCACCCTGGAGGCGATGGGCGCGGACGCCGTGGTCATCCGGCACCACGATTCCGGCGCCCCGCACCGCCTGGCGACCTCCGGCTGGATCGGCGGCTCCGTGGTGAACGCCGGTGACGGCACCCACGAACACCCCACCCAGGCGCTGCTCGACGCCTTCACGATGCGCCGTCGCCTGGTCGGCGTCGACGCGGGCGTGGGCCAGGACCTCTCCGGCCGCCGCATCACCATCGTCGGCGACATCCTGCACAGCCGGGTCGCCCGCTCCAACGTTCATCTGCTGACCACGCTCGGCGCCGAGGTCACCCTGGTCGCACCGCCGACGCTGGTGCCGATCGGCGTGGAGCAGTGGCCCTGCGAGGTCTCGTACGACCTGGACGCGGTGGTCGCCAAGTCCGACGCGGTGATGATGCTGCGCGTCCAGCGCGAGCGGATGAACGCGGCGTTCTTCCCGACGGAGCGGGAGTACGCGCGGCGCTACGGTCTCGACGGCGACCGGATGGCCCGTATGCCCGAGCACGCGATCGTGATGCACCCCGGGCCGATGAACCGCGGCATGGAGATCACCGCGCAGGTCGCCGACTCGCCCCGTTGCACCGCCGTCGAACAGGTCACCAACGGCGTCAGCATCCGGATGGCCGTTCTCTATCTGCTTCTGGGCGGCAACGAGCCCGCCCTCACCGCCGGCAACGGCACCAGCATGCGCACCGAGGAGAGCAAGTAATCATGAGCAAGATCCTTATTCGCGGGGCGAAGGTCCTCGGTGGCGAGCCGCAGGACGTGCTGATCGACGGTGAGACCGTCGCGGAGGTCGGCACCGGGCTGAGCGCCGAGGGCGCACAGGTCATCGAGGCGGACGGCAAGATCCTGCTGCCGGGCCTGGTCGATCTCCACACCCACCTGCGCGAGCCGGGCCGCGAGGACTCCGAGACCGTGCTGACCGGCACGAAGGCCGCCGCCGTCGGCGGCTTCACCGCCGTCCACGCCATGGCCAACACCTTCCCCGTCGCGGACACCGCGGGCGTCGTCGAGCAGGTCTGGCGGCTGGGCAAGGAGTCCGGCTACTGCGACGTCCAGCCCGTCGGTGCGGTCACCGTCGGCCTGGAGGGCAAGAAGCTCGCCGAGCTGGGCGCGATGCACGACTCCGCGGCCGGCGTCCGGGTCTTCTCCGACGACGGCAAGTGTGTGGACGACGCCGTGATCATGCGGCGCGCCCTGGAGTACGTGAAGGCCTTCGACGGTGTCGTCGCCCAGCACGCCCAGGAGCCCCGGCTCACCGAGGGCGCCCAGATGAACGAGGGCATCGTCTCGGCCGAGCTGGGCCTCGGCGGCTGGCCCGCGGTCGCCGAGGAGTCGATCATCGCCCGCGATGTGCTGCTCGCCGCGCACGTCGGCTCCCGCGTCCACATCTGCCACCTGTCGACGGCCGGCTCGGTCGAGATCGTCCGCTGGGCCAAGTCCAAGGGCTGGAACGTCACCGCCGAGGTCACCCCGCACCACCTGCTGCTCACCGACGAGCTCGTCCGCAGCTACAACCCCGTCTACAAGGTGAACCCGCCGCTGCGCACCGAGGCCGACGTCCTGGCGCTGCGCGAGGCGCTCGCCGACGGCACCATCGACTGCGTCGCCACCGACCATGCCCCGCACCCGCACGAGGACAAGGACTGCGAGTGGGGCGCGGCGGCCATGGGCATGGTCGGCCTGGAGACCGCGCTCTCCGTCGTCCAGCACACGATGGTCGACAGCGGACTGCTGGACTGGGCCGGCGTCGCCGACCGGATGTCCTTCCGCCCGGCGCACATCGGCCGCCTGGAGGGCCACGGCCGCCCCGTCTCGGCTGGTGAGCCCGCCAACCTCACACTGCTCGATTCCGCTTACCGTGGAGAGGTGGACCCCGCGGGCTTCGCCTCCCGCAGCCGCAACACCCCCTACGAGGGCCGTGAGCTGCCGGGGCGCGTCACCCACACCTTCCTGCGGGGCCGGGCAACGGTCGTCGACGGGAAGCTGGCGTGACTCCTCCACTGATCCATTTGGCCGAAGCGCAGAAGTCCGCGCCGGTCACCGACTGGGCCGCACGGATCGGCTGGGTCGTCGGCCTGCTGGTCTTCATCGTCTTCGTCTACTGGCTGATGCGTCAGGGCTGGAAGTGGCGCGGCACGCTCCAGGGCGATCTGCCCGAGCTGCCCGCCACCCCGGAGAACTCCGGCAGCCCGCTGCTGACGGCCGGCCCCTCGCCCGCCACCACCCCGGGTGGAGGCGGCAAGCCGCCGCTGACCATGTCTGGCCGCTACCACGGGTCCACCACCGCCGGGCAGTGGCTCGACCGGATCGTGGCGCGCGGTCTGGGCACCCGCAGCCGCGCCGAGCTGACCCTCACCGACCAGGGGCTGGACGTCGTACGGCCGGGCGCCGCGGACTTCTTCGTGCCGGCCGCCGCACTGCGCGGCGCCCGCCTCGACAAGGGCATCGCCGGCAAGGTCCTGACCGAGGGCGGCCTGCTGATCGTCACCTGGGAGCACGGCGGCCGGCAGATCGACTCCGGCTTCCGCTCCGACCGTGCGGACGAGCACCCGGCCTGGGTCGAGGCCCTCAACGAACTCAGCACCACCGAGCACCACACCAGCACCACCGAGCACACCGAAACGGAAGGCGCACGATGACGACCTCCACCAGGGGTACCGCCCACGGCACAAGGGGGCTCCCCGCCGTTCTCGTCCTGGAGGACGGCCGCAGCTTCCGCGGCCGCGCCTACGGGGCGGTGGGGGAGACCTTCGGCGAAGCGGTGTTCTCCACCGGCATGACCGGCTACCAGGAGACGCTGACCGATCCCTCGTACCACCGCCAGGTGGTCGTCATGACCGCCCCGCACATCGGCAACACCGGTGTGAACGACGAGGACCCCGAGTCGCAGCGGATCTGGGTCTCCGGCTATGTCGTCCGCGACCCCGCCCGTATCCCGTCCAACTGGCGCTCGGTGCGCTCGCTGGACGACGAGCTGGTCGCCCAGGGCGTCGTCGGCATCAGCGGCGTCGACACCCGGGCTCTGACCCGCCATCTGCGCGAGCGCGGTGCCATGCGGGTCGGCATCTTCTCCGGCGAGGCGCTGCCCGACGAGGGCACGATGCTGGCCAAGGTCCGCCAGGCCCCCGAGATGGAGGGCGCCGACCTCTCCACGCAGGTCGCCACCAAGGAGTCCTACGTCGTCCCGGCGATCGGCCCCGACGGCGCAGCCGTCCCGGTCGGTGCGGCGAAGTTCACCGTCGCCGCGATCGACCTGGGCATCAAGGGCATGACCCCGCACCGGATGGCCGAGCGCGGCATCGAGGTGCACGTCCTGCCCGCCACCGCCACCGTCGAGGACGTCTACGCGGTGAACCCGGACGGCGTGTTCTTCTCCAACGGCCCCGGCGACCCGGCCACCGCCGGCCACCCGGTCTCCGTCATGCAGGGCGTCCTGGAGCGGAAGACGCCGCTGTTCGGCATCTGCTTCGGCAACCAGATCCTGGGCCGCGCGCTGGGCTTCGGCACCTACAAGCTCAAGTACGGGCACCGCGGCATCAACCAGCCGGTGCAGGACCGTACGACCGGCAAGGTCGAGGTCACCGCGCACAACCACGGGTTCGCCGTCGACGCCCCGCTCGACAAGATCTCCGACACCCCCTTCGGCCGCGCCGAGGTCTCCCACGTCTGCCTGAACGACAACGTGGTGGAGGGTCTGCACCTCCTCGACCAGCCGGCCTTCAGCGTCCAGTACCACCCCGAAGCCGCCGCGGGTCCGCACGACGCCGCGTACCTCTTCGACCGCTTCGTTTCCCTGATGGAGGGCCAGCGTGCCTAAGCGCACCGATATCCAGTCCGTCCTGGTCATCGGCTCCGGCCCGATCGTCATCGGCCAGGCCGCCGAGTTCGACTACTCCGGCACCCAGGCCTGCCGGGTCCTCAAGTCCGAGGGCCTGCGCGTCATCCTGGTGAACTCCAACCCGGCGACGATCATGACCGACCCGGAGATCGCCGACGCCACCTACGTCGAGCCGATCACCCCGGACTTCGTCGAGAAGATCATCGCCAAGGAGCGCCCGGACGCGCTCCTGCCCACCCTGGGCGGCCAGACGGCCCTGAACACCGCGATCTCCCTGCACGAGTCCGGCACCCTCGACAAGTACGGCGTCGAGCTGATCGGCGCGAACGTCGAGGCGATCAACAAGGGCGAGGACCGCGACCTGTTCAAGGAGGTCGTCGAGGCCGTCCGCACCAAGATCGGCCACGGCGAGTCCGCCCGCTCGGTCATCTGCCACTCCATGGACGACGTCCTGGCGGGCGTCGACGAGCTCGGCGGCTACCCCGTCGTCGTCCGCCCCTCCTTCACCATGGGCGGCGCCGGCTCCGGCTTCGCGCACGACGAGGAGGAGCTGCGCCGGATCGCCGGCCAGGGCCTGACGCTCTCGCCGACCACCGAGGTGCTCCTGGAGGAGTCCATCCTCGGCTGGAAGGAGTACGAGCTGGAACTGATGCGCGACAAGAACGACAACGTCGTGGTCGTCTGCTCCATCGAGAACTTCGACCCGATGGGCGTGCACACCGGTGACTCGATCACCGTCGCCCCGGCGATGACGCTCACCGACCGTGAGTACCAGACCCTGCGGGACATCGGCATCGCGGTGATCCGCGAGGTCGGCGTCGACACCGGCGGCTGCAACATCCAGTTTGCGGTCAACCCCGAGGACGGCCGGGTCATCGTCATCGAGATGAACCCCCGCGTCTCGCGCTCGTCGGCGCTGGCGTCCAAGGCTACCGGCTTCCCGATCGCGAAGATCGCCGCCCGGCTCGCCGTCGGCTACACCCTCGACGAGATCCCCAACGACATCACCGAGAAGACCCCGGCCTCCTTCGAGCCGACCCTCGACTATGTCGTCGTCAAGGTGCCGCGCTTCGCCTTCGAGAAGTTCCCGGCCGCCGACGCCACCCTCACCACGACCATGAAGTCGGTCGGCGAGGCCATGGCCATCGGCCGTAACTTCCCCGAGGCGCTCAACAAGGCCCTGCGCTCCCTGGAGAAGAAGGGCAGTCAGTTCGACTTCGTCGGCGAGCCGGGCGAGAAGGCCGCGCTGCTGGAGAAGGCCCAGGTCCCCACCGACGGCCGGATCAACACCGTCATGGCGGCGATCCGGGCCGGTGCCACGCCCCAGGAGGTCTTCGACGCCACGAAGATCGACCCCTGGTTCGTCGACCAGCTCTTCCTGGTCAAGGAGATCGCGGACGAGATCGCGGCCGCCGAGAAGCTCCACCCGGAGATCCTTGCGGACGCAAAGCGCTACGGCTTCTCCGACGCCCAGATCGCCGCGATCCGGGGGCTGCGCGAGGACGTCGTCCGCGAGGTCCGGCACGCCCTCGGTGTCCGCCCGGTCTACAAGACGGTCGACACCTGCGCCGCCGAATTCGCCGCGAAGACCCCGTACTTCTACTCCTCCTACGACGAGGAGAGCGAGGTCGCGCCCCGCGAGAAGCCGGCCGTGATCATCCTCGGCTCCGGGCCCAACCGCATCGGCCAGGGCATCGAGTTCGACTACTCCTGCGTCCACGCCTCGTTCGCGCTCAGCGACGCCGGCTACGAGACCGTGATGGTCAACTGCAACCCGGAGACCGTCTCCACGGACTACGACACCTCCGACCGGCTCTACTTCGAGCCGCTCACCCTGGAGGACGTCCTGGAGGTCGTGCACGCCGAGACCCAGGCAGGACCGGTCGCCGGCGTCATCGTCCAGCTCGGCGGGCAGACCCCGCTCGGCCTGGCGCAGGCGCTCAAGGACAACGGCGTGCCGATCGTCGGCACCTCGCCCGAGGCGATCGACCTCGCCGAGGAGCGCGGCGCCTTCGGCCGGGTGCTCACCGAGGCCGGGCTGCCCGCCCCCAAGTACGGCACCGCCTTCTCCTTCGACGAGGCCAAGCGGATCGCCACCGAGATCGGCTACCCGGTCATGGTCCGCCCGTCCTACGTGCTCGGCGGCCGCGGTATGGAGATCGTCTACGACGAGCCGTCGCTGGGCGAGTACCTCACCCGCCACGCCGGCCTGATCGACCGCCACCCGGTCCTCATCGACCGGTTCCTCGACGACGCCATCGAGATCGACGTCGACGCGCTCTACGACGGCACCGAGCTCTACCTCGGCGGTGTCATGGAGCACATCGAGGAGGCCGGCATCCACTCCGGCGACTCCGCCTGCGCGCTGCCCCCGATCACCCTCGGCGGCTTCGACATCAAGCGCCTGCGGGCCTCGACGGAGGCGATCGCCGAGGGCGTCGGCGTCCGCGGCCTGATCAACATCCAGTTCGCGATGGCCGGCGACATCCTCTACGTCCTGGAGGCCAACCCGCGCGCCTCCCGTACGGTGCCCTTCACCTCGAAGGCCACCGCGGTGCCGCTGGCCAAGGCCGCCGCCCGGATCTCGCTGGGCGCGACCATCGCCGAGCTGCGCGCCGAGGGCATGCTGCCCAGGACCGGCGACGGCGGCACCCTGCCGCTGGACGCGCCGATCTCCGTCAAGGAAGCCGTGATGCCCTGGTCGCGGTTCCGCGACATCCACGGCCGCGGTGTGGACACCATCCTCGGCCCGGAGATGCGCTCCACCGGCGAGGTCATGGGTATCGACTCGGTCTTCGGCACCGCCTACGCCAAGTCGCAGACCGGCGCCTACGGGGCACTGCCCACCAAGGGCCGCGCCTTCGTCTCGGTCGCCAACCGCGACAAGCGCTCGATGATCTTCCCGGCCCGCGAACTGGTCGCGCACGGCTTCGAGCTGCTCGCCACCTCCGGCACCGCCGAGGTGCTGCGCCGCAACGGCATCAACGCCACCGTGGTGCGCAAGCAGTCCGAGGGCGAGGGCCCGGACGGTGAGAAGACCATCGTCCAGCTGATCCACGACGGCCAGGTCGACCTGATCGTCAACACCCCCTACGGCACCGGCGGCCGGCTGGACGGCTACGACATCCGCACCGCCGCGGTGGCCCGCGCCGTGCCCTGCCTGACCACGGTCCAGGCGCTGGCGGCCGCGGTCCAGGGCATCGAGGCCATGTCCCGCGGTGATGTGGGCGTGCGTTCCCTCCAGGAACACGCCGAACATCTCACCGCGGCCCGCGAGGAGTAGCGGCCAGGAGGGGGACACCGATGCGGTGTCCCCCTCTTCGTGCCCCCTCGCTCCTCACCCCGGAAGGCCCACCCGACGATGTACCGCCTCTTCTTCCACCTGATCTTCAAGCGCATGGACCCCGAGCAGGCCCACCACCTGGCCTTCCGCTGGATCCAGCTGGCCGTGCGCCTCCCCGTGCTGCGCACCTTCCTGGCGGCCGCCCTCGCGCCCCGCTACAAGGAGCTGCGCACCGAGGCCCTGGGCCGCCGGATGCACGGCCCCTTCGGCCTGGCCGCCGGCTTCGACAAGAACGCCGTCGCCATCGACGGGATGACCATGCTCGGCTTTGACCACGTCGAGATCGGCACGGTCACCGCCCAGCCGCAGCCCGGCAACCCCAAGAAGCGTCTGTTCCGGCTCGTACCGGACCGCGCGCTGATCAACCGGATGGGCTTCAACAACGACGGCTCGGCGTCCGTGGCGGCCCGTCTGGCCGCCCGCAACCCCGTTTTCCCGGCCACCGTCGGCGTCAACATCGGCAAGACCAAGGTCGTACCGGAGGCCGAGGCCACCGCCGACTACGTCACCTCCACCGAGCGCCTCGCCCGGCACGCCGACTACCTGGTGGTCAACGTCTCCTCCCCGAACACCCCGGGGCTGCGCAACCTCCAGGCCGTCGACCACCTCCGCCCGCTGCTGACGGCCGTACGCGAGGCCGCCGACCGCACGGTCACCGAGCGCCGGGTCCCGCTGCTGGTCAAGATCGCTCCCGACCTCGCCGACGCGGACGTGGACGCGGTCGCCGACCTGGCCGTCGAGCTGGGCCTGGACGGGATCATCGCCACCAACACCACCATCGCCCGCGAGGGCCTCGGCCTGACCTCCGACCCCCGGCTGGTCGCCGAGACCGGCGGACTCTCCGGCGCGCCCGTCAAGGAGCGCTCCCTGGAGGTCCTGCGCCGCCTCTACGCCCGGGTCGGCGACCGGATCACCCTCGTCGGGGTGGGCGGCATCGAGAACGCCGAGGACGCCTGGCAGCGCATCCTCGCCGGCGCCACCCTCGTCCAGGGCTACAGCGCCTTCATCTACCAGGGCCCGTTCTGGTGCCGCGCGATCCACAAGGGCCTCGCTGCCCGTCTGCGCAACAGCCCGTACGCCACCCTCGCCGATGCCATCGGCGCCGAGCACAAGAAGGTGACCGCATGACCGAGCCCTTCGGCGCCCGCCCGTCGCCCGACCACCACCCCTCACCGAGTCCCTCCGGGCCGCAGGATTCGTCTGCGAACCCCTTCGGGGCCCGCCTGCGCCGTGCCATGGACGAGCGCGGCCCGCTCTGCGTCGGCATCGACCCGCACGCCTCGCTGCTGGCCGACTGGGGCCTGAACGACGATGTCGCGGGCCTGGCGCGGTTCACCCGGACCGTCGTGGAGTCCCTCGGCGAGACGGTCGCCGTCTTCAAGCCACAGTCCGCCTTCTTCGAGCGCTTCGGCTCACGCGGCCTCGCCGTACTGGAGACCGCCGTCGAGGAGGCGCGCGAGCGCGGCGCCCTGGTCCTGATGGACGCCAAGCGCGGCGACATCGGCTCGACCATGGCCGCCTACGCCGAGACCTACCTGCGCAAGGACTCGCCGCTGTTCTCCGACGCGCTCACCGTGTCTCCGTACCTCGGCTACGGCTCGCTGAAGCCGGCCGTCGACCTGGCCCGCGAGAGCGGCGCCGGGCTCTTCGTCCTCGCCCTCACCTCCAACCCGGAGGGCGCCGAGGTCCAGCGGGCGGTGCGCGAGGACGGCCGCACGCTCGCCGCGACCATGCTCGGCCACCTCGCGGCCGAGAACGCCGGTGCCGAGCCGCTGGGCTCCTTCGGCGCGGTCGTCGGCGCCACGCTCGGCGATCTCTCCTCGTTCGACCTGGCGATCAACGGCCCGCTGCTCGCACCCGGCATCGGTGCCCAGGGCGCCACCCCCGCCGACCTCCCGAAGGTCTTCGGTGACGCCGTGCGCAACGTCGTGCCGAGCGTCAGCCGGGGGGTGCTGCGGCACGGCCCGGACACCGCAGCTCTGCGCGACGCGGCGGCCCGATTCACCGAGGAAGTGCGCACCGCGCTCGATTGAGAGCCTTCCGACGGGGACTTTGGTCCCGAATTGTCCTGGTCAGCAGAGTCTGACCAGGACTTTTCGCTTGTTCTCGCTGACTCCGGCGCCCTCTGGCGCTAGTCTCCGACGAGAGCACTGCACGTAAGCGCGTTGCTCGTTGCTCCGCTGATGCGGGGCGACTAGGTTCCACACCGGTCCGTATCCGACAGTTCGACATCCGAGGTGACGTAGGCGTGGCTCTTCCGCCCCTTACCCCTGAACAGCGCGCAGCCGCGCTCGAGAAGGCCGCCGCGGCTCGCCGGGAGCGCGCCGAGGTCAAGAATCGGCTCAAGCACTCCGGTGCTTCCCTCCATGAGGTCATCAAGCAGGGCCAGGAGAACGACGTCATCGGCAAGATGAAGGTCTCCGCGCTCCTTGAGTCCCTGCCGGGCGTCGGCAAGGTCCGCGCCAAGCAGATCATGGAGCGACTCGGGATCTCCGAGAGCCGCCGAGTCCGGGGTCTTGGCTCCAACCAGATCGCGTCGCTGGAGCGCGAGTTCGGCAGCACTGCTTCCTGAATTTTCCGGCATCACCGGGAAGCTGGAATAATCGCTGCATGAGTTCTGCAGTCTCCGGGGGGACGACCCCCGCGCCCCCGGCCAGACAACCGCGACTGACCGTGCTCTCCGGCCCCTCCGGGGTCGGCAAGAGCACGGTCGTCGCGCATATGCGCAAGGTCCACCCCGAGGTCTGGCTCTCGGTTTCGGCCACCACCCGCAAGCCGCGGCCCGGGGAGCGGCACGGTGTCCACTACTTCTTCGTCGACGACGGAGAATTCGACAAGCTCATCGCCAACGGTGAGCTGCTCGAGTGGGCGGAATTCGCGGGCAACCGCTACGGCACCCCCCGCAAGGCGGTGCTGGACCGCCTGGAGGCCGGGGAGCCGGTCCTGCTGGAGATCGACCTCCAGGGCGCCCGCCAGGTTCGTGAGTCCATGCCGGAGGCGAATCTGGTCTTCCTGGCCCCGCCGAGCTGGGACGAGCTGGTCCGCCGGCTCACCGGCCGGGGCACGGAGGCGCCGGAGGTCATCGAGCGTCGGCTGGCCGCCGCCAGGGTCGAGCTGGCAGCGGAGAAAGAGTTCGATGTGACGCTTGTCAACACCTCCGTCGAGGACGTCAGCCGTGAGCTGCTAGCCTTGATGCTGAATCGATCCGGAGACCAGAACTCCAGCGGCTGACCGCGTAGCTCCCCGGATCGTCCGAGACTTTTCGCTACACCCCCGCTTCATCCCCCTTCGGAAGGTAGAGAGTGTCCTCTTCCATCACTGCACCCGAGGGCATCATCAACCCGCCCATTGATGAGCTTCTCGAGGCCACCGATTCGAAGTACAGCCTTGTGATCTACGCCGCCAAGCGCGCGCGTCAGATCAACGCGTACTACTCGCAGCTCGGCGAGGGCCTGCTCGAGTACGTCGGCCCGCTCGTGGACACCCACGTCCACGAGAAGCCCCTGTCGATCGCGCTCCGCGAGATCAACGCGGGTCTGCTGACCTCCGAGGCCATCGAGGGCCCGGCTCAGTAAGCAGCGGAACGAATGCACCAAGGGCCCGGCGGCGCGACCGCCGGGCCCTTGGTGTGTCATAGGGGCATACGGACGGACCTAGGCCGGGGAGCGGCGAAGCGATGGACAAGCGTGAGCGGGAGCGGCCCAGGGTCGTCCTTGGGGTCAGCGGCGGGATCGCCGCGTACAAGGCGTGTGAGCTGCTGCGGCGGCTGACCGAGTCCGGGCACGACGTACGGGTCGTGCCGACCGCCTCGGCGCTGCACTTCGTCGGCGAGGCCACCTGGTCGGCGCTGTCCGGAAACCCGGCCACCACCGAGGTCTGGGAGTCCGTCCACGAGGTCCCGCACGTCCGTATCGGCCAGGCCGCCGATCTCGTCGTGGTCGCCCCCGCCACCGCCGACCTGCTCGCCAAGGCCGCCCACGGCCTCGCCGACGACCTGCTGACCAACACCCTGCTCACCGCGCGCTGCCCGGTGGTGTTCGCCCCGGCGATGCACACCGAGATGTGGGAGAACCCCGCCACCCAGGAGAACGTCGCCACGCTGCGCCGCCGTGGCGCGCTCGTCATCGACCCGGCCGTCGGCCGGCTGACCGGTGTCGACACCGGCAAGGGCCGCTTCCCCGACCCGGCCGCGATCTTCGAATTCTGCCGCCGGGTGCTGGCCCGCGGCCCACGGGCGGCGGAGCAGGATCTGGCCGGCCGCCATGTCGTGGTCAGCGCGGGCGGCACCCGCGAGCCGCTGGACCCCGTCCGCTACCTGGGCAACCGTTCCTCCGGCAAGCAGGGCTATGCGCTCGCCGGTACGGCGGCGGCCCGCGGTGCCCGGGTCACCCTCGTCGCCGGCAACACCGAGCTGCCGGATCCGGCCGGTGTGGACGTGATCCACATCGGGACGGCCCGTCAGCTCCACGAGGCCGTGCTGAAGGCCGCCGCGGACGCCGATGCCGTGGTCATGGCCGCCGCCGTCGCCGATTTCCGGCCCGCCGTCTACACCACCGGCAAGATCAAGAAAGTCGACGGCCAGGAGCCGGAACCGGTCACTCTGGTACGAAATCCGGACATCCTTGCCGAGCTCTCCGCCGAGCGCACCCGCCCCGGTCAGCTCGTGGTCGGCTTTGCCGCGGAGACCGACGACGTGCTCGCCAACGGCCGCGCCAAGCTCGCCCGCAAGGGCTGTGACCTGTTGGTCGTCAATGAGGTCGGGGAGACCAAGGCGTTCGGCTCGGACGGGAACGAGGCGGTGATCCTGGCGGCTGACGGAACCGAGACCCCGGTCCCGTACGGCCCCAAGGAAGACCTGGCCGACACGGTCTGGGATCTGGTCGCCCCGCGCCTGGCCGAGAGTCGCCCCTGACGTGCCCGTACAGGCCGCGGAACCACTCCACCGGCCCCCTAAAATCCGGCATGCCCCCTTGACCAGGCCCATGCTCAACGTGATCGTCCTACCGTGGGCCGCGGTGTCCCAGGTCACAGGGGGTCCATAAATCGAGACCGCGTGCCCGAACACCGCACACGACCGATAAACTGGCGAGTGGATCGGGCCGAGCGCAGCTCTCGGCCCTTCCGCCAATGATCAGCCAGCAGCCGCTGCAACCCCAGGGAGCGATGTGTCCCGCCGCCTGTTCACCTCGGAGTCCGTGACCGAGGGCCACCCTGACAAGATCGCTGACCAGATCAGCGACACCATTCTCGACGCGCTCCTCAAGGAAGACCCGACGTCCCGGGTCGCCGTGGAGACGTTGATCACCACCGGCCTGGTACATGTGGCCGGCGAGGTGACGACGAAGGCGTACGCCGACATCCCCAATCTCGTCCGCAACAAGATCCTGGACATCGGCTACGACTCGTCCAAGAAGGGCTTCGACGGCGCTTCCTGTGGCGTCTCGGTGTCCATCGGCGCGCAGTCCCCGGACATCGCCCAGGGTGTCGACACCGCGTACGAGAACCGTGTCGAGGGCGATGACGACGAGCTGGACAAGCAGGGCGCCGGCGACCAGGGCCTGATGTTCGGCTACGCCTGCGACGAGACCCCGGAGCTGATGCCGCTCCCGATCAACCTCGCGCACCGGCTCTCCCGCCGTCTCTCCGAGGTCCGCAAGAACGGCACCATTCCTTACCTCCGTCCCGACGGCAAGACCCAGGTCACCATCGAGTACGACGGCCACAAGGCCGTCCGCCTCGACACCGTCGTGGTCTCCTCGCAGCACGCCAGCGACATCGACCTCGACTCGCTCCTGGCACCCGACATCCGCGAGTTCGTCGTCGAGCACGTCCTCAACCAGCTCGTCGAGGACGGCATCAAGCTGGACACCGACGGCTACCGCCTGCTGGTCAACCCGACCGGCCGCTTCGAGATCGGCGGCCCGATGGGTGACGCCGGCCTCACCGGCCGCAAGATCATCATCGACACCTACGGCGGCATGGCCCGCCACGGTGGCGGCGCCTTCTCCGGCAAGGACCCGTCCAAGGTCGACCGTTCGGCCGCCTACGCGATGCGCTGGGTCGCCAAGAACGTCGTCGCCGCCGGCCTCGCGGCCCGCTGCGAGGTCCAGGTCGCGTACGCGATCGGCAAGGCCGAGCCGGTCGGTCTCTTCGTCGAGACCTTCGGCACGGCCACCGTCGACACGGACAAGATCGAACAGGCCATCGCCGAGGTCTTCGACCTCCGCCCGGCCGCGATCATCCGTGACCTCAACCTGCTCCGCCCCATCTACGCGGAGACCGCCGCCTACGGCCACTTCGGCCGTGAGCTGGAGGACTTCACCTGGGAGCGCACGGACCGGGTGGAGGCACTGAAGAAGGCTGCGGGGCTGTAAGTCCCCCTGCACGCCACTCGCTGTGAGCACGGCCCCGGACCGCTTGGCGGTCCGGGGCCGTCGGCTGTCCACAGGGCGACGCGCGCTGTCAGTGCCGTCTGCTAAGACTTGATGCTGTGAGCAGGGAGAACGGGCGACCGGAGGCGGGGGCGGCGGGTGCGGGCGAGCAGTTGGCCCTCATCCGGGAGGCCGTGCGGGAGACCAAGGCGGAGCGGGCGAAGCCGCGGACGTGGCGGGGGGCCGAGCTGGCCGCCGGGCTGCCGGTGGCGCGGGTGCTGGTCGACAAGGGGCTGGTGCACCTCGACCGGTATTTCGACTACGCGGTGCCCGCGGCGATGGATGCCGAGGCGCAGCCCGGGGTGCGGGTGCGGGTGCGGTTCGGGGCGGGCGAGAAGGGCGGCCGCCGTGAGGGCGGCAAGCTGGTCAGCGGGTACATCGTCGAGCGGGCCGCGGAGAGCGACTACCGGGGGGTGCTCGCCCCGATCGCGCAGGTGCTGTCGTCCGAGCGGGTGCTGACGCCCGAGCTGCTGGGGCTGTGCCGGGCGGTGGCGGACCGCTATGCCGGGACGCTCGCCGATGTGGTGCAGCTGGCGGTGCCGCCACGGCGGGCACGGGCGGAGGCCAAGCCGTCGCCTGCGCCACTGCCGCCCAACGCGCCGCCGGAGCCCGGTAGTTGGGAGCGGTACGGGGCAGGGCCCGGGTTCCTGGCGGCGCTGACGCGGGGGGATGCGCCGCGCGCGGTGTGGACGGCGCTGCCCGGGGCGACCTGGCCCGGGGAGCTGGCGCGGGCGGCGGCCGCGGCGCTGGCGGGCGGGCGTGGTGCGCTGGTGGTGGTGCCGGACGGGCGCGCCGCGGCGCGGGTGGACGCGGCGCTCGGCGAGCTGATCGGGGAGGGCCGGCATGTGCTGCTGACCGCCGATGCCGGGCCCGAGGAGCGCTATCGTCGCTGGCTGGCGGTCAGCCGTGGTGCGGTGCGCGCCGTGGTCGGGACCCGGGCGGCGATGTTCGCGCCGGTTGCCGACCTGGGCCTGGTCGCCCTGTGGGACGACGGGGACGCCAGCCACAGTGATCCGCATGCACCCCAGCCCCATGCCCGCGAGGTCCTCATCCAGCGGTCGGTCAACGAGCACGCCGGGTTTCTGCTGGGCGGGCTGAGCTGCACGGTCGAGGCGGCCCAGCTGGTCGAGACGGGCTGGGCGCGCCCGCTGGCCGCCGAGCGCGAGCAGGTGCGGGCCGCGGCGCCCCTGGTGCGTACGGTCAGCGACGGTGACGAGGCGCGGGACGCCGCCGCGCGCGCCGCCCGGCTGCCGTCGATGGCCTGGCAGGTGGTGCGCGAGGGCCTCAAGCACGGACCGGTGCTCGTCCAGGTGCCGCGCCGCGGATATGCGCCCCGGCTGGCCTGCGAACGGTGTCGTACCCCCGCGCGCTGCCGGGCCTGCGCGGGTCCGCTGGAGTCGCAGGAGGCGGGGGAGCTGGCCTGTGCCTGGTGCGGCCGTCCGGAGCCGGACTGGCACTGTGCCGAATGCGGCGGCGCGCGGCTGCGGGCCCAGATCGTGGGGGCGCGGCGGACGGCGGAGGAGCTGGGCCGGGTGTTTCCCTCGGTCCCGGTGCGCACCTCGGGGCGTGATCATGTGCTGGTCACGGTTCCGGGTGCCCCCGCGCTCGTGGTGAGCACCCCGGGCGCCGAGCCGGTGGCCGAGGACGGCGGGTACGCGGCGGCCCTGCTGCTGGACGGCTGGGCGCTGCTGGGGCGGCCGGATCTGCGGGCGGGGGAGGAGGCGCTGCGCCGCTGGCTGGGCGCCGCCGCGCTGGTCCGTGGCCAGGCGGAGGGCGGCACGGTCGCGGTGATCGCGGAGCCGACGCTGCGGCCGGTGCAGGCGCTGGTGCGCTGGGATCCGGTCGGCCATGCGGTCCGCGAGCTGGCCGAGCGGGCCGAGCTGGGTTTCCCTCCGGTGTCCCGGATGGCCTCCGTGGCCGGCCGCGCCGAGGACGTCGTCGAGCTGCTGCGGGACGCCGAACTCCCCGCGGAAGCCGAGGTGTTGGGGCCCGTACCGCTGCCGGTGCCGGACCCCGGGCGCCCGCGCCGGCCGGGTGACCCTCCGCCCGGCGAGCAGTGGGAGCGCGCACTGGTACGCGTCCGTCCCGGCCAGGGAGCCGCCCTCGCCGCGGCGCTCAAGGCCGCCCGCGCGGCCCGGCTGGTCAAGCGGGAGGGGGAGGCCGTCCGCGTGCGGATCGATCCGCCCGATCTGGGGTGAGGGGCGATGAGCGGGGTGGCGGGCGACGGACGGGGTTGTGGGCGAAGCCGCGCAGCCGTGGAGTCGGCGGGTGCGTCGTCCGGTCCGGGGGAGTCCGCCGCACCGCGGTGAGAGAGGTGCGGGCGCTCCGGCCGTGGCACTGTCGCCGGGAGCCGGGAGCCGGGAGCCGGGAGCCGGGAGCCGGGAGCCGGGAGCCGGGAGCCGGGATGCACGGAGCCGAGACGGGACGGGACGGGACGCCCGAGTGATGCACGGAGACGAGGCGGGACGCGCGGGTGATGACGTGACGTCATGTCGCCCTTCAGCCTCCGGACATGGCGCCGCCCCGGGACCGGTGTCAGTGGGTGGTCCCAGGGCGTTGGCGAGCGACGGGGGAGCGGTGGGCGCTCGGTGCCGGGGTGGTTCAGCCGTTGCGGGGGCCGGGGAAGGCACCCGGGCGGGCCGGCTCGTCGCGGGAGACCGCGGAGAGCTGGGCGGGCATGGAGCGGGCGGCCGGGACGGCCGCGGAACCGGGCAGGCCCGCGGCCATGGTCACCGCGCGGGTCGCGGCGGCGGCATCGGACGAACGCACCGTCGGCTCACCGCCGTTGGTCTCCGCGGTGGGCTGGGCGGTGGCTCTGCGGGCACCGTAACGGCGGTGCACCGCCTGTTTGGTGACGCCGAGCGCCGAGCCCACCGCGTCCCAGGAGAATCCCAGCGAACGGTCGAAATCGACCGCGGCCGTGACGAGTGTTTCGACGCTGTCCCGTAGCTCCTGGGCGAGGCGCACTGTCGGGGCGGGGGCGCGTCCGTAGACGACGAAGCCCGCGGAGGGCCCCGTGCGCCGCGGCCGGTAGACGTTGCCGAGCTGCGCGGTCAGCGTGCGCAGTGCGTCCACCTGCCGGCGCACCCGCTCGATGTCCCGCACCAGGAGATGCAGGCTGGCGCGCGCCTGGGCGTCGTGGGTTGCGTGGTCGGCCATGAGCAAGCCTCTCGAACCGGCGTGGAAAAGGAAGGGTGAAAGCGAGCGGGCCGCCAAAGCGGCCCGGTCCGGGTCAATGCTGTTTGACCAACGCGACAGCAGCGGCTCTGGTCACGGTATGGGGGCGCACGAGCTTCCGTACGAGGCGCGGGAAATCTTGTACGCCCCCCGGATCCACCACCCATGGCCTGGGACGGGACCCATAGACTGGTGTGTCGTTCCGCTGCGTGTGAGAGGTAGTTCGCCACCCATGAGGCTTGTCTTCGCCGGCACCCCCGAGGTTGCCGTACCCGCCCTCGATGCCCTGATCGCCTCGGACCGGCACGAGGTCGTGGCCGTCGTCACCCGGCCCGACGCGCCCGCCGGACGCGGCCGGAAGCTGGTCGCCAGCCCGGTGGCGGAGCGTGCGGAGGAGGCGGGCATCGAGGTGCTCAAGCCCGTCAAGCCGCGCGACGAGGACTTTCTGGCCCGGCTGCGGGAGATCGCGCCGGACTGCTGCCCGGTGGTCGCCTACGGTGCGCTGCTGCCGAAGTCCGCGCTCGACATTCCCGCCAAGGGGTGGGTCAATCTGCACTTCTCGCTGCTGCCCGCATGGCGGGGCGCGGCGCCCGTGCAGCATGCGGTGCTGGCGGGGGATGAGGTGACCGGCGCCTCGACGTTCCAGATCGAGACCGGACTGGACTCCGGTCCGGTCTTCGGGGTGCTGACCGAGGAGGTCCGGCCGACGGACACCAGCGGCGATCTGCTGACCCGGCTGGCGTTCGCCGGTTCAGGGCTGCTCGTGGCGACGATGGACGGCATCGAGGACGGCACGCTGGAGGCGGTGCCGCAGCCGGCCGAGGGCGTCACGCTCGCCCCGAAGATCGAGGTCGAGGACGCCAAGGTGGACTGGACGGCGCCCGCGCTGCGGGTCGACCGGGTGATCCGGGGTTGTGCGCCCGCGCCCGGGGCCTGGACGGTGTTCCGCGATGAGCGCCTCAAGCTGATGTCGGCCGCCTCCGCCGCGAGCCACGCCGAGCCGGCCCTGGCGCCCGGTGAACTCGCCGTCACGAAGAAGGCGGTGTACGTCGGCACCGGCAGTCATCCTGTCGAACTCGTCTGGGTCCAGCCGCAGGGCAAGAAGCCCATGAAGGCGGCGGACTGGGCGCGCGGGGTGCGTATCGAGGGCGGGGAGCGGCTGGGGGACTGAGCCCCGGCCGCCGGAACCCGGCCCGGAGCCGCCCTGTCGCGGGGCCTGTTGCCTCCGGGCGGCGGCCCGGTCCGCCGTCCGGCCTCGCGCGCGCTCCGGCCGCGCGCCCGCGTAGGCTGGGACGGACCCCTCATCTCGTACCCGGAGCACCTTTTCTGTGAGTCAGCAGCCGCGTCGCCGCCCCAGCAAGCCCTATCGCCGCCCGCAGAAGGACCCGGTCAGGATCCTCGCGTTCGAGGCGTTGCGGGCCGTCGACGAGCGGGACGCGTACGCGAATCTCGTGCTGCCGCCGTTGCTGCGCAAGGCGCGTGAGGGCGGCGACTTCGACTCCCGGGACGCGGCGCTGGCGACGGAGCTGGTCTACGGGTCGCTGCGGCGGCAGGGGACGTATGACGCGATCATCGCGCAGTGCGTGGACCGCCCGCTGCGGGAGGTGGACCCGCCGGTCCTGGACGTGCTGACCCTCGGGGCGCACCAGTTGCTCGGCACCAGGATTCCCACCCATGCCGCGGTGAGTGCCAGCGTCGAGCTGGCGCGGGTGGTGCTGGGCGACGGGCGGGCGAAGTTCGTCAACGCGGTGCTGCGCAAGATCGCGGCCCATGACCTGGACGGCTGGCTGGAGCGGGTCGCCCCGGAGTACGACGAGGACCCCGAGGACCACCTCGGCATCGTGCATGCGCACCCCCGCTGGATCGTTTCGGCCCTGTGGGACGCGCTCGGCGGAGGCCGGGCCGGCATCGAGGACCTGCTGGAGGCGGACAACGAACGCCCCGAGGTGACGTTGGTGGCCCGGCCCGGCCGGTCCACCGCCGAGGAGCTGCTGGCGGTGGTGGGCGAGGACAGCGCGCTCCCCGGGCGCTGGTCCCCGTATGCGGTACGGCTCGCGGAAGGCGGCGAGCCGGGCGCCCTGGACCCGGTCCGCGAGGGACGCGCCGGGGTGCAGGACGAGGGCAGCCAGCTCGTCGCCCTCGCGCTGGCGAACGCGCCCGTCGAGGGCTCCGACCGCGCCTGGCTCGACGGCTGTGCGGGCCCGGGCGGCAAGGCGGCGCTGCTGGCGGCGCTCGCGGCGCAGCGTGGTGCCGCCCTGCTGGCGTCGGAGAAGCAGCCGCACCGCGCACGTCTGGTGGCACGGGCGCTGGAGGGCAACCCCGGCCCGTACGCGGTCATCACCGCCGACGGCACCCGCCCCGCCTGGCAGCCCGGCGCCTTCGACCGGGTCCTGGTGGACGTGCCGTGCACCGGCCTGGGCGCGCTGCGCCGGCGGCCGGAGGCGCGCTGGCGGCGCCGCCCCGAGGACCTGGACGGGTTCGCCCCGCTCCAGCGCGAGCTGCTGCGCCAGGCACTCGCGGCGGTGCGGGTCGGCGGTGTCGTCGGCTATGCGACCTGCTCGCCGCATCCCGCCGAGACCCGGGCCGTGGTGGACGACGTCCTCAAGGGGCGGGGCGGCGAACCGGTGCAGGTGGAGTGGGTCGACGCCCGGCCCCTGATGCCCGGCGTACCGGCCCTGGGCGACGGCCCGGACGTCCAGCTGTGGCCGCATCTGCACGGCACGGACGCGATGTACCTGGCGCTGCTGCGACGGACGGGCTGAGCGCGGCGGGCCGCGGCCGCCGGCAGCGTCACGCGGCGGTCGACGGCTCCTGTCGCCCGCCGCCGCAACGCGCCGCCGGATCGCCTCTGAGCCCCCTCCGGCATCCGTCCCGGTCCCGTTCCGTCCCGCCTGTGTCCGCTCCCGGCCCGCACGCCATACTGGGGGCATGGCCTTGATCAACCCCAGCATCCTGTCCGCAGACTTCGCCCGCCTCGCCGAGGAGGCGCGGGCCGTCGAGGGCGCCGACTGGCTGCACGTCGACGTCATGGACAACCACTTCGTCCCGAATCTCACCCTGGGTGTGCCGGTGGTCGAGTCGCTGAGCAAGGCGACGGACACCCCCCTCGATCTGCATCTGATGATCGAGGACCCGGACCGCTGGGCGCCGCAGTACATCGAGGCCGGGGCCGGTTCCGTGACCTTCCATGTGGAGGCGGCGGCCGCGCCGGTGCGGCTGGCACGGGAGATCCGGGCCAAGGGCGCACGGGCGTCGATGGCGCTGAAGCCGGCCACGCCGATCGAGCCGTACGAGGATCTGCTGCCCGAGCTCGACATGCTGCTGATCATGACCGTGGAGCCCGGCTTCGGCGGTCAGGCGTTCCTGGACATCATGCTTCCGAAGATCCGCCGCACCCGTGAGCTGATCTCCCGGCACGGGCTGGAGCTGGCGCTCCAGGTGGACGGCGGGGTCTCGGCGGAGACCATCGAGCGGTGCGCGGAGGCGGGCGCCGACGTGTTCGTGGCGGGCTCCGCGGTGTACGGCGCGGACGACCCGGCGAAGGCGGTCCGGGATCTGCGCGAGAAGGCCGAGACGGCGACCGCGGCAGCGGGCTGGGGCTGCCTGCACTGACGGCGGCCGGCGGGGACGGGCAGGCGGTCCGTCTCATTCACGCCACGGAAATCCGTCCGTGGCGGGGCCGTGCCGCCCGTTGTACGTGGCGCAACCCAGCGTTCACGAGGTCGGGGCGGTCGTGGTCCCCGTTGCCGCCGGGTTTCTGAAAGGATGAGCAAAGACTCGATCAGATGCGCAAAAGGGGAGAATTTCGTGGTAGCCAGCCGCCCACAGTCCGGAATGGGCCCTGCCGAGCTGGTGCAGGCCGCGGCCATGGCCCGCCGTTTCTATCTTGAGGGCAAGTCGAAGATCCAGATCGCGGAGGAGTTCGGCGTCAGCCGGTTCAAGGTCGCGCGGGTGCTGGAGACCGCCCTGGAGCGCGATCTCGTACGGATCGAGATCCGGGTGCCCTCCGAGCTGGACGCCGAACGCTCCGACGCCCTGCGGGCCCGCTACGGCCTGCGGCACGCGGTGGTCGTCGAGTCCCCCGCGGACGCTCCCCCCGCCTTCGGCGGCCAGACCCCGCCCGATGACGCCGCCGACCCCGAGAACCTCGGCGAGGTCGCGGCCGACCTCCTCGGCGAGCTGGTCACCGAGGGCGATGTGCTCGGGCTGGCCTGGGGCCGGTCGACCATTCACATGGCGGCCGCGCTGCACCACCTCCCGCCGTGCACCGTCGTGCAGTTGACCGGTGTCTACGACGCGGGCACCGCCGACCGCGGGTCGGTCGAGGCGGTGCGCCGTGCGGCCGATGTCGCCGGCGGCGAGGCGCACCCGATCTATGCGCCGATGCTGCTGCCCGACTCGGCGACCGCCGAGGCGCTGCGCCGCCAGACCGGTATCGCCCGCGCCTTCGACTACTTCGACAAGGTCACCGTCGCCTGTGTCTCCATCGGTTCCTGGGAGCCGGGCGTCTCCACCGTCTACGACATGCTCTCGGAGCAGGAGCGAGAGCACTACGCCTCGCTGGGTGCGGCCGCCGAGATGTCGGCGCACCTCTTCGACACCGAGGGGCGGCGGATCGGCCGGGACCTCGGCGAGCGGTGCATCACCGTCGAGGCGGACCGGCTGCGCCGCATCCCGGAGGTCGTCGCCATCGCCGGCGGCCGGCGCAAGGCCGACGCGATCGGCGCGGTCCTGCGCTCCGGGCTGGTGACGAGCCTGGTCACGGACACCGCCGCCGCCGACCATCTGCTGCTGGAGACCGGCCCCGGGCCGCGCCCCGCACTGGACCGGGCGGACCCTGACGGGGCGTGACCTCCGCCGCAGCATGACCCGGCGCGGGCGGCAGCGGGCGTCCGCCCCGCGGCCCCGCCCCGGGCGCCCCGGACGCCGTCATCGACGAGCAGCCTGCGCGGCCCTGTGACAGCATCGGCGCATGGTGATCCGCTCCATCCCGCGCCGTGCCGCCGCTGTCCTCGGCACGCTGCTCGCCGGGCTGCTCCTCGTACTGGCCGGGTGTGCCACAGGCGGTGGCGACGCGGGGAGTTCACCCGGATCGGGGCGGTCCACCGCCACGGCCGTCGCCGAGGCGCCGAGCCCCACCCGCGTACCGGACTGGGCGCAGGGCATGCCGGTCGTCCCGGTCGGCGCGCTGCCCTCCCAGGCGCGGGACACCCTCCGGCTCATCGACGCCGGCGGGCCCTTTCCGTACGCGCAGGACGGGACCGTCTTCGGCAACCGCGAGCGGCTGCTGCCCCGTCAGCCGCGCGGCCACTACCACGAGTACACGGTCCGCACGCCCGGCTCGCCGGACCGCGGCGCCCGCCGGCTCGTCACCGGCCAGAGCCATGAGACCTACTACACCGACGACCACTACCGGACCTTCAAGGCGGTGCTCCGATGACGGGTTCTGTGCCCCGGCCGCTCGCGGCGGTGCTCGACGGCAGTACGCCCCCGGGAGTGCTGCCGTGGCCCGCGGAGCGCTCGGTGGCGGAGGCGCTCGCCGCCGCGCGGGACGCCGGCTGGACGGCCGGGTCCCTGGACCTGGAGGGGGTCGTGGACAAGGCCGCCTTCATGGAGGGGTGCGTGCGGGCGCTGCGGCTGCCGGACTGGTTCGGCCGCAACTGGGACGCGCTCGCCGACTGCCTCACCGATCTGTCCTGGTGCCCCGCCGACCGTGGCCGGCTGCTCGTCCTGACGGGCTGGCAGGGCTATGCGGCCGCGGCGCCGGACGAGTGGAGCATCGTCGAGGGCGTCCTGGCCGATGCGGTGGGTTACTGGCGCGACACAGACACCGGCCTGGCCGTGATCATGGCCAGGGGGCGGGACCGGCAGGGCGTGTAGCGCCGCCGTACCCGGCCTGACCGGCGGCGATGCCAGGCGGTCCGCCGTCCGCGCGGAACGCCCCGTCCCGGCGTGGTCACCTCAGCCGCCACGGTGCCGTTTGGCGGATCGCACACACGGCCGGGGCGTGGCTCGGATTATCACATGACCCCTGGTCAGGGCCCGTATCCTGGCCATATGCGATTCCTGAATCCGAAGAACGGCGCGCTCGAAGAGAGTTCTTCGGTGCCCTACGACCTGACCTACGACGATGTGTTCATGGTGCCCGGCCGCTCCGCCGTGGGCTCCCGCCAGGGAGTGGACCTCTCCTCGCACGACGGGACGGGTACCACCATCCCGCTCGTGGTCGCCAACATGACGGCGATCGCCGGCCGCCGGATGGCCGAGACCGTTGCCCGCCGTGGTGGCCTGGTCGTCATTCCGCAGGACATTCCGCTCGACGTCGTCACCGAGGTCGTGACCTGGGTCAAGCGCCGTCATCTGGTTCTGGACACCCCGATCGTGCTGTCCCCGGTCGCGACCGTGGCCGACGCCCTGGCGCTGCTGCCCAAGCGGGCGCACGGCGCGGGCATCGTCGTCGACGGCGGCCGTCCGGTCGGCGTCGTCACCGAGCACGACCTGGCCGGTGTGGACCGCTTCACCCAGGTGGCCGAGGTCATGTCCAGGGACCTGCTCGTCCTGGACGCGGACATCGATCCGCGGGAGGCCTTCAACCGCCTCGACGCCGCCAACCGCAAGCTCGCGCCCGCGGTCGACGCGGACGGCATGCTGGTCGGCATCCTCACCCGCAAGGGCGCGCTCCGCGCCACCCTGTACACCCCCGCCACGGACGCCGACGGCAAGCTGCGGATCGCGGCCGCCGTCGGCATCAACGGCGATGTGGCCGGCCGGGCCAAGGCGCTGCTGGAAGCCGGGGTGGACACCCTCGTGGTGGACACCGCGCACGGCCACCAGGAGTCGATGATCACCGCGGTCAGGGCCGTCCGCGGGCTGGACCCGCAGGTGCCGATCGTGGCGGGCAACATCGTCTCCGCCGAGGGCGTCCGCGATCTGGTCGAGGCCGGCGCGGACATCATCAAGGTCGGTGTGGGACCGGGCGCGATGTGCACCACCCGGATGATGACCGGCGTCGGCCGGCCGCAGTTCTCCGCGGTCCTGGAGTGCGCCGCCGAGGCCAGGAAGTTCGGCAAGCACGTCTGGGCCGACGGTGGCATCCGGCACCCCCGCGACGTCGCCATGGCACTGGCCGCGGGTGCGTCCAACGTCATGATCGGCTCCTGGTTCGCCGGCACCCTCGAATCGCCCGGCGACCTCCAGCACACCGCCGACGGCCGGCCGTACAAGGAGAGCTTCGGCATGGCCTCCGCGCGTGCGGTGCGCAACCGTACGAGCGACGAGTCGGCCTACGACCGTGCCCGCAAGGGACTCTTCGAGGAGGGCATCTCCACCTCGCGGATGTTCATCGACCCGGCGCGCCCCGGTGTCGAGGACCTGATCGACTCGGTCATCGCGGGTGTCCGCAGCTCCTGCACCTACGCGGGCGCCGCCTCCCTGGCGGAGTTCGCCGAGAAGGCCGTGGTCGGTGTGCAGAGTGCCGCCGGCTACGCCGAGGGCAAGCCGCTGCACGACAGCTGGAACTGACCCGCCACGGGGCCACGCGCGGGCCCCGGCACCGCCGCACACCGGCCCCGCACCGACTCGGGATGCCGTTGGTTAATCCGGGGTCGGGGTTGTTTCGCCCCGCCGAGCTTGTTGCTCGGCGGGGCGAAGTGCTGCCAGGTGGGAGGTTCGGGTGCGGGCCCGGGGCGCCGCGGTGGTCCAGGCGTCGAGGCGGGCGAGGTTGATCGCGGTTGCGGGAGTTGGTGCTGAAGCGCGGTTCTGTCGAGTCCGCGGTAGCGGCATTGCCGCAGGACCGTGCTGCGGATGGCCTGGGAGATGGTTTGCTCGATGCCGTTGCGGGCCGCGTAGCGTTCCCTCCACTCGGGGGTGCCCTGGGCGGCGCGGGCCTGCCGGATCGCCTCGCCCTCCGCGTCGAGGAAGTACTGCTGCACCCATGCCTGGCGCAGGGTCTGGACGGCGGGTAGTTCACGCAGCCGGCCCGGCGCGTCGGGAGCGTATGCGCCGGCGAGCAGGCGCATGCCGTCCCGGCCGGTCTGCTCGGCCGGCTCGCACCGTTTGGCCTTGGCGGAGGGCAGCCGGTAATCCTCCGGCCGGGAGGCATACCGGTCGAACCAGGCAGGGTCGGCATGAGCGGTCAGCCGGTCGGGGGCGGCGGCCGCGAGCGCGTTGAGCGCCGCCCGGAGGGTCTCGATGACGAACTCCAGCCGGTTCAGCGACCGGATCGCGGCCAGTACATGTGTGGAATCCGTCCTGGCCCGGCCTGGCGGCCTGAGCACGCCGGCCTTGCGGGCGGCGTCCAGGACCCGGTCGAAAACCTGCTGCCCGGCGTCGGCCTCCACCAGCCGGGTGCGGAACTCGCTGAGCACGCAGTAGTCGAAGCCGGGATCGGTCAGCTCCAGGCCTAAGGCGTACTTCCAGTCGATCCGGGCCCGCACGGCCAGGGCCGCCTGCCGGTCCGGCAGCCCTTCGGCGAACTGCAATACCGACACCAGCGCCAGCCGGCCCGGCGACCACGCGGGCCTGCCCCGGACAGGGAACAGGGCGGCGAACTGCTCGTCGGTGAACAGCACTCCCAGCTCGTCCCTGAGCCGGATCGCCAGGCTCCCCTTCGGGAACGCCGCCCTGGCCACCCGTACCGTCTCGCCCGGGACTTCACCCGCCTCCCCAGGCTGCATCGACACCTGCGTCCTCCCCAAACGACAACGTCGGCCTTCAAGACCCCAACCGGGTCTTGAAGGCCGACGTCACGCTCGGCCCCGGATTAACCAACGGCATCCCGACTCGGTGCGGGGCCGCTCGCATATCCGGAACCCGGTCCCCCGGTCCGCCCCGCTCCGCCGGAACCCGTACGATCGGACCCCGGCGCGCAACGAACGGCCGCCCACCGCACCGGTGCGCAACGAACCTTCGTTGTTGCGCAAAGAACCTGCATTACGGCAGGTCAGCGGCGGGCCGTAAGGTCAAGCGCTGTACGTGGAGTGACGGAGTCCGTCTGCTCGGCGGTCTCCTGCTGCGGCATGCTCCGGCATGCCCTTGTACCGACCGCTGCCGGTCGCCGTCATCCGTACCCGTCATCTGATCGGCAGCGATAAAGGAGCCACCCCAGTGTTGGAGCACGGCGCAGCCCCGCCCGCAGGGCCCTCACCGCCCGCCCCCGGAGGCCTCGGCACCCGGCTTATGCGGCGCAAGCCCGTCGAGCGGCTGGTTGCGGAGGGCGGCAAGGGCGAGGGGGGATCGCTCCGCCGCACGATGGGCATGTGGCAGCTGACCATGATCAGCATCGGTGCCACGCTCGGCACCGGCATCTTCGTGGTCCTCGGCGAGGCCGTCCCGGACGCCGGGCCCGCAGTCATCATCTCCTTCGTCATCGCCGGTATCACCGCCCTGTTCTCCGCGCTGTCCTACGCGGAGCTGGCCGGCACCATCCCGGTCTCCGGATCGTCGTACTCCTACGCCTACGCCACCCTCGGTGAGCTGGTCGCCTGGGTCTGCGGCTGGTGCCTGATCCTGGAGTACGGCGTCTCGGTCGCGGCCGTCGCCGTGGGCTGGGGCCAGTATCTGAACGAACTGCTCGCCGGCACGCTCGGGTTCACCATCCCGGACGCGCTGTCCCAGCCGCCCGGCGACGGCGGCATCTTCAACCTGCCGGCGCTGCTGGTCGTGCTGCTCGCGATGGTGTTCCTGCTGGGCGGGGCCAAGGAGAGCGCCCGGGCCAACACGATCATGGTCGTCGTCAAGATCGTCGCCCTGCTGCTGTTCTGCGGCGTCGCCGTGCAGGGCGTGCGGTCGGGCAACTACGCGAACTTCATGCCGATGGGCATGGCGGGTGTCAGCGCCGCCGGCGCCACCCTGTTCTTCTCGTACATCGGCTTCGACGCCGCCTCCACCGCGGGTGAGGAGGCCAAGAACCCGCAGCGCGACATGCCGCGCGCGATCATGCTCTCGCTGGTGATCGTCACCGCGCTGTACTGCCTGGTCGCGGCCATCGCCGTCGGCGCCATGCCCTGGCAGAAGTTCAAGGGCTCGGAGGCCGCGCTGGCCGGGATCATGAAGGACGTCACCGGCCAGAGCTTCTGGGCCGTGCTGCTCGCCTTCGGCGCGGTCATCGCCATCGCCAGCGTCGTGCTGACCGTGCTCTACGGCCAGACCCGCATCCTGTTCGCGATGTCCCGGGACGGGCTGATGCCGAAGGTGTTCGCCAAAGTGCACCCCAAGAGCGGTGCGCCGCGTGCCAACACCGTGATCGTCTCGCTGTTCTGCGGGATCCTCGCCGCCGCGGTGCCGCTGGGCGAGCTGGCCGACGCCACCAGCATCGGCACGCTGTTCGCCTTCGCGCTGGTCAATATCGCGGTGATCGTGCTGCGCCGCACCCGGCCCGACATGCCGCGCAGCTTCCGCACCCCGCTCTCGCCGCTCTTCCCGGCGATCGGCTTTCTGCTGTGCCTCTACATGATGGGCAGCCTCGGCGCCGTGACCTGGGTGGTCTTCGGTGTCTGGATGGCCGTGGGCCTTGTGGTCTACTTCGGATACGGCTTGCGCCGCTCCCGATTGGCCACCGCAGAGAAGTGATCCACCCGCAGTGCGACTGAACGATCTCGACGAACGCATCGTCCACGCCCTCGCCGAGGACGCCCGCCGCAGCTATGCCGACATCGGCCAGGAGGTCGGACTGTCCGCGCCGGCCGTCAAGCGCCGGGTGGACCGGCTGCGGGCCGACGGCGCGATCACCGGCTTCACGGTACGGGTCGATCCGGCCGCGCTCGGCTGGGAGACCGAGGGGTTCATCGAGATCTACTGCCGCCGCAACACCTCGCCCGAGGCGATCCACCGCGGCCTGTCGCGCTACCCGGAAGTGGCGTCCGCCTCCACCGTTACCGGTGAGGCGGACGCCGTCGTCCAGGTCTTCGCCTCCGACATGCGGCACTTCGAGCGGGTGCTGGAGCGGATCGCGGGCGAGCCGTTCGTGGAGCGGACGAAGTCCGTGCTGGTGCTCTCGCCGCTGCTGCGGCGCTACAGCTCGGGGGCGCCGGGGTAGGGGTTCTCCCGGGCCCTCTCAGACGCCCGCCCCGAGATCCGCCGGCACCCGCGGCGGAGTGCCCTGTGTCCAGGCGATACGCAGCGACGAGGCCGCGATCCGCCAGCCCTCCGGGGTCCTGACCAGCTCACTGTCGGCATGACCTGCCGAGAGGAAGACCCCCTCGGAGCCGTCCGCGAGGACATGGGTGCTCAGCTGGGTGCCGCGGGCGGTGGCCCGGTCGCCGTCGATCTCCAGGACGGCGTTGGTGCCCAGATGCACGGTGCGGTCGAACAGGGCCATCGCGGCGCCGACCCGCGCCAGCAGGGCGCTGCGGCCGTGGACGGTGCCGACGGGCAGCTCGGCGGTGACGTCCTCGGTGTGGAAGGCGCGGGCCCAGGCCTCGTCGAACCTCCCCTCGTCCAGGGAGCGGAGGTAGCGGTCCAGCAGGTCGGTGATCTCCGCCCGGTCCGTCAGATACTGGAGTTGGCGTTGCATCGCTTCGGTGTCCATGGCGACGATGCTGCTACCTCAAGCGCGCTTCAGGTCAAGGCCGGATCCCGCTCGGCCCGCGAGCCGGTGCGCAGACCGCGCACCACGAAGAGTCCCACCACCAGCACCACACCCGCCGCGATCCGGTAGCCCAGCGCCGTGGCATCCGTGAACGCGGCGGCCACCGCGGCACCGTGTCCCATACCCGAGGCGAAGCGCACGGACAGGACCGTGCCCACCACGGCGACGCCCAGCGCCGCGCCCAACTCCCGTGCCGCGCCCTGGAGTCCGGAGCCCATCCCGGAGCGTCCGGCGGGTACGGACGCCACGATCGCATGCGAGAGCGTCGGCATCGCCAGCCCCGCACCGGCCGACATCACCAGGAGAAACGCCAGATAGCGGAGGTAGGGGGTGTGGGCGTCCGTGGTGGAGAGCAGCAGCAGACCGGCTGCGATCAGCGCCAGCCCCGCGCCGGCCGTCCTGGCCTCGCCGGCCCGTTGCGCCCCGCGCATCCCGTACTTCGTCACCGCCATCATCCCGAAGGCGAGCGGCACGAGCGCACAGCCCGTCTGTAGCGGTGAGTACCCCTTCACGTATTGCAGGAACTGCGCGTTGACGTAGAAGAGCGCGAACATCCCGAAGAAGGTGACGGCGATGCCGATGCTGCCGGCCCGCAGCCGCCCCAGCCGGAACAGCCGGGGGTCCAGCACCGGATGCGCGGCCCGCAGCCCGTGCCGTACGAACAGCGCGAACACCACCAGCGCCAGGGCGAAGGCGCCGGCCACCGGGAACGAGAGCCAGCCCAGCCCCGGGCCTTCGATGATGCCGAAGAGCAGCGCAGCCGCTCCGAGGACCAGCAGCGCCGAGCCCGGCAGATCCAGCGTCGCGGTCTGCCGGGGAACCCGGGGCGCGGCCTTCGCGACCCAGGCCAGCAGGGCCAGGGCGAGGGGCACATACGCCCAGAACAGCCCCTGCCAGGGCAGGTATTGGAGGATCAGCGCGCCGCCCGCGTTGCCCGCCATCCCGCCGAGGCCGACCGCCGTGCTCCATGCGGCGACGGCCCCGGCCTTGCGGTCGGGCGGGGAGGCGTGCAGCAGGACGGACATGGTCGCCGGGACCAGGAGGGCGGCCCCCGCGCCCGAGAGCGCCCGGCCCGCCAGGAGCACCGGCAGCGTGGTCGCGGGCGCACTCAGCAGGGCGCCCGCGGCGAACACGCCGAGCCCGGTGAGCAGTACGCCCTTGCGGCCCACCCGGTCGCCGAGCGCACCGGCCGGGATCAGCAGCCCCGCGAAGACGAGTACATAGGTGTCGACGATCCACAGCAGCTGGGCGGGGGAGGGGTGCAGCCCGCTCGCGGCGATCTTGGGTATCGCGAGATTCATCGCGGCCACCAACGACTGCGCCACCAGCACGCAGGCGCACATCGCGGCCGTCACCGAGCGCCGCCGGGTGAGGGTGCCGAGGAGCGGGGGAGGGGAGTGGGGAGGTGAAGCGGTCGAGGTCATGGCAGGAAGCTAGAGTCCGGGTGAGTTGACCTCAAATGCAAGGGGTGCACTTCATGGTTGCGCGAAACGCAAACATCGACCTCAACCTGCTGACGGCGCTGGATGCCCTGCTCGAAGAAGAGAGCGTGACCGCGGCCGCCGACCGGCTCGGGCTCTCCGGACCGGCCATGAGCCGGGCACTCGGCCGTATCCGCCGCATCGTCGGCGACCCCGTCCTGGTGCGGGCCGGCCGTCATATGGTGCCCACCCCGCGCGCGTTGGAGATCAGGGCCGAGGTACGCCGGCTGGTGGAGGCGGCCCATGGAGTGCTGGCCCCGTCCGCGCCGGCCGACCCGGCCGAACTGGCCCGGGTGTTCACCCTCTACGCCAATGACCTCTTCGTCACCGCCCTCGGCCCGCGGCTGGTCGCCCGCGTCGCCGAGGAGGCGCCGCGGGTTGTGCTGCGCTTCCTCGGGGAGAGCCATGTCGATGTGCCGTTGCTGCGGGACGGCGCGGCGGACCTGGAGCTGGGCGTCATCGACAGCCTGGAGCCGGAGATCCGCAGGGAGCAGCTGTTCGTCGACCACAGCGTCGCGGTGGTGCGCGAGGGGCACCCGCTGACCACCGGGAAACTCACCGCGCGCCGTTTCGCCGCCGCCCCGCACCTCAACTTCTCCCGCCGCGGCCGGCTGACCGGACCGCTCGACGCGGCGCTCGCCGAACGCGGGCTGCGGCGCACGGTGATCGCTACCGTCCCGACCTTCGCCGCCTCGCTGATGATGGTCCGGGACAGCGATGCGGTCGGCCTGGCCAACGCACGCGCCGCGGCCTCGACGGTCCGCGGTCTGGGGCTGCGCACGCTGCCGATCCCGCTCGAACTGCCCCCAATGATCATGGAGATGGCCTGGCACCCGCGCCAGGAGGCCGACGCGGGGCACCGCTGGCTGCGCGGGATGGTGCGGGAGACGGTGCGGGAGGCCCTGCGGGAGCTGCCGCCCGAGGAGGACTGAGCGCGGTGGCCCGGCCGGGCCGGTCGGCTCCCGGATCCGGTCGGTCCGTTCCGGTCGGCTCTCCTGCCCGGTCGGTCCGTCCCGGGCGACCCCTCTCGGTCCATCCCGGTCAGTCGGTCCTGGGCGGGCTCGCTTGTCCGGTCAGTCCCTCCTGGGCGGTCAGTCCGTCCCCGGCGCCCCGCTCGCCGCGCCGAAATCGTCCATGAAGCGGGTGAACAGCCGGGCGAACGCGGCACGGTCGGCGGCCGGCCAGTCCCGGGTCACCCGCGCCACCATGGCCCGCCGGAAGGTGTGCACGGTCTCCAGCAGCTCCCGTCCGTCCGGGGTGACGGCCAGCAGAGTGCGCCGGCCGTCCGTCTGGTCGGCCTCCCGGCGGAGATGACCGGCTTGCACGGCCGCCGCCACCAGCTTGCTCGCCCGCGGCTGGTCGACCCGGAGCGCATCCGCCACCTCGCGCACCCCGGCCGGTTCCCCGCGCTCCTCGGCGGCCTCGACGACATCCAGCACATCGAACGCGGCGCCCCCCGGCACCGGCGCCCCGGCCTGCCGCTCCGCCCGGCGCGCCAGCGTCCGGCGGGCGGCGCTGCGGCGCAGGGCCACCATGGCGCGCTCGATCGCCGCGACCTCCGCATCGACGTCCGTATCGACGTCCGCATCGGTCTCCGCGTCGATCGCCGCGACCTCCACATCCGGATCGCCGGCCGCTCTGTCCCGCTCCGCGTCGTGCATCCGCACTCTCCTCGCGCTCTGCTCGCGCTCGTCCCGCCGCCATAACCCGTTGCCCCGTCGCTCCGGGAGAAGCATACTCGGCAACAGGTACTTGTCATTGTGCATGCATATCTGCTTCCGGGAGGCACCACCATGACCACCACCCCGTACAAGCCCATCGGCTACTACCTCAAGGCGCTGGACGCCCTGATCGACGAGGACTTCGCCCGGTCCCTGTCCGCACACGAGCTGACCCGGCGCGACTGGCAGGTGCTCAACAGCCTCGCCCTCCAGGGCCCGCTCACCCGGCAGACGCTGGGCCGCCTCCTCGGGCCCTTCCGGGAGCCGGGAGCGCGCACCCTCGACGAGGTCGTCCACGCCCTGGCCGACCGGGGCCGGATCACCGCCGACGGTGACACCCTCGCGCTCACCACGGCCGGCCGGCGGGCCCACGCGGAGGCAGCGTCCCTGGTCGACGTCAGCCGCGCCCGTCTGCTGCGCGGGCTCACCGAGGACGACTACGTCCGTACCGTCGCCGTCCTCGACCGGATGACGGCCAGCATGGCGTCCGGACGCTGACGGGCGGACCGACGTGCACCGGAGCCGGGCCTGTACCGGACCCGGGCGTGCACCGGAGCCCCCGCCTGTACCGGACCCGGACGTGCACCCGGAGCCCGGCGTGCACGGTCCCGGGGGCGCCCCGGCTGCGGGGCGCAACGAATCACCGCACAGTCCCTTGAACGCGCAACGAATCGTCCGTCGGCACGCAACGGTGGCGCCTTGTCCGGAATCGTCGGCGGCCCGTACCGTCAATGCGTCCACCCGCACCGTCCCGCCGAGGGGTCCCATGACGTCGCTGCACACCGCCCTGCTCCAGAGTTCGGGCCGGCCCGGCGATGTCGCGCACAATCTGCGGGTCCTCGACGACGCGGCGCGCGAGGCGGCGGCGACCGGCGCCGGACTGCTCGCCTGCCCCGAGCTGTTCCTGACCGGCTACGCGATCGGCGGCGACGTCCACCGCCTCGCCGAGACCGCCGACGGCGACAGCGCACAGGCCATCGGAAGGATCGCCGCCGAGCACGGCATCGCGGTGCTCTACGGCTACCCCGAGCGCGCCGCGCAGGACGAGCCCGACAGCGCCGCGGTCTACAACGCGGCGCAGCTCATCGGCCCGGAGGGCGAGCGACTCGCGAACTACCGCAAGACCCACCTCTTCGGCTGCTTCGAGCACGAATGGTTCACCCCCGGGGAGCAGGCCGTCGTCCAGGCCGAACTGGCCGGCCTCCGGATCGGCCTGCTGATCTGCTACGACGTGGAGTTCCCGGAGAACGTCCGGGCCCATGCGCTGGCCGGCACCGATCTGCTGCTGGTCCCCACCGCGCAGATGCACCCCTTCCAGTTCGTCGCCGAGTCCGTCATCCCGGTCCGCGCCTTCGAGAACCAGATGTACGTCGCGTACGTCAACCGGGTCGGCGCCGAGGGCGAGTTCGAGTTCGTCGGCCTCAGCTGTCTGGCCGGTCCGGACGGTGTCGTCCGTACCCGTGCCGGCCGTACCGAGCAGCTGGTGCGGGCCGATGTCGACCCCGCCTTCCTGAAGGAATCCCGGGCGGACAACCCCTATCTGCACGACCGCCGGCCGGAGCTGTACGGCCCGCTGACATGAACTGACCCGCCCCCCCTCTGATCCGCCGCAGGCCGCCTGCCCGGTCCGCGCTGCCCTGCCTGCTGTGCCCTGTCTGCAAGGAGTCCGTCCCCGATGACGTCCACGGTGCCCACCGCCGCCCACCACGCGGATGTCCAGCCGCCGATCACCATGTTCGGCCCGGACTTCCCGTACGCCTATGACGACTTCCTCGCCCACCCGGCGGGCCTCGGCCAGATCCCCGCGATCGAGCACGGCAAGGAGGTCGCGGTCATCGGCGGCGGCCTCTCCGGCATCGTCACCGCCTACGAGCTGATGAAGATGGGCCTCAAGCCCGTCGTCTACGAGGCCGACCAGATAGGCGGCCGGCTGCGCACCGTCGGCTTCGAGGGCACCTCGTCCGACGCCGCGGGCCTGACCGCCGAGATGGGCGCGATGCGCTTCCCGCCGTCCTCGACGGCGCTCCAGCACTACATCGACCTGGTGGGCCTCACGACCACGCCGTTCCCCAACCCGCTGGCGGCGGACACCCCGTCGACCGTGGTCGATCTCAAGGGCGAATCGCACTACGCCCGGACGGTCGACGACCTCCCCGAGGTCTACCACCAGGTCATGGACGCGTGGAACGCCTGCCTGGAGGAGGGCGCGGACTTCTCCGACATGAACCGGGCGATCCGCGAGCGCGATGTCCCACGCATCCGCGAGATCTGGTCCCGGCTCGTCGAGAAGCTCGACAACCAGACCTTCTACGGCTACCTCTGCGACTCGACGGCCTTCAAGTCCTTCCGGCACCGCGAGATCTTCGGCCAGGTCGGCTTCGGCACCGGCGGCTGGGACACCGACTTCCCCAACTCCATCCTGGAGATCCTACGGGTCGTCTACACCGAGGCCGACGACCACCACCGCGGCATCGTCGGCGGCAGCCAGCAGCTGCCGCTGCGCCTGTGGGAGCGGGAACCGGCGAAGATCGTGCACTGGGCGCCGGGCACCTCGCTCTCGTCGCTGCACGACGGTGCACCCCGTCCCGCGGTGACCCGTCTGCACCGCACCGCCGGCAACCGCATCACGGTGACCGACGCCGACAGCGACATCCGCACCTACGAGGCCGCCGTCTTCACCGCGCAGTCCTGGATGCTGCTGAGCAAGATCGCGTGTGACGACTCGCTGTTCCCCATCGACCACTGGACGGCGATGGAGCGCACCCACTACATGGAGTCCAGCAAGCTCTTCGTGCCCGTCGACCGGCCGTTCTGGCTCGACAAGGACGAGGACACCGGCCGGGACGTCATGTCGATGACGCTGACCGACCGGATGACCCGTGGTACCTATCTGCTCGACAACGGACCGGACGAGCCCGCCGTCATCTGCCTCTCCTACACCTGGTGCGACGACAGCCTGAAGTGGCTGCCGCTGAACGCCAACGAGCGGATGGAGGTCATGCTGAAGTCGCTGTCGGAGATCTATCCGAAGGTCGACATCCGCAAGCACATCATCGGCAACCCGGTCACCGTGTCCTGGGAGAACGAGCCCTACTTCATGGGCGCCTTCAAGGCGAACCTGCCCGGCCACTACCGCTACCAGCGGCGTCTGTTCACGCACTTCATGCAGGACCGGCTCCCCGAGGACAAGCGGGGCCTGTTCCTCGCGGGCGACGACATCTCCTGGACCGCGGGCTGGGCGGAGGGCGCCGTGCAGACCGCACTGAACGCGGTGTGGGGCGTGATGCACCACTTCGGCGGTGCGACGGACGCCACCAACCCGGGTCCTGGCGACGTCTACGACGAGATCGCCCCGGTCGAACTGCCCGAGGACTAGGGAGAGGCCCCTCTTAAGGGCCTACTCGGGGCGGCGCGCCCCTGGGAGGACGGGGCCCGGCACGTCGTATCGGCGGGCCCCTCCACCACGGCCTGGCCGCCCCTGCCCGACTCGCCGGCCTCCCCGGCCCGCCGGCCTCTAGAGACCGGCCGCCCGCGCCGCCGTGTACACCTCCGTGGCAACGTCCTTCAGCTCCTCGGCGTCCCGGGCCCCGCCCTGTAGATCGATGAGGATCTCCTCCGGACCCACCGCGGCATGGGCGGCCAGATCCGCCACGATCTGCTCGACGCCGCCCTGGAAGGGCTTGCGGTCCCGGCCCTCGTACGGCTTGGCCGTGTGCTGGGCGTTCACCCGCAGCACACTGGCCACCGGCTCCTTGCGCCCCCGCTCGGCGGCCAGGTCCTGAAGCCGCTGCCGCTGGGTGGCGAGGGCCTCGGCGCCCATGCCGATCGGCATCCAGCCGTCCGCGCGGTCGACCAGCCGGCGCAGTGCGCGCGGGCTGTTGGCGGGCAGCAGGATCGGGATCGGCCGCCTCGGCTTGGGACCGACCACGGACGGGGCGATGGTCGTCCACTCGCCTTCGTACGCCACCGGGTCCGGGCCCCACACCGCGTGGCAGACGTCGATCAGCTCGTCGAGGACCCTGCCGCGCTGCTCGAACGGGGCGACGGAAGCGGCCGCGTACTCGTCCAGCGACCAGCCCGTGCCGAATCCCGCGACCACCCGGCCGCCGCTCGCCACGTCCAGCGACGCGAGGGTGCGGGCCAGCTGGAAGGGGATGTGCAGCGGGGCGACCAGCACACTCGTGCCGAGCCGCGCCCGCCGCGTGGCGGCCGCGGCCAGGGCCAGGGTCACCAGCGGGTCGGCCACCGAGCGGTACGCGTCGGGCCAGGGGAGGCCCGGGATGCCGTACAGCCCCTGGGAGACGGGCTCGGGGAACAGGATCCGCTCGAAGACCCAGAGGCTCTCGTAACCGGTCTCCTCCGCGGCCCGCGCCACGTCGGGGACGTCGCGTCCGATGTCGTACTGCCGCATCTGCGGAAGACCCAGACCGAGCCGAATGGCCATAGCTGTACTCCTCACTGTCGGCCCCCTCGGTCAACGTACTGCCGGAACAAGGGAGTTACAGAGGACCGCCGCGACCCGGCGGCCGGGCCGGTCGCCAGGATCAGCCGGGCAGCGGAGTCAGCAGCATCCGCCCGACCAGGCCCACCCCGGCGTCCAGCCGCTCGGTGAGTTCCTCGGTGACATCCGGCAGCCGGCGTACGCTCCACAGCGCCCTGGCCGCCGCCCAGGCGCCGTCCCTGGCCTTGTCCAGACTCCACGACCCGATCAGATGCGTCAGCGGATCGGCGACATCCAGGACATCGGGGCCGGGCATCAGCCGCTCGCGGATCCCCTCCTCCAGGCTCGTCAGCACCCCGCCGACCCGGTCGAAATCGGTCTCCAGCGCGGCCGGTTCGCACTCCAGCGCCCGGCAGGTGTCCAGCACCGCCAGCGCCAGATCGTGGCCGATGTGCGCGTTGATCCCGGCCAGCGCGAACTGAAGCGGATGGACCCCGGGGTGGCGGCGGAGCTGGAAGAGCGGACGCCAGCAGGCCGGTGGCCGCAGCCCGGCGGCCGTGGCATCCACCGCGTCGAAGTACCGCCGCGCGAAACGGAGGTCCAGCTCGCCCGCGGCCGCCGGGTCCTGGAAGGCGCCGTCCCCGATGCGCCGCGCCACGGCTTCGGTGACGGCCAGATAGACCCCGTTGAAGACGGCCACCCCGTCCTCGGCCGGCAGCGCCGCGGCCAGCGCCCGCATCCGGGCCAGGACCTCCACCACCCCCGCGGAGCCCGCCGATCCCGGGCCGTCGGAGGGCCGGGCGACGCACCCTCCGGCCGGGTCCGGCCACACCCGGCCGTCATTACACTGAGTCGTTGTCATCCACTCAGCGTGACAGTGCGAGGCCGGAAAACGCGCTGTGCCGGTGGCCGTTGACCGGAACGGGGTAATGAGCGGCGCGCCCCGTTGTGGTCCGCCCCGCTCCGCCTCCGGGCCCCGCTCCGCCTCCGGGCCCCGCCGGCCGCCGCGCGGTCAGTCCTCGTCGTACGACGAGGTGCCCTCGTCCAGCAGCGGCGGCTGCGGCTTGAGGTGTGCGGGGGCCAGCGCGCGCAGCGCGTGATAGCCCGTGAGCACCACGATCGTGCCCAGAGCGATACCGCTCAGTTCGAAGTTGTCGCTGATCCGCAGGCTCACCCCGCCGACGCCGATGATGACGCCCGCGGCGACCGGTACGAGATGGAGCGGATTGCGCAGGTCCACCTTGTTGTTCACCCAGATCTGTGCGCCGAGCAGGCCGATCATGCCGTACAGGATGACGGTGATGCCGCCCAGCACCCCGCCGGGAATCGCGGCGACGATGGCACCGAACTTCGGGCACAGGCCGAAGAGCAGGGCGAAACCGGCGGCCGCCCAGTAGGCGGCGGTCGAGTAGACGCGGGTCGCCGCCATCACGCCGATGTTCTCGGAGTACGTGGTGTTGGGCGGGCCGCCGAGGGCGGTGGAGAGCACCGAGGCCGCGCCGTCGGCGGAGATCGCGGTGCCGAGCTGGTCGTCCAGCGGGTCGCCGGTCATTTCGCCGACCGCCTTGACGTGTCCGGCGTTCTCCGCGACCAGGGCGATCACGACGGGCAGCGCGACCAGGACCGCCGACCACTGGAAGCTGGGCCCGTGGAAGTGCGGCAGACCGATCCAGTCGGCCTTGCCGACCGCGGAGAAGTCCAGCCGCCAGTGGTCGGTGACCTTCCCCGCGCCGTTCAGCGAGTGGATCATCCCGAAGGCCCGGTCGAAGATCCAGGAGACGGCATAGCCGAAGACCAGCCCGAGGAAGATCGCGATACGCGACCAGAAACCGCGCAGACAGACCACGGCGAAGCCGGTGAACAGCATGGTGAGCAGCGCCACCCACTGGTCCTGGGGCCAGTACGTACTCGCCGTGACCGGCGCCAGGTTGAAGCCGATCAGCATCACCACGGCGCCGGTGACCACCGGCGGCATCGCGGCATGGATGATCCGGGCGCCGAACCGCTGGACGGCGACGCCGACGAGGAAGAGCGCCACCCCGACGACCAGAACCGCTCCGGTGACGGTCGCGCTGGTGCCGCCCTGCGCCCGGATCACGGCGGCCACTCCGACGAACGAGAGCGAACAGCCCAGATACGAGGGGATCCGGCCGCGGGTGGCCAGCAGGAAGATGACCGTCGCCACGCCGGACATCATGATCGCGAGGTTCGGGTCCAGTCCCATCAGCACCGGAGCGACGAAACTCGCGCCGAACATCGCGACGACATGCTGCGCGCCCAGGCCCACGGTGCGCGGCCACGACAGCCGCTCATCCGGTCTGACCACTGCCCCAGGGGCCGGGTTGCGCCCGTCGCCATGCACGGTCCAGCGCACGCCGAGGCCCATGACTGCTCCACTTCTTCACACGGTGATGACCGGGCAATGTTAGTGCGGGGTAAATCCGCTTCATCCCGGTGCATTACGGTTCGTGGTCGCTATGTCCTCGGTCACTGAGCCCGGCCGCTGCTCCCTGACCGACGGCTCAAGGCCCTCACGCCCCGCATCCCGGCGGCCAAAGCATTCTAAGCATCCGCTTACGATGGCTCCGGATGGTCACACAAGTACCACCCACGTCACCAGCGCCATCCGCATCAACAGCGCCGGCCGGCGCACCCCGACCCCAGGAGCACCACCCGTGAGTGTCGAAACCCTCCAGACCGCCACCGTCCCGTACGGCGAACTGGTCCCCGTCACCGTCCACTTCGACGACCTCGACGCGCTCGGCATGCTCCACAACTCCCGCTACCCGCTGCTGGTCGAACGCGCCTGGGCGGAGTACTGGCACGGGCAGGGCTTCGGCTTCGACGGCGACTGGTCCGCCGCGGGTGACATGTGCAACGTCATCAAGGAGATGCACATCTCCTACGAGCGTTCGGTCACCCGCCCCGGCCGCTATGCGGCGCACCTGTGGGTCGCACGCCTCGGCCGCACCGGCCTCACCTACGGCTTCCGGCTCTGCTCGGCCGACGGCACCGAGACCTACGCCCACGGCCACCGGGTGCTGGTCCGCGTCGACGCGCAGACGCTGCGCCCCACACCGTGGTCCGACCGCGCCCGGAGCGTCGCCGCCCAGCTCCTCCGCCCGGAGGAGACGGACGCGGGCACGGAGGCGGACGCGGCCTGAGCCGTCGGGGGAGCGGGCTAGGACCGCTCCAGATCGCCGGCCACCGCGGGGGCGCTGCCGGAGGCCGTACGGCTCGGCACCCGCAGCACCCGCGCACCCACCACCAGCCCGCACGCCAGCGTCGTCACCAGCACGAACGACATCGTCAGCGAGGTCGCCTGGGCGATACCGCCGATGGCGGAGGGTGCGATCAGCCCGGAGGTGTAGGTGATCGTGGCGACACCCGCGATTGCCTGGCTGGGCGCGGGACCGCTGCGCCCGGCGGCCGCGAAGGACAGTGGGACGACCACCGCGATGCCGAGGCCCATCAGGCCGAACCCGCCCATCGCCATGGCCGGATGCCGCGCGAGGACGATCAACAGGCCGCCGGCCGCCGCCAGTACCCCGCCGGCCCGCACCGTGTGCACCGCGCCGAAGCGGGCCACCACCTTGTCGCCGGCCAGCCGGGCGACGGTCATCGTGCAGGCGAAGGCGGTGGTCGACGCGGCCGCCAGGCCCGCGTCGGTGCCCAACTCGTCGCGGAGGTAGACCGCCGACCAGTCCAGGCCGGCGCCCTCCGCGAAGACCGCGCAGAAACCTATCGCCCCGATGATCAGCGCCGACTTCGGCGGCAGCGCGAAGCGCGGCGGCGGATGCTCTTCGGGGCTGCGCAGATCCAGGACGCCCCGGCAGGCGAGCGCACCGAGCAGGGTCAGCACGAGCGCGGCACCGGCCAGATGGAGCCGGGCGTCCCACTCGGCGTGCGCGGCGACGGTGCCGGCCGCCGAGCCGAGCAGGGCGCCCGCGCTCCACATGCCGTGCAGCCCCGACATGATCGGCTTACCGAGCCGGTCCTCGGTCTCCACCCCCAGTGCGTTCATCGCGACGTCCGACATCCCGGAGGTCGCGCCGTACAGCAGCAGTGCCGGGCACAGCGCGTACAGGCCCGGGGAGAGGGCGGGCAGGAGCAGCGACAGGGTCCACAGGGCGAGCAGACCGCGCAGGGCGGTGCGGGCGCCGAAGCGGTGGCTGATCCGGCCGGCCAGCGGCATCGCCAGGGATGCGCCGATTGCGGGAAAGGCGAGGGCCAGGCCGAGCTGACCCGCTGAGATGCCGGTGTGGTCCTGGATCCAGGGGATGCGGGTCGCGAAGTTACCGGTGACCGAGCCATGGACGAGGAACACCAGGGCAACGGCCCATCGTGCGCGGCGCAGCTCGCTGTTCGAGGGTGGGAGGACGTTATGGGGGACACCGTTGCCAGCCATGGGCGGTAAATTATCAGGAACCCTGCCTGATAATAAGGGCGTTGGCCCGACCGGATGAAAGACTCCCGCCATGGACGCACCGCGCACGGTGGCCGCCGGCCGCACCGCCTCCCCGACCACCGCACGGCTGATCAACGACCGCCTGGCGCTGCAACTCCTGCAATCCGAGGGTGCTCTGACGGCAGGTCAGTTGAAAACACTGACCGGTCTGTCCCGGCCGACCGTGGCGGACCTCGTCGAACGCCTCCAGGAGGCCGGGCTGATCACCGTGGTCGGCGAGAGCGGCGCACAGCGGCGCGGACCCAACGCCCGGCTCTACGGGATCGTCGCCGACCGGGCTCATCTCGTCGGCCTCGATCTGCGCACGCACAGCGTCACCGTCGCGGTCGCCGACCTCCTGGGCGAGGTGCGCGCCGAGCGCACCGTCCCCATCGGCCCGGACGACACGCCCGGCGCGGCCGTCGCCGCCGCGCTCGCCGGCCTGGACAAGGCCCTCGCCGCGGCGGGCGCCCCGCATCCGCACACCATCGCCGTCGGCGCCCCCGGCCTGGTCGACCCGGCCACCGGGCGGCTTGGTGGCACCGACTGGATCCCGTCCTGGCATGTCGCGCTGGCCGGCGAGCTGCGCGCGCGGCGGGCCGTACCGGTCCTGCTGGAGAACGAGGTCAACCTCGCCGCCATCGCCGAGCAGCGCGACGGGGCCGCCCGCGACCACGACACCTTCGTCCTGCTCTGGCTCGGCCATGGCACCGGCGCCGCGGTCGTACTGGACGGCATGCTGCGGCGCGGCGCCTCGGGCGGCACCGGCGAGATCGGCTTTCTGCCGGTCCCCGGCACCGCTGCGCTGCCCTCCGCGAGCGGCTGCGACGGCGGCTTCCACTCCCTGGCCGGCTCCGCCGCGATCTGCGCACTCGCGGCGCAGCACGGCCTGCCCGCCGAGGCCGGCGCCGGTCCCGCCGCGGCGGACGCGCCCTCACCCGACACCGACGCCCCGCCCGCCGAAGCGGTCGTACGGGCCGCGGTGGCCGTCGGCGGCGCCGGTGCCGCCTTCCTCGACGCGCTGGCCGCACGGATCGCCCTCGGCGTGGCGGCGGTGTGCGCCGTGCTCGACCCCGGCTGTGTCGTCCTCGGCGGGGAGATCGGCAGCGGCGGCGGCGAGGAACTCGCCGGACGGGTCGCCGGGCATCTGGCCCGGCTCTCCCCGCTGCGCACCGACGTACGCGCGGGGGCGCTCGGCGGGCGGGCGGTGCTGCGCGGCGCCGTACTCGCCGCACGGGACGCCGCTCAGAACGAGCTGTTCGGGGCCGCGGGGCCGGGGGTGTCCTCCCGTCCCTGAGGCATCCCTTCAGGGGGGTGGGAACAGATCCCGTAGGGGGTGCGGGCTCCCCTTGCGGGCCACAACGTGCTGGGGATGGGCGGGTATTCCGACGGTACGTGAACGGGAGCGCGTTGACGCCCCTCACGCGTCCGCGGGCCCACGCTCCCGGTCAGGCCATGCCCCCAGTCAGCCCCCCGGCCCCTCACCCGTCCCGCACCCGCCCCTCAGCCCCCACCCGCCCGCTCCGCGAGGAACTCGGCGTAGGTCCGCCGGCCGTCGGCGTGTTCCGGAGTGAGGTTCCCGCCGCGGCGCAGTGCCGCGGCCGCGGCGCCCGGCAGCCACAGCGGCAGCACCAGCCGGCGACGCCCGCCCGCCTCCAGCGTGGCCCGTACGAGCTCGCGGGCGTCCAGCACCTCGGGGCCGCCCAGGTCCGTGACCCGCCCGGCCGGCTCCCCGGCCGCCAACTCGGCCAGCCGGGCGGCGACTTCGCGCACCTCGACCGGCTGCACCCGTACGCCCGTCGGCAGCGGGAGCACCGGCGACCGGGCACCCGCCTTGATCACGTCGAGCACGAGATGGTGGAACTGCGTCGTCCGCAGCACCGTCCAGCCGATACCGGAGTCCTCGATCAGGCGCTCCACCGCGAGCTTGGTGCGGTAGTAGCCGATCGGGACCCGGTCCACGCCGACGATCGAGATGTACACCAGGTGCGGGACCCCCGCCGCCTTCGCCGCCGCCACGAGCTGCCCGGCCGCCTCCGCGTCACCGCCGGCCGGTGTCGAGGCACAGTGCACGATCACGTCCACGCCCGTCACCGCCTCGGCCAGGCCCGTGCCGTCGCGCAGATCGACCGCGTACGACCGCGGCCGCGGGCGCGCCGTGCCGGTGTGCGGCCGCCGGCTGAGCGAACGGACGTCATGGCCCTTGTCGAGCAGCCGGTCGACCAGGGGCCGCCCGAGTGTGCCCGTGCCGCCGGTCACCAGAATTGTCGCCATCGCGGATCAGTCCTTGAGAGGGTGAGGAGCGGGTTCTTTCCCGCTATGACGAATGACGTGCGGCCGCTGTGACAGGCGGCGCGCCGGGGGTGCTGTGAGGCAGCCCACAGCGCTTCGCCCGCATGGGCGACTACCGGGCGTGGCAGACTGAAGCTGTACTGACATAAGAAGCAGCAGCGCACTCCGGGGTCGGTGTAATTCCGAACCGGCGGTAACAGTCCGCGACCCGTCCGCAGCCAGCGGCCGGTTGAGCAGGTGAAATTCCTGCACCGACGGTGAAAGTCCGGATGGGAGGCAGTGCGCGGCGGGCCAGCTTCGGTACACCGCCGTCGGCGGCGCGTCCGGTTTTTTCCGGACGGGTCTTCCTTTCCGGTCGTGGTGTTCCCGTGGTGTTGTTCCGCTTTCTGTCATCCAGACAGCCCCGGAGTCCGTGCCCTGAGCGGCAGGAGGACCCGGTGGCCACCGCAGCCCCCGTAGAGACCGCGGCGATGCGCCGAGCCATTGAGCTCGCCGCGCGCGGCCTCGGGCACACCAGCCCCAACCCCGTGGTCGGCTGTGTCGTCCTGGACTCCGCGGGCCGCACGGTGGGCGAGGGCTGGCATCAGCGGGCCGGCGGGCCGCACGCCGAGGTCCATGCCCTGCGCGCCGCGGGCGAGCGGGCCCGGGGCGGCACCGCACTGGTCACCCTCGAACCCTGCAACCACACCGGCCGCACGGGCCCCTGCGCCCAGGCGCTGATCGACGCCGGGATCGTCCGCGTCGTCTACGCCGTCTCCGACCCCAACCCGGCCGCCACCGGCGGCGCCGTCACCCTGGCCGACGCCGGGATCGACGTCGAGGGCGGACTGCTCGCCGACGAGGCCGCCGCCGGCAACGAGGCCTGGCTGACCTCGGTCCTGCGCCGCCGCCCCTTCGTCCTGTGGAAGTACGCCGCCACCCTCGACGGCCGGATCGCCGCCGCCGACGGCACCAGCCGCTGGATCACCTCGCCGCAGTCGCGCGCCGATGTGCACCGGCTGCGGGCCGCCGCGGACGCCGTCATCGTCGGCTCCGGCACCGCCCGCGCCGACGACCCGCAGCTCGGCGCCCGGATCAGCGGACTGGCCGACGACGAGATCAGCCAGCCGCTGCGGGTCGTCGTCGACTCCGGCGCCACCGCCGTCAAGGCCGGCGCCCGCGTCCTGGACGGCTCCGCGCCCACGCTGATCGCGGTCGCCGAGGACGCCGACGCCGGCCACCTCGAAGGCCTCGCCCCGATCGTCCGGCTGCCGCGCGCCGCCGACGGCCGCGGGCTGCACATCCCCGCACTGCTCCAGGCCCTGTACGAGCGCGAGGTGCGCTCGGTCCTGCTCGAAGGCGGTCCCACGCTCGCCGGGGCCTTCCTCGCCGCCCAGGCCGTCGACAAGGTCGTCGGCTATCTCGCCCCGGTGCTGCTCGGCGCCGGACCGGCCGCCGTCGGCGACGCCGGAATCACCACCATCGCCCAGGCGTTGCGGCTCGACGTGACCGACACCGCACGGCTCGGACCCGACCTGCGCATCACCGCCACCCCCATCCGCCACGCCCTCCACGAGGAGAACTGAAGTGTTCACCGGAATCGTCGAAGAACTGGGTGAGGTCGTCGCCGTGGAGAACCTCGGTGATTCCTCCCGCTTCCGGCTGCGCGGCCCCGTCGTCACCGAGGACGCCAAGCACGGTGACTCGATCGCCGTCAACGGCGTCTGTCTGACGGTCGTGGACACCGCCGACGGTGAATTCACCGCCGATGTGATGGCCGAGACCCTGAACCGCTCCAGCCTCGGTGCGCTGGCCGCCGGCTCGCGGGTCAACCTGGAGCGCCCGATGGCGCTCGGCGGGCGGCTGGGCGGACACCTCGTCCAGGGCCATGTCGACGGGACGGGGACCATCGTCGAGCGCATCCCCGGTGAGCACTGGGAGATCGTCAAGGTCGCGCTGCCGGCCGCGCTGTCCCGCTATGTCGTCGAGAAGGGCTCCATCACCGTCGACGGCGTCAGCCTGACCGTGGTCGACGCCGGGGACGACTACTTCACCATCAGCCTCATCCCCACCACCCTCGACCTGACCACCCTGGGCATCAAGAAGGCCGGCGACCCCGTCAACCTCGAGGTCGACGTCCTCGCCAAGTACGTCGAGCGGCTGCTCGGCCGGGGTTCCGCCGATCTCCAGGACCTCGAGGAAATCAAGGAGATGGAACGGTGAGCGTCCTCGATACGCTGAACGGCCAGGCCTTCACGGCCTTCGGGCAGCACGTCATCTGGTCGGACATGATCGGCAACACCATCGGTCTGGCCGCCCTGGCGCTCGGCTGGCGGCGCTCCATCTGGACCTGGCCCGCCCAGTTCCTCTCCGGCGTGATCCTCGTCGCCGCCTACGCCTCCGCCCACCTCAGCGGCGGGGTCGGCAAGCAACTCCTCGTCATCGGCGTGGCGTTGTGGGGCTGGCGGCAGTGGCAGCGCGGCCGGCAGCAGGCGCAGGACGGCTCGATCGCCGTACGCTTCGCCGGCCGGCGCGAGCGGATGCTGCTGCTGGGCGGCACCGCCCTGGGCACCGCGGCCGTCGGCACCCTGTTCACCCTGATCCCGCAGCTGTCCTGGAACCCCTGGCCGGACGCCTACATCTTCGTCGGCACGCTCGCCGCGATGGTCGCCCAGGCTCGTGGTCTGGTCGAGTTCTGGTTCGCCTGGCTGCTGGTCGACGTCGTCGGCGTCCCGCTCGCCTTCAGCAGCGGGCTCGTCTTCTCCGGCCTCGTCTACGTCGTCTATCTCGCCCTCGTCGTGTGGGGCATGCGCGACTGGTGGCTGCGCTCGCGCGCCGCCGACCGCACCGTCCTGGAAGGAGCAGCGGCATGACCGCCCTCAAGAGCTGGTACGACACCGAGAACGCCGACGAGACGGGTTCCCTGGCGCTCGATCCCGTCGAGCAGGCCATCGCCGATATCGCCGCCGGCCGTCCCGTCGTCGTCGTGGACGACGAGAACCGCGAGAACGAGGGCGACCTCGTGGTCGCCGCGGAGAAGGCCACCCCCGAGATCGTCGCCTTCATGATGAGCGAGTGCCGCGGCCTGATCTGCGCCCCCATGGAGGGCCCGGAGCTGGACCGGCTGGAACTCCCGCAGATGGTCGAGCACAACACCGAGTCGATGCGGACCGCCTTCACCGTCTCCGTCGACGCCACCGCGGCGCACGGCGTCAGCACCGGCATCTCCGCGGCCGACCGCGCCACCACCCTGCGGCTGCTCGCCTCCGGGGAATCGGCCGCCGGCGACTTCGTCCGGCCCGGCCACATCTTCCCGCTGCGCGCCCGGCCCGGCGGGGTGCTGGTCCGCAACGGCCACACCGAGGCCGGTGTCGACCTGGCCCGGCTGGCCGGACTGCGCCCGGCCGCCGCCATCGTGGAGATCGCGGGCGAGGACGGCACGATGCTGCGGCTGCCGGAGCTGGTGCCGTTCGCCCGCAAGCACGGACTGTCCATCATCTCCATCGAGGACCTGATCGCCTACCGGCAGTCGTCCGAGCCCACCGTCCGCCGCGAGGCCGAGACCCGGCTGCCCACCGCACACGGCGAATTCACCGCGTACGGCTACCGCTCCACCGTCGACGGCGTCGAGCACATCGCGCTGGTCGCCGGCGAGCTCGGCGACGGCGAGGACGTCCTGGTCAGGGTGCACTCCGAGTGCCTGACCGGCGATATCTTCCACTCGCTGCGCTGCGACTGCGGCCCCCAGCTGGAGGCCTCGCTGAAGCAGATCAGCGAAGCCGGCCGCGGCGTGGTGATCTACCTCCGTGGCCACGAGGGCCGCGGCATCGGGTTGCTCTCCAAGCTGCGCGCGTACGAACTCCAGGAGCGCGGCCGCGACACCCTCGACGCCAACCTCGAACTGGGCCTGCCCGCCGATTCCCGCGACTACGCCGCCGGCGCGCAGATGCTCCGGGACCTCGGCGTGCGCTCGCTGCGCCTGATGACCAACAACCCCGAGAAGACCACCGCCCTGGTGCGGCACGGCCTGCGCGTCACCGGCCGCGAGCCGATGCCCGTCAAGGCCGGTGAACACAATCTGCGGTATCTGCGCACCAAGCGGGACCGGATGGGGCACGACCTGCCCTGGCTGGACCCCGGTACGGGCACCGTTCCCCCCTCGGCACGAGCAGGGGAGGCCCCCACCACCGGAGCGGCCGACGCCGCGCCCCCTGGCGCCACCACCTGCGACAACCAGTAGCCACCCGGCACCACGTCAGCACCACCCGGCACCACGCCACCACCCGTAAGACCGGCACCATCACCCGTAAGAGGAGAACCATGAGCGGCAAGGGCGCACCCGAACTGACCGTGAAGAGCTGCGGCGACCTGCGGGTGGCCGTCATCGCGGCGCAATGGCACGAGCAGGTGATGAACGGCCTCGTGGACGGCGCGCTGCGCGCCCTGACCGAGCTCGGCATCGACGAGCCCACCCTGCTGCGGGTGCCCGGCGCCTTCGAGCTCCCGGTCGTCGCCAAGGTGCTGGCCGGCCGCGGCTACGACGCGGTGGTCGCCCTCGGCGTGGTCATCAAGGGGGGCACCCCCCACTTCGACTACGTCTGCCAGGGCGTCACCCAGGGCCTGACCCAGGTGTCGGTGGACACCGGCGTACCGGTCGGCTTCGGCGTGCTGACCTGCGACACCGAGCAGCAGGCGCTCGACCGGGCCGGCCTCGAAGGATCCACCGAGGACAAGGGCCACGAAGCGGTCACCGCCGCGGTCGCGACCGCCGCGACCCTGCGCACGGTGTCCGAGCCCTGGCGCTGACAGCCCGCCCGTCACCCGTCGGCTCGCTTCGGCCGAGGCGCTGCGCGCCGCGGTCTCATCTCCGCGTAGGGTAGTCACCATCATGTCCAAGAAGACGTTCGAGGAGCTCTTCTCCGAGCTCCAGAAGAAGGCCGCCACGGGCGACCCCGCCACCTCCCGTACCGCCGAGCTGGTGCAGGCCGGTGTCCATACGATCGGCAAGAAGGTCGTCGAGGAGGCCGCCGAGGTGTGGATGGCCGCCGAGTACGAGTCCGACGAGGCCGCCGCCGAGGAAATCTCCCAGCTCCTCTACCACCTCCAGGTCATGATGGTCGCCAAGGGCATCTCGCTCGACGACGTCTACGCCCACCTCTGATCCACCCCCCTGCACCCACCGCAACACCCCTTAGCTGCAAAGGAAATCGCTCTCATGCTGCGCATCGCTGTCCCCAACAAGGGTTCACTGTCCGAGCCTGCGTCGGCGATGCTCCATGAGGCCGGGTACCGCCAGCGCAAGGACCGCAGGGAACTGGTCCTGGTCGACGCCGAGAACGAGGTCGAGTTCTTCTTCCTGCGGCCGCGCGACATCGCGGTCTACGTCGGCTCCGGCAAGCTCGACATCGGCATCACCGGCCGTGACCTGCTGCTGGACTCCGGCTCGCCGGCCGAGGAGATCCTCCAGCTCGGCTTCGCCGGCTCGACGTTCCGCTACGCCACCCGCCCGGGTACCGCCAAGGACGTCACCGAGTTCGGCGGCATGACGATCGCCACCTCGTTCTCCGGCCTGGTCCGGCAGCACCTCGCCGACAACGGCGTGGACGCCTCCGTCGTCCACCTCGACGGCGCCGTGGAGACCGCCATCCAGCTCGGCGTCGCCGAGATCATCGCGGATGTCGTGGAGACCGGCACCACCCTGCGCAACGCCGGGCTGGAGATCATCGGCGAGCCCATCCTGAAGTCCGAGGCCGTGGTCATCCGCGGCACCGGCGCGCCGGACGACGACCCGAAGGTGCGCCAGTTCCTGCGCCGTATGCAGGGCGTCCTGGTGGCCCGCCGGTACGTGATGATGGATTACGACATCCGGGTCGAGCACGTCGAGAAGGCCGTCGGCCTCACCCCGGGCCTGGAGTCGCCGACCGTCTCCCCGCTGCACCACGAGGGCTGGGTCGCGGTCCGCTCGATGGTCCCGTCCAAGGACGCCCAGCGCATCATGGACGAGCTCTACGACCTCGGCGCCCGCGCGATCCTGACCACCGGCATCCACGCCTGCCGGCTGTGACCGGCAGCCGCCGACCACCCGTACCCACCGCTTCACCCCCCGACGGAAGACCCACGACGTGTCCGCGCCCCTGCCCAGCCTCCCGGTGACCTTCCGGCCGACCCGCACCCGGGTCGTCCTGTACACCGTCGGCATCGCCCAGCTCGCCGCCCTCACCGCGATCGCGCTGCTGCTGCCGAAGCTGAGCGGCGGCGAGCGGCTGAGCTTCATCGTCACCGGACTGCTGGTGCTCGCCGTCCTCCTGCTGCTCAGCCGCCCCAAGGTGGTGGCGCGGCAGGAGGGCGTCACGGTGATCAACCTCACCACCAGGCGCGAACTGGCCTGGGCCCAGGTGCTGCGCGTCAACCTCCGGGAAGGCGACCCCTGGGTCCATCTCGACCTCGCCGACGGCACCAGCCTGCCCGCGATGGGCATCCAGCCCGGCATCGCCAAGGACCAGGCCATCCGGGACGCCCGCGCGCTGCGCGACCTCACCGAGAAGCACGGTGCTGTCGACCACACGGCCGGTTGAGCCTGCCCTAATCAGGCTCCCGCTGTTTACTCTGTTCTCCGGGGCGCACCCTGCGCCCTGCCCCTCAGTGGGCCCACCGCGACCCGAGGAGTGACTCCCTCCGGCAATGGACGGATCGTCCTGTAGTACCTGCGCCGCCCCTCCCCAACCCCCGCATACCACGGAGGCGGCGGCATGACCGGCCCCCTGCTGCTGCTCGCTGCGGCTCTCGTCCTGATCCTGGCCAACGGTTTCTTCGTCGCCGCCGAGTTCGGACTCGTCACCGTCGAGAAGGCGGATGCCGAACGGGCCGCCGCCGACGGCGACCGCCGCGCCCCCACCGTCGTCTCCGCCCTGCGGGAACTCTCCTTCCAGCTGTCCGGCACCCAACTGGGCATCACGATCACCTCGTTGGTGGTCGGTATGCTCGCCGAGCCCGCGCTGGCCGAGCTGCTGTCCGGCCCGCTGGCCGCCACCGGCCTGCCCGCGGGTGCGGTCCCCGGCACCGCCGTCGTCATCGGCATGCTGCTGGCCTCCGCGGTCCAGATGGTCGTCGGGGAGCTGGTGCCGAAGAACTGGGCGGTCTCCAAGCCACTGTCCGTCGCCCGTGTCGTCGCCGGTCCCCAGCAGGCCTTCTCCCGGTTCTTCCGGCCGGTGATCACCCTGCTGAACACCGTCGCCAACCGTCTGGTGCGCGCCCTGGGCGTGGAGCCGACCGACGAGCTGGCCTCCGCCCGCACGCCCGGCGAACTGGTCTCGCTCGCCCGGCACTCCGCCCGCGCCGGCGCCCTGGAGCAGGACACCGCGGACCTGTTCGTCCGCACCCTCTCGCTGGGCGACCTGACCGCGGAGAACGTGATGACTCCGCGCGTACGGGTGAGCGCCCTCCAGGCGTCCGCGACCGCCGAGGACGTGGTCAACCTGACCCGCGCCACCGGACTCTCCCGTTTCCCCGTCTACCACACCCGCCTCGACGAGATCGTCGGCATGGTGCACCTCAAGGACGCGCTGGCCGTCCCGGCGCACGACCGGCTGCGCATCCCGGCGGCACGGATCGCGGTGCCGCCGCTGCTGGTGCCCGAGACCCTGCCCGTGCAGCCGCTGCTGGAGCGGCTGCGCAGGGAACAGCCGATAGCGGTGGTCGTCGACGAGTACGGCGGCACGGCCGGTGTGGTCACCCTGGAGGACATCATCGAGGAGCTCGTCGGCGAGGTCCGCGACGAGCACGACGGTGTGGACCTGCCCGAACTGGGCCAGGCCCCGCCCGAGGAGGGCCGCCCCGCCTGGGACGCCGACGGCGGCTGCCGGGTGGACACCCTGCGGCGGATCGGCCTGGACGCCCCGGAAGGACCGTACGAGACGGTGGCAGGACTGGTGGCACACATACTCGGCCGGATCCCGGCCCCCGGCGATATCGCGGAACTCGACGGCTGGCGGCTGCGGGTGCGGCTGGTGTCGCACCACCGCGCCGAGCGGATAAGGCTCGTACGGACCGCCACCGTCACGGCGCCCGCGGTCCCCGAGGCGCCCCGTGAGCCCGTCGTGGTGGGCGCGGAGGTGGCCCGATGACACTGGCCCAACTGCTCTTCGCGGTGCTGCTCGTGCTCGCCAACGGCTTCTTCGTCGGCGCCGAGTTCGCCCTGGTCTCCGTACGCCGCAGCCAGATCGAACCACTGGCGACCGAAGGCTCGACCCGGGCCCGGCAGGTGCTGCACGGGCTGGAGAACCTCCCGCAGATGATGGCCGCCGCCCAGTTCGGCATCACCGTCTGCTCCCTCACGCTCGGCGCGGTCGCCGAGCCGACCGTCGCGCACCTCCTGGAGCCGGTCTTCGAGGCCGTCCGTCTCCCCGCGGCGCTCGTCCACCCGCTGGGCTATGTCGTCGCCCTGGCGGTGGTGGTCTTCCTCCACCTCGTCATCGGCGAGATGGTCCCGAAGAACCTGGCGATGGCGGCGCCCGAGAAGACCGCCCTGTGGTTCAGCCCCGGCCTCGTCGCCTTCGCCCGGCTGTGCCGTCCGGTGACCGCGCTGCTCGGCGCCTGCGCCCGCGGGGTGCTGCGGCTCTTCCGAGTGGAGCCGAAGGACGAGGTGGAGGCGGTCTTCACCAGTGAGCAGCTGACCCATCTCGTCGAGGACTCGGGCCAGGCGGGCCTGCTCGACCCGGCCGAACAGGAACAGCTCTCCGACGTCCTCGAACTGGGCAGCCGGCCCGTCACGGACGTCCTCCTCGACCGGGCGGGACTGGTCACCGTCGAGCCGACCGTGACCCCCCGCCAGGTGGAGGAGCTGACCGTACGGACCGGCTACTCCCGCTTCCCGGTGTGCGCCCCCGGCGGCGCGTACATGGGCTATCTCCACGTCAAGGACGTCCTCGACCTGGAGGAACGCGACCGCGCGGTGCCCCAGCGCATCTGGCATCCGATGACGACGCTGCGCGCCGAACTTCCTCTGGACGACGCCCTGACGGCGATGCGCCGGGCCGCCTCCCATCTGGCGGCGGTCGCCGACGCGACCGGCCGGGTACTCGGCCTGGTCGCACTGGAGGACGTCCTGGAGATGCTGGTCGGCGAGGTACGCGACCCGGCCCACCGCCGGGCCCCCGCCGCCCGCGACCGCAGAGGCGCGGGCGACCGGGTCAGGGAGCCCCGTGAGGAGGCAACGCTGCCGGCCGAGGGTCCTGCCATGGCGCGCTGAGGCGGGCGGGCGCCTTGCTTCGGGGGCGGCATCAGGGAGATCCCCGGCCCGGTTCCGGGACCGGTCAGGGGTCGTCCCTGATGCCCTGCATCAACGCGGAGCGGCAAGCTCGCAGGCATGAAGGCATTACGGAAAACAGCTCATTGGCGCCGAGGGCCGGTGGCGGCCGCCGTGTCGTTAACGGCCGCATGTGCCCTCGCGGCTGCCGCCCCCGCCACACCCGTCCTCGCCACACCCGTTCCCACCGTATCCGCCGCTGACCGGACGACGGCAGCCGCCCCGCTGCCACCACTCGACCCCGCGGCACTGCGCGCGTCCATCACCGGGCTGCCGGAGCGCGCGGTGACCGGCGCTCTGCTCCAGGTCCGCGGCCCGGGGGGAGCCTGGGCCGGCACCGCGGGAGTGGCGGACATCGCGACCCGCGCACCCGTCAACCCCCGCTCGTACTTCCGCATCGGCAGCATCTCGAAGGTCTTCACTGCCACGGTCCTGCTCCAGCTCGCCGCCGAGGGCCGTGTGGACCTCGATGCCCCCGCCCGGCCCCGGCTGCCCGACCTGATCCCGGCCGCCTTCAAGGACGTGACGATCCGACAGCTCCTCGCCCACACGAGTGGCCTGCCACCCGCCGAGGCCGCGCTCGCCGGAGACGGCACGAACGAATGGTTCGTCGGGCACCGGTTCCGGTCCTGGACACCTGCCGAGGTGGTCGGCGCGGCGCTGCGACAGCCGCCGAAGTCCCAGCCGGGCCGCGTACAGAGGGAGTGCCCTGCTTCAGCGCGGGCGGGATCATGCGTGTCACCCTCCCGGACCACACCGTGCTCTGGGGCAAGACCGGCACGGAGCCCGGCTACACCAACGCCGTATTCGCCGCCCCCGGCGGAGGCCGCCGCCTCGTCTACTCCTTCAACTACACGGCTCCACCGGACAGCAGCGAGATGCCGTACGTACTCCGCATCGTGCAAGCCGCCTTCTCCCACGCCGGCGGCGACGGGAACTCCGGGGCCCGGACAAAGTGATCTGCCGGGGGTGCGTCTCACGGTCCCGCTGCACAGCTGAGGGGAGCCCGCGGGCCAGGCGCCTCGGGGAGACACCCCTAGAGATCCAGCCCCTTAGGCGGCGGCCCCTGGACGTCCGGGCCGCGGCCCGAGAGGACCTCGCCGTACGCCTGCATCAGGTCGGGCAGCCGGAGGGTGGCGAGGTCGTCGCGGGTGGGGGTGCCGTGCCAGGTGGACAGCCGCAGATCGCGGTAGGCGCAGCTCTTCTCATAGAGGGTGCGCAGAAAACGGCCGTTGCCCAGCTCGTCGATCCAGCCCTGGTCGACGACATGGCCGCTGATGCTGCACAGCTCGTCGCGGGACTCCTCGTCCCAGCAATCGCCGTTCTCGGCGGCCAGTACCTCACCGATCGCCGTCAGCTCCAGCGGCCGGTAGCTGGGGAAGTCGACGCGGCTGGTGAAGCGGGACGACAGGCCGGGGTTGGTGGCCAGCAGCCGGTCCATGCCCTCGGGGTAGCCGGCCAGGATGACGACGAGGCGGTCGCGGTTGTCCTCGGCGCGCTTGAGCAGCACCTGAAGTGCCTCGTCGCCGTAGGCGTCGCCCTTGCTGTAGCCGGAGTTGGACAGGCTGTACGCCTCGTCGACGAACAGCACCCCGCCCAGCGCCGAGTCGATCAGCTCATTGGCCTTGACGGCGGTCTGGCCCAGGAACTCGCCGACCAGATCGGACCGTTGGGCCTCCACGAGATGATCGCCGCCCAGGAGCCCCAGGGCGTAGAAGACCCGCCCCAGTATCCGGGCCACGGTCGTCTTGCCGGTGCCGGACGGGCCGGAGAAGACGAAGTGTCGTTTCGGCGGCTGGACCGGCAGGCCCTGGCTCGCCCGCAGCCGCGCCATCCGCAGCTGGGCCGACAGCGCGCGCACCTGCCGTTTGACCGGCTCCATGCCGACCATCCGCTCCAGCTCCGCCAGGGCCTTCTCCAGCAGCACCGGATCGGCGGGCCCGGCGGGCAGCCGTTCGGCGCCGCGTGGCACCGGCGCCGTCGCCTTGACCCGGGCCGCGGCATCGGTCCCGGCCGGGGCGGGGCCCACCTCGTCGTCGGGCCCGTCCGCCTCGCCGGTCACCAGCAGCTCACGGCCGTCGACCGGATCGAGCGGGGCCAGATCGCCGCCGGCCTCCTGGCCGAAGCCGGACGCGGAGACCGTCGCGAGATCGGCGCCCTCGTCCAGGCCGTCCCCCTCCGCGATGGCGGCGAGCCGTGCCGCGGTGTCCATGAACGCCGGGTCGACGCGGTGCACCGCGCGGTAGAGGGGGAGCGCCGCGGCGCTGCGGCCGGTGCCCTCGTGGGCGCGGGCGAGCCAGTAGCGCAGCTCCTTGCGCTGCGGCTGTTCGCTGCGGCAGCGCATCAACGCGGCCGACAGCAGCGGCTCGGCCTGCCCGTACATCTCCAGCCGTACCCGCGCCATACCGCCGAACAGCCCGGCCTCGATGCCCAGTACCGGATCGGCGAGCAGCGGCTCGGTGTGCCGTACGAGCTGGTCCCAGTCCTTGACGAGATAGGCGCGGCAGGCGTGCAGAAAGCGCACCTGGGGGTCGGTGTCGACCGGCGGGCAGCCGGCCAGCGCCTGGTCCAGCTCGGCGACATGACGGCCGTCGAGCCAGTGGGAGGCGTGGGCGAGCAGCAGATCACGGCCGGTCTCCAGCACCGGCTGCACCCACCAGCCCAGCCAGTACCAGGAGTTGAGGGTGCGTCGGTGGCGGGCGCGCATGTCACCGAAACGGTCGCGGTGGCGGTGCATCCGCAGCAGCGCTATGGAGGTGTCGGCGCGCAGGGCGTGCAGACCGAGCCAGGCGTCGGCCATCGACGGGTCGAGTCGCACCGCGGCCCGGAACTCCTCCTCCGCCTGCGGATAGGCGCCCACGGTGTAGGCGTCCACCGCGCGCAGCCAGGCGAGCTCGGCCGGGGCGGGCGAACCCTGAGTGCCGACATCCATCCCGTCCCCCCACAAAACGTCCCCCCGAGTACCGCCGGGCGCGTGCCGGCCGAGGCTTCGTGAACCGGCGTACGGCAGGCGGGAGTTGACCGGCTCCGCGCGCATATCGGTCCTGGCCTGCGATGGCACAGACTCGCATCGTACCCGCGGGATCGGCGCAGGCCGTAGAGGGCGGTACGGGGCAAGAACGGAAGACGGGGTGCGGCACGGCGGCGCGAAGAATGCGGTGACCCAGGGTGAGGGAGAGGCGGCGCCGAGCGGCGGCAAGAGGTGATTTAGCACAGAACGAAGCCCCCGATCACGGGGGAACAACCGGGGGCTTCGCATCTGCGGGCGGTCCGTAGAACCGCACATTGAGAACGTAAGTCCTGTACGGCCCCCAGGTCAAGCCGAGTTGGGGCACTCGGCGGGACCCTGTCGGCGCCGTTCGACCACTCGGCCGCTGTCCGTCACAGAGCGTGAAATGCGGGGCCCGTCACGGCGCCGCGGAAGGTCCCATGAGCACCTCGTACCCCTTCTGTTCCTGGTGCACCAGGAAATCGGCATACGGACGCGAAGGGTCCGCCTTGAAGTGCGCGCGCTCCGCCGGAATCCAGCCACTCCAGAAGGCGGAGAGCCCTGGTCCGTCCCGGAGTTGTCCTCTTTCCCAGGAATGCTCGCTCGCCAGTTCCATCCACAGCAGGCACGCCAACGAGGGCCGCAGTGCCCGCCGCCCCACGCCCACGCCTTCGACCAGCACCAGCGGCGCGGGCGCCAGCGCACGCTCCTCGGTGAACTCGCCGCGCACCCAGTCGTAGACGCCGTACCGCGCCGTCTCGCCCCGGGACAGCGGACCCAGCACCTGGGCGGCGAACCGCTCGCTCCAGGCGAACAGTTCCTCATGGGTGGCGAGATCGTCGGTGTGCACCACCGGCGCACCGCCCAGCGCATCGGCCAGCCGACCGGCGAACGTGCTCTTGCCCGACCCCGCGTGCCCGTCCACCGCGATCAGCCGCACCGGCCCGCAGGAGGGCGGCAGGGCGCGCAGCCGGGCGGCGAGCGGAGCCAGATCGCGATCCATTGCGCCAGCGTACGCGGGGGTCCCACACCACTGCTCCCGCCAGTGGTCCACACCAATATTCGTGCGGCGACGCGCGCCGCAGCGCCTTCCGAAGCAGGCCCGGAACCGGAATAGTTGAGCCACTGCCGACCCGCCCGTGCCCGCCCGGGGCCCGGCCCGACCCTCCGCACCCACTCGTACGCATCCGACTGGGGGACCTCCACCATGACCAGCTCCGCGCCCCGGCGCACCGTCCTGGCCGCCGCCCTCGCCGCCGCGGCGGGTGTCGCCGCCCCCTCCGCGCAGGCCGCCGGCACCTCCCGCAGAACCGCCCCGGCCCCGGCCACCGCCACCACCCCGGCCACCCCGGACACCGCCGCGCGCCGACCGAAGAGCCTCGTGGACTATCACGCCTGGACCACCGCATCCGACTGGACCAAGGGCCACGCCAAGGGCACCGCCGTCGCGCACGGCGCCCGGCCCGGCATCCGCCTGGCGCACCCGGCCGGCACCTCCGACTACAAAGATCCGCACACCGGCAGGACCGCCACCTGGGAGTACGCCACCTGGACCTCTCCGGTCCACAGCCTCAGGGTCCCCGCCACCGAGGTCATTGCCTCGTGGAACGCGCACACCCCGTCCGGCACCTGGATCGCCGTCGAACTACGCGGCACCTACACCGATGGCGGCCGCACCCCTTGGTACGTCATGGGCCGCTGGACCGCCGGCGACAGCGACGCCGACATCCGGCGTACCTCCGTCGACGGCCAGAAGGACGGCAAGAGCAGCATCTCCACGGACACCTTCGCCATCGACACCCCGGCGAGCGGCCTCCGCCTGACCTCCTACGAGCTCCGCGTCACCCTCTACCGCAAGCCCGGTGGCACCCTCACCCCCACCGTCTGGCGGCTGGGCGCCATGGGCTCGGACGTCCCCGACCGCTTCGAGGTACCGGCGTCCGCGCCCGGTCACGTCGGCCGTGAGCTGGCCGTCCCCCGCTACTCGCAGGAGATCCACAAGGGCCAGTACCCGGAGTACGACAACGGCGGCGAGGCATGGTGCAGCCCCACCTCCTCCCAGATGATCATCGAACACTGGGGCCGCAGGCCCACCCAGCAGCAGCTGTCCTGGGTCAACCCCGACTACGCCGACCCCCAGGTCTGCCACGCCGCCCGCCACACCTTCGACTACCAGTACGAAGGCTGCGGCAACTGGCCCTTCAACGCCGCCTATGCCGCCACCTACCGGGATCTACAGGGCATCGTCACCCGCCTGTCCTCCCTCACGGACGCCGAACGCCTCATCCACGCGGGCATCCCGGTCATCACGTCCCAGTCCTTCCTGAAGGCAGAACTCGACGGCGCGGGCTACGGCACCGCCGGCCACCTGATGACCGTCATCGGCTTCACCAAGGACGGCGACGTCATCGCGAACGACCCGGCCTCACCCGACAACGCCGCAGTCCGGCACGTCTACAAGCGCCGTCAGTTCGAGAACATCTGGCTGCGGACGAAGCGGAAGAACGCCGAAGGCAAGGTCGTCGGCGCGAGCGGCGGGGTCTGCTACCTGTACTTCCCGGCCAAGCCGGCACCAACTCAGCGCCGGGTTCTGGCGGAGCTGGGAATCCGCTGAGCAGGTGCATCCCGAAGGTGGCCTTGATGCCCTGACGGCAGGCAGCGCGCACTGCCGTCGGGGGAGAGGCGGCCGCACCGGGTCCACCGTGATTTTGTTCTGCGACAGGGCGAAGTCGCCGCGGTGGTGATGTGGTCGGTAGCCGCAGCGGCAGCACCGCCGAACTCGCCGATGAGCCGGTGGGGTTGAGTGGTGCAGGCTGCTCACTGAGACTCCATGCGCCTGACCGAGCTCGGAGTTCCGAAGGCGACGGGCAGGAGGGGGTGTCGCTGAGGGCCTGTCGGCTTCGTCTCAGGGGCAGATGCGGCCGCCGTGGCCGCCGTAGCGCACCAAGGAGATACAGCCTGGCGATTCAGCGGATGGACGACGTCCTCATCGTTGTCGACGACGTCCGACAGGACAGCGCCACGCTGGGGACCCCGGACGGCCACGGCCGAGTCGAGCTGGCGAAGTTCCAGAGGCCGAAGGCCATCAGCGCCGAGCCGAAAGACGCGCCGGTGAACACGCCGGGCATTCGCCGCATCATGTTCGCCGTCGATGACATCGGGGACGTCCTGGCCCGTCTGCGCACCCACGGTGCCGAACTCGTCGTGAGCTGGAGCAGTACGAGGACATCTATCGGCTCTGTTACGTCCGTGGCCCCGAGGGCATCATCGTCGGACTGGCCGAGCAGTTCGGCTGACGGCTGCCGAGGGGCCATCCACCGAAGGAATCGTCCGGGGCAGCCGCGCCTGGGACCTGCGCCGGGCCGCAGTCGCGTACGCACCCGCGAGCCCCCTCACCGCCATCCCTGACGACCAGGTACCCCGTGTCGGATCGCTCGGTAGGGAATCGACAGCGAGGTCGTCCGTGGGAGGCACCGGCAGCACACCGGATGGAGACATCACCTGGCCGCGATCCGGGCCGGGCCTACTCCGAGGGTTCGCGCAGGCGCACTGCGAGGGCGGCGATGTCGTCGTCCAGGCGTCCTCTGCTGTAGCGGAGGAGGTCGCGGTGAAGAGCCGTCAGCAGCTCGTGGGGCGGCGTCGGGGGCTGTTGGCGCATCCAGGCCGCCAACGGGAAGAACCCGCCGTCGCGGGCGCGGGCCTCGGCGACCCCATCGGTGTAGAGAAGCAGCAGGTCACCGGGGGCGAAGTCGAAGGTGTCGATGGTGTAGTGATCGCCGATCAGCTCCGCGAGGTTGAGCAGCGGCGAGGGGGTGGTGGGCTCCAGGGCACGGAGTTCCCCGCGGTTCCGGAGCAGCGGCGGGGGGTGTCCGCAGTTGAGGATCTCGATACGCCCGCCCCCGTGCGGGATCTCGACAAGAAGGGCGGTGGCGAAACGCTCCATCGGCCCCTCGGGGGGAAAGGCGGCGTTGTAACGGGTGCTGCTGGCGTCCAGCCGGCGCGCGACGCTGACCATGTCTGCCTCGCCGTAGGCCGCCTCCCGGAAGGAGTTGACGATCGCCGCGGCCGCCCCCACTGCCGGCAAGCCCTTGCCCCGCACATCACCGATGAGCAGCCTGACCCCGTACCGCGTGTCGACCACCTCGTAGAAGTCTCCGCCGATACGGGCCTCCGCCGCGGCCGCGAGATACAGCGACTCGATCTCGACGCTCCCGAAGCGGCGCGGCATCGGACTCAGCACCACCTGCTGCGCCGCGTCGGCGACGAGCCGCACCTGAAAGAGGGTCCGCTCCCGCTGGAGCCGGACATGACTTCCGTACGCGGCCGCCACGGTGACCGCGATGATTCCCGCAGCCGTCCACCACGTCCCCAGACCGGGGAACACGATGCTGAGGCCGATCATGAGAAAGAGGCAGACCGTCCCCAGCAGGACGGTGGGGAGTACCGGCCACATGGCGGCGGCGAGGGCCGGCGCCGCGGGCAGGAGGCGGCTGAAGGCCATTTCCGGGGGAGTGGCGTACGCCAGGCTTGCGATGACGACGGTCAGGATCACCGGCGACAGCCGCACAAACCTCCGCCGGCCGTGGCGACGACGGGGCCGCGGCCGTCCAGACTCGATCACACTTCACAGAATATCTACGCAAACGGAACATAGCGCTCTGACGGATCGGAGTCGGCCGCCTGCCCCGTACCGGCTCGCCGGCTCTGGTGGTGCCGTGAGCGCTGTGGTTGGCCGGTTGAGCGTGTGGGCGGGCAGGGCGGCGCGGATCGGGAATCGTGCAGATTGCATGAGCCCCCGGCGTCGGACGTGGTGACCGCGTACTTCTCGGCGAGAGGCCCCGGAAATCCTTGGCGGGCAGGCGGGCAGGCGGGCAGGCGGGCAGGCGGGCAGGCGGGCAGGCGGGCGGGCGGCCGCGCACACGCATCTGGCCGCCGTCATCAGGGTGTCTTCGCGCCGGCCGGCGGGTCAGTCCTCCAGAGCTGCCGCGATGCGGTCGAGGTCGGTGCGGAGCGCCGCGATGCGCTGGGGCGGGATCGCCTCGACCATGCGCTGTTCGATTGCGTACACGGAGTCCTGGACCGCGGCGAGACGTACGTGGCCTTCTTCGGTGAGGCGGGCGGGCCGGGCCCGGCCATGATCGGCAGTGGCGGGGCGGGTGAGCAGTCCCGCGTCCTGTAGGCCCCGCAGGACGACGTTCCCGGACTGCCGGGTGACGAAGGTTGCGCGGGCGAGGTCGGCGTTCGACATGCCGGGGTGCAGGGCCAGCAGTTCGAGAGTGGCGTACTGCGGCACGGTCAGCCCGTGCTCCCGCAGAACCTTGTCCATGGCGCCGCGCAGGGCGGCCTGGGCACGTTTGAGCAGATATCCCACGTGGTGGGTGACGTCGTCCGCAGGGCGGAACGGCTCCGTCGGCACACTCTCGTTCATGTCAGCATTTTGACATAGCCGATTCCGGCGCCCTAATCTCCCCATGTCAAAGTCCTGACATTGAAGAGTGAGGGAAACCCATGCCTGTCGCCATCGACGGTCCCGACTTCGTCGCCCTACAGGTCCACGACCTGGAAGCCGCGGCGGCCTTCTGCGAGCAGCATCTCGGACTGCGCCGGGCCGCGGTCTCGCCCCCGCACGCGGTCGTGTTCGACACCGAGCCGACCCCGTTCGCGGTCCGCGCGCTCCTCCCGGGCGTCAACCTCGCCGATGCCCCTCGGCCGGGCCTCGGCGTGGTGCTCTGGTTCCGGACTCCGGACGCTCATCAGCTCCACGACCAGCTCGTCGCCAACGGCATCAAGATCCTCGCGCCGATGGCGGACAGCCCCTTCGGGCCGATGTTCTCCTTCGAGGGTCCGGAGGGATACACACTCACCGCCCACGGAGGCTGAACGAAACCGCGGCCCTTCCCCCGGACGGGTCCCTCTCCTTTCCCGTCGGCACCCGGCTACTGGAGGAAGGGGGAGGGGAAGCGCGCTCAGTTGGCACGCGGTGTGGTCGACAGGCTTGCGGATCGACCACCGGGTTTGCAGGCTTTGCCTGGGGGGCGTGCTGGTCGCGGCGCGTGCCCTCGGGTGTGGGGCGGATGCCAGCAGAAGGAGTGCCCATCATGATCCTGCCGAAGGTCCGGGACCCTCGCTTCGTGACGCTCCGGCGCGGTGGGACCCTCACTGATTCGGATCACCATCTCCTCGCTCTCTGGGCGGCATCTTGCGCGGAGCACGTTCTTGGCCTCTTCGAGTCGGCTCGGCCTGAGGACCCACGGCCGCGTCAAGCGATCGAGCATGCCCGCGCCTGGGTACGTGGCGAGGTCAAGATGACCCAGGCTCGCGCGGCGGGAGGCCATGCAATGGGCGCGGCCCGAGACCTGCGTGGCGCAGCACGGCATGCCGCGTACGCCGCCGGCCAGGCCGGGGTCGTCGCACATGTCGCCGCACATGAGCTCGGTGCGGCCGCCTACGCGATCAAGGCCGCACGTGCTGTCGCGCCGGGAGGGGAGGATGAGGCCGCAGGGCGACGCGAGTGCCAGTGGCAGCGTGACCAGCTCCCGGAGGAGATTCGCGAGCTCGTACTTGACGACCAGCGATTGCGGAACGACATCTGCTGGTCGGTGTTTGACTGCTGAGCGCGCGTGGGGGCGCTCTCTTGCGGGGGAGGCGTACGGGGGCGTTCGTGGCGTCCGGCCGAGGGTGAGGTGGACGGCGCCGACGGGTGGCCATGGCCCGCGCAGACGAGGTGAATTTTGCTGGTCAGGGTGCCTCGGGAAGGGACGGCGGGCTGCGAACGTCCGGTTCTCGTCAGGGCGTTGACGGGGGAGCCGCGTCATGTAGCGGTTCGAGTGGTTTACCGTCCTCGTCCGTGTGAATGCGCTGGCTCTGCGTCGCTCGTATGCCAAGTGTGATGCCCGATGAGTACACAAGACATGAGCACCCCAGGCGTGAGCACCCCAGACGTGAGCATTCCGAGCACGGAGAACACGGGCGCATCGAGCGCGGAGCAACTCGCGACGGATGCTTCACGTGCCTCGCACCCCTCGCCTCGGTCGCACGGCGCGCAGCCCTCTCGGCGCTCCGTGGTCACGGCGACCGGTGCCTCGGCGCTCGCTGCCGGGCTCACCGCCGTCTCCGCCGCGCCCGCGACCGCGTTGAGCCCTGCCACCGCACCCTCGACGGCGCCGGGCGCGGTGCTGCCCGGCGTCGATCCCAAGGCGTACACCACGGTCGCCCGCGCCATTGCCGTCTACGACGAGCACGACAGGCCCCTCGTCCCGGCCTACTTGAAGGCCATCGAGAACGGCTTGCCCGCCGGCGGGGCGAAAGCTACAAAGCGGGTTCTGATCGTCGGGGCCGGACCGGCCGGCCTGCTCGCCGCCAACCTGCTCAACCGGTCAGGCCACGATGTCGTCGTGATCGAGGCCAACGGCAACCGCGTCGGCGGCCGCATCAAGACGTTCCGCAAGGGCGGCCACGAGAAGGGGGAGCAGCCCTTCGCCGACCCCAGGCAGTACGCCGAAGCCGGGGCCATGCGGCTGCCCGACAGCCACCCGCTCCTCATGGCACTGATCAAGAAACTCGGCCTCGCGCTCCAGGAGTTCTACCTGGTGGACGTGGAGGTCGACGACCCGACGAAGCAGGCCAACCGCACCTGGATCCACGTCAATGGCATCCACATGCGCCGTGCCGACTACGAGAAGAACCCCCAAAAGATCAACGACACCTTCGGTGTCACGGGCTCCCATCGCACGAAGACCGCCTCTGCCATCCTCGCGCACGCCCTCGAACCCGCACACCGGCTCATCCGGGGCAAGGAGGGGACGGCCCTCGTCAACGGATGGGCCGAGGTTCTCAAGAAGTACGGCCACTGGTCCATGTACCGGTATCTCACCGAAGTCGCCAGACTCGACACCAGGACCATCGACCTCATCGGCACCATCCAGAACCTGACCTCCAGGCTGCATCTCTCCTTCACGCACAGCTTCCTGTCCGCCGCGCTCATCGACCCCAAGACCAAGTTCTGGGAGATCAAGGGCGGCACCGCGCTGCTCGCCGACGCGCTGTACGCGCCTGTGAAGGGGAAGGTACGGCTCGACAGGCGCGCCTTACGCATCGAACACCACGGCGGCAAGGTCAGGGTGCACACCGTTTCCGAGGACTGCCAGACCGGCGAGGGGGGTGTCACGGAGGTCTTCGAGGGTGACGAGGCGATCATCACCGTCCCCTTCTCCGGACTGCGCCACGTGACCTTCGACCCTCCGCTCGCCTACGGCAAGCGCCGGGCCATCACGGAACTGCACTACGACGCCGCGACCAAGGTGCTGCTGGAGTTCTCCCGCCGTTGGTGGGAGTTCACCGAGGCGCAGTGGAAGGAGGCGCTGAACTCCATCGAGGACAAGCTCTATGAGAAGTACAAGGCGGGCGGGGTCAAGCACGGCAAGTACCTCGGCGCGCACAAGTCCGTGAAGAACCTGGGGGTGACGATCCCCGACGAACTCAAGAAGTGCTTCGCCGTCTTCCGGCCCGTCGTGAGCGGCGAACCGGATGCCGCTCATGTCCGTGGCGGCGGCACCGTGAGCGACAACTCCAACCGCTTCATGTACTTCGAGCACGCGCACCCTCTGGAGGGCAGCGACGGAGGCATCATGCTCGCCTCCTACAGCTGGTCCGACGACGCCCTCAAATGGGACGCCTTCGCCGACGAGGAGCGGTATCTGCGCGCGCTCGCCGGAGTGCAGGCTGTCTTCGGCCGCCGGTGCGAGGTCTTCTTCACCAACAAGTGCAAGACCCAGTCGTGGATGCGCGATCACTACGCCTACGGTGAGGCTTCCGTGCTCTTCCCCGGACAGCACACGGAACTGTTCCCCGACGTCCCCGCCTCCGAAGGGCCGTTGCATTTCGCGGGGGACCACACGTCCATCAAACCCGCCTGGATCGAAGGCGCCCTCGAATCCGCCGTCCGGACGGCATTGAAGGTCCACACGGGCTGACAGGGAAGACGGGACGCCCCGGTCCGGTGCCCCACTCGCCGGGACACCGGACTGGGCCCGTCCGCTCAGCACGTGGATGCGTGCGCACAGTGCCGCCACCAAGCCCGGCGCACGCCCCGCCCCTTGGGAGAGAATGTTCGTCGTAACGATCAGCGGAACTGCATGATGTGACCTTGCTCCGAAGATCGTTCTGGTGGAGGCTGAGGTATGCAGAATCTGCCGACATTTGTCCTTGTTCACGGGGCCTTTGCGAATTCGTTCTCGTTTGCGCCGCTCCAGGCCGAGCTCGCCCTGCTCGGGCACCGCTCGGTTGCGGTCGACCTTCCGGGCCATGGGTTCGAGGCGACATTCCCCGCGGCCTACCAGGCACCTCAGGATCTCCACGCGCTCGCCGCGGAACCGGGGAGCATCAAGGGAGTCACACTCGCCGACAACGTTGCCCGCGTGATCGAAGTCCTCGAACGGGCGAAGCGGAACGGGCCGACCATCCTTGTCGCCCACAGCAGGGGTGGCGGCACGATCACCGCGGTCGGCAACACCCGGCCCGAGCTGGTCGACCGGCTCGCTTACGTCTCCGCCTGGTGCCCGGTCGGCCTGGACGTCAGCGACTACTACGCCGGGCCGGAGATGGCGGACGTCGACCCGGGTGCCTTCGCTCCGGCGGTCGTCGGGAATCCGGCCGAACTCGGTCTGCTCCGGACCAACTTCCGAACCGCTGACCCGGTGGTGCTCGCCGCGTTCCGGCAAGCCTTCGCCGCCGACCTCACCGATGATGAGTTCCGTGCGTTCCTGAACACCTTCCAGCCCGATGAGAATCTCGATGTCGGTACGTCTGCCGACCGGGCGCAGGCCGCGACCTGGGGCCGGATTCCCAAGACCTATGTGCGCCTGGCCGACGACGCCAGCATTCCGCTCGCCATGCAGGACCGGATGATCCGCGAAGCCGATGCGCTCACACCCGACAACCCCTTCGAGGTGCGGACCCTCGAAGGGAGCCACCTGCGCTGGCTCGTCCACCCGAAGCCCGCCGCCGAGTTGCTCGCGAACATCGCGGCGCGCTGACTCCCCGTCAAGTCAGCTTCGGCTCGTTCGCCGTGAACGAGCCCACCAGGGGCATTGCGGGGAGGGAGCGGCGGTAGCGCGCTGCCACGGATTCCCGCTGGTCAGAGGGCGGGTGGTTCGGTCCAGCCCAAGGGGTACGCATCGTGACCGGCCGACGGCACGGCCGGTTCGCCGGCCGCCTCGGTGAATGCGGTGAGGGCATCGACCAGCGCCGCGCCCTGTGCGGGGTCCATGCGAGCGACGATCGCTGCGACTTCCTTCCGGCGGCGGGCCGTGACCTCTTCGACGATGCGGCGCCCGTCCTGCGTCAACTGGATCAGGGTTTCGCGCCGGTTGCCCGGGTTGGCCTGCCGGTTCGCGAAGCCTGCGCCGGTCAGCCGGTCGATCATGCGCATCGCGGTGGAGGGGTTGACTCCGAGGAGTTCGGCCAGTGTGGACAGGTTGGTGGCGCCGTGCACGGACAGTACGACCAGCAGGCGGAACTGGGGCAGCGTGGCCTTGTCCTCGGCTGCGGCCAGTGAGCGTGCGGACACGCTGACCAGCACTCGGGAGGCTGTCAGCACCGCCCGGGTCACCGCATCGACGTCGCCCATGTCCGGCGGTCCCCCCTCGCGCTCGATCATGCTCATTTCTACCTCGCTCGGGCGCACGCTTGGCAGCCTTTGCGTGGAGCAAAGAGCGTGGGGAGGGGGAAATGTGAGGGGGCGGACACGGCGGGCCCTGCCGTTTGCACCGTTGAGCCGTTGGCCGTTGGCCGTTGGGCAGATGGCGGGGCGGACCGTTATTTGGGAATGGTGGAGGCGACGTCGTCGAGGGTGGCGTCCGTGACGAGGCCGGTGTCCTCCAGGACGTCCATGTGGTCCTGGACAGTGTTGTTGGTCTGTGTTGCCAGTCGCCTGACCAGGGTGTTCTTGGTGGATGCGCGGACTTCGCCGATGGTGATGAACACCTTGCCGTGGGACGCACGGAGCAGGTCCACGAAAAGCTGGTCGAAGGCGCGGCCCCGGGCCTTCTTCAACTGGTTGACCCAGCCCTGCTGTTCGGCGGTTGCCTCGTCGGGGATGGGCGCGTTCAGCGCCTCGGAGTCCTCGCGGACCAGCTGATCGAGTTTGCTGTGTCCGTCGAGTAGGTGCATGCCTGCCCGTTTGATCGCTTCGCTCGATGCGTGCGTCTGGGCGAGCCGGCCCGCCGGCATCTCCCACAGTCCGGCCTGCCGGACCTTGGTGAGGAAGGTCTTGTCCAACGCGGTGACTGCGCCCGTGTTGGATGACTGCGGTGCTGCCGGACCGGCCTCCGCTGACGGGACATGGGCGGAGACCGCCTCGTCGGCCGAGCTGTTTCTTTGCGAGAGCCACACGGACACGGTGGCGATGACCGCCACGAGAGCGACCACACCGGCTATCAGCCGGCCTCGACTGGATGAGGGCTGGGAATTCCGTGCGTGAGATTTCATCGTGCCTCCTGGAGTGCGTGACGGTGCGCGGACACTGCGGCACCCGAGACTGCTGGGGCACGGGTCACGCTAACGTTTGCACTGGGCAAACGAATCGATTCAGCGATGATGCGCAAAAAGGGGGGAGCGGGCAGCCGTCATCGGATACCCTCGCCCGCCTCGCCCGCCTCGCCCGCCTCGCCCGCCTCGCCCGCCTCGCCCGCCTCGCCCGGCCCACGGGGGCGGACCTCGTCGGGGAGACGGCATAGCGGATTCCGGGCAGGGGGATCAGCGGGCCTGCCCGGAAGGGGGTTCGGCAGTCAGCTCCTCGCGGTGCTTTCCGCGCGGGACAGGGCGACTTCGAGGACGACCAGCAGGGCGTCCCGGACCGAGCCCGTGTGGCGTGCGTCGAAGACGATCAGCGGTACGTGTTCGGAGACGTCCAGCGCCCACCGCACCTCGTCGAGGTCGTGGTGGACCGCACCGTCGAACGCGTTGACGGCGACGGCGAACGGGATGTCCTTGTGCTCGAAGTAGTCGACCGCGGCGTAGCAGTCGTCCAGGCGGCGGGTGTCGACGATCACCAGGCCGCCGAGAGCGCCCTCGACCAGGTCGTCCCACATGAACCCGAACCGGTCCTGCCCCGGCGTGCCGAACAGATAGAGCTTCAGCGTCGGGTCGATGGTGAGGCAGCCGAAGTCCATGGCGACCGTGGTGGTGGTCTTGCCGGGGGTGTGCGAGAGATCGTCCACGCCTGCCGCGACCTCGGTGATGGCGGCTTCCGTGGTCAGTGGCCGGATCTCGGAGATCGCCCCCACGGCCGTGGTCTTGCCGACGCCGAAGCCGCCGGCGATGACCAACTTGACCGGTACCGGCGGCTGTTCAACCGCTGTCACGGAGTGCCTCCCGTGAGTCGGGGACGGTACGGAGGCCATCGATAACCCTTCGCAGTACGGAGATGTCCTGGGCTGTGCCGGCGTTCGGGACGTGGACCGCCAGATGTCCGGCGGTGCACAGGTCCTTGGCCAGCACCCGGACCACGTTGAGGTGGAGTCGCAGCCGGGCGGCCAGTTCCGCCACCGATTGCGGCCGTCGGCAGGCGGCGACGATGTCGTGTTGTTCGAAGGCGAGCGAGTCCAGGACGCAGAGCCCGGACGAGGTCGCCACGACCTGGGCCTCGACCGGGAGCGGGGGGCCGGCGCCGCCCCCCGCCACCCGGCCGGCGGTGAGCAGGAAAGGCCGGATCGCGGGAGCGCGGCCGGCGGGTTCCGTCGGATCCGGGGCGCTGCCCTCCCCCAAGCTCTCGGCTCCTCCCCCACTCTCGGCTTCGCTCGAGCGAGGGGACCACCATGAGCAGGGGGGACCCCCACTCTCGTCCGGTCCTGGTCCACCGGCGGCCATCTTGCTCCTCTTCTCAGCGCCTGCCCCTGCCTCCGCGGTGTCGCAGTGTGGGACGGGTCAGCGGGCCGGTGCGGCGCCTGCGCTCTTCTTCAGCTCCAGCACCAGTTGGGGGGTGAGCGCGCTCCCGGCCCGGTTGGCGAAGAGGGTCATCTCGTAGGCGATGTTGCCGAGTTTCGCCTCCTTCGAGGTCACCACGCCGAGGACGGCACCGCAGCCGATGGAGGACACCAGCACATGGCCGCCCTCCAAATCGATGATGACCTTGTTGAGGCCGCCGAGTCCATAGTTGCCGGACGCACCGGCGGCCAGGCTCGTGATGCCTGACACGATCGCCGCGAGCCGTTCGGAGTCGGCCTGCTCGCGCAGTTGGGAGACCGCGATCAGCAAGCCGTCGGAGGACACCGCGATGGCGTCGACGACGCCGGCGGTCTGGGTGGCGAACCGGTCGAGCAGCCAGGTGAAGTCGGCCGCGGCGGCTGTCAGATCGGTGGGTTCTTCCCGCTCGGAACCGCTCTTACCTGTCGGCGTGGTCACTGCCCGACTCCTTCCGGGGGTGCTGGTGTGGTGAGGGCGCTGGGTCCCTCGGGGCAGCGGCACTTTCTTGCTCTGCCCTGCGTACGGCGGCCTCGAATTCGTCGAGCTCCGTACGGACCGCGTCGGCGTCGACCGGCCGGCGCACGGACTGGGCCCCACGGTCGGCCGTTGGGGTGGTCATATCGAGCGTCGCTCCCCGTACCCGCCGTCGCAGCGGCCGGCCGGACCGTGCCGGGCGCGGCTCGGGCACGGGACCTGCCTGGTCCGCGTCCGTGCGGCGCGGGAGGCGCCGGGGGAGCTCGCCTTGCGGCGAGGGGGCGGCCGGCCGCCGTTCGAGCCTGGCGGCGGGGGCCCGCACCGGCAGGGGAGTGGCGGAGGCCGGCCCGGCCCCGGGCGCGGGAGCGCGGGGCTCCTGCTCGGGCGTTGCCGGTTGCTCTGATGCGGACTCAGGTTCGGACCCTGTTTCGGACTCGGATGCGGACTCCGTTGTGGCCGCGTCCTTGATCTTGGCCTCGGACGCGGTCTCGGTCTCGGACGCGGTCTCGGTCTCGGTCTCGGACGCGACCGCGGACTCGGTCTCGGCCACGTCCGGGTCCACGTCCAGGTTCATGGCCGCGCCCGCGCCCGCGTCCACGCTCACGTCCGGGTCCACGTCCGCGCCCCGGCCCGGGGCAGGGACCGGTGTGGCCGCGGGATTCACGGCCAGCAGCAGCGTGGAGGGCAGCCAGACGGTGCCGGTGACCCCGCCGCCCGGCGTACGGCTCAGGGTGACCCGTATGCCCGAGCGCCGGGCGAGGTTGCCGACCACGAACAGGCCGAGGACCTTGGTCGGTACGAGGTCGAGCCGTTCCGGCGGACCAGCCGGGAGTTCTCCTCGTCGAGGCGTTCCGCGCTCATGCCGAGGCCATGGTCGATGACCTCGATCAGGGCACCACCGTCCGCGGTGATGTCGGTGCCGGGCCGGACGACCACCTCGACGGGGGTGGCGGACGGGGAGAACGAGACCGCGTTCTCCAGCAGTTCGGCGAGCATCAGGGTCAGATCGTCGACGATGTCGGGCGCGACGGTGACCTCCGTCTCGGACCGCAGGGAGACCCGCTGGTATCCCTCGATCTGGCCGAGCCCTGCCCGAATGACGTTGACCAGGGTGGTCGGCCGGGCGTCCACTTCGGGGTCGCGGATTCCGGCGAGCAGCAGCAGGCTGTCGGCGTTGCGCTGGAGACGTACGGCGAGGTGGTCGATGCGGTACATCCGCTCCAGGACGTCGGGGTCGGTCTCCTCGCGTTCCACGGCGTCGATCAGCATGAGCTGGCGTGAGGTGAGGTTGCTGACCCGGCGTCCGACGTTGCCGAACATCTCGGCGACGTTGCGGCGGCTGACCACCTGCCGCTCCAGCAGCGCCGCGGCGGTGACCTGCACCTGGTTGAACGCCTCGGCCAGGTCGCCGATCTCGTCGCGGACCGGGACGGGGATCGGCCGCGCCCGCAGCGGGGTGCGCTCCGTCGACTCGTCGTCCTCGACCTTGGCGAGCTCCTCGCCGGCCACGTCGACCACCTGCTGGGCGGCGCCGGTCAGGGCCGCCAGGGGACGTACGACCGAGCGCCGGACCAGGACGGAGAAGGACAGCCAGCAGGCGAAGCCGAGCAGGGCGACGCCGAGCATCGCCAGCGCGTTGTGCAGGGCGCTCCGGGAGAGACCGTCGGCCCGGGTGGCGATCTGCTCGATCAGCGACCTGGTGATGTCGAGGCGGGCCTCGGCCTGCCGGGTTCCGGCGGCGATCGCCTTGCGCAGCTGATCCGGGGTCTGGCCCTGGAGGGAGCCCGGATCGATCTGGAGCTCCGCGAACCGGGCCTCGATGCCGTTCTCCTCGGCATCCCGCGCGATCCCCTCAAGGCGCAGGACCTGCTCCGGGTCGGCGATCCTGCCGAACCGCGCGGCCTGCTCCTCGTAGAGCTTGTGGGCGCCGACCGCACGGGTGTACTCGGTGAGTGCGTTGGCATCCCGGGTCTGGGCGGAGAACACCCCGCTCTCGTAGGCCGCGTGGGCGGCGTCGGCGCGCAGCACCGTGTCGAGCAGACGGGTGACCGAGGACGACGAGGTGCCGGCGAAGCGGTCCAGGCCGATGCCGTCGATCAGGTAGCCGACGGCGGCAGCGTACGCGGGGTCGATGCTCGCGGCCGGAACCGAGCCCCGTTCGACCTTGTCGCGCAGCACGGTGAGGCCCCGGATGAACTGGAGGGCCCGCGCCTCGTCCTTCGGCAGCCTTTCCCCGAACGCGGAACGCACGGCGGTGACCTGCTCATCGGTGTCCCGCTGGGTCCGGCGGTAGGCGGTGGTGGACGGCAGGGCGGTGCCGGCCCGGGCCGACTCCTGCTCCACGGACAGCAGGAGCGCCTGCCGGTGTTCGGCCTGTACGTCGTTGATCAGCCTCGTGACCTGCTCGCTGTCGCGCACCAGCTCCGCGCTCCGGCCGGCGTCCCGGGCCTTCTCCACCTGGGTGTTGACACCGATGGCCAGCAGCACGCCGACGACGGCGACGGGTGCGATCACCAGAACGTTGAGCTTGCGCCGGAACGGCCATCGGTCCAGGAAAGCGCCCGCCTGCTGACGGAACGGCGGCCTCGACGCTGAACGCCTGGACGGGTCCGGTTCGTGTGGCGGGTCCACTGCGTCCACAGACACCCAGGCCTCCTTACGACTTCTCCTGAGCGGTGACCGAGGTGGTGTTGGTGCCGACCGCCGACGACGGGGGGGGAATGTGATGCTCGCGAAGTTCACCCCGAATGAGAGCGAAAGGTTTGCGCCACATGCCTGACCGGCCGTGAACATTACCGCTTGTGCACGCACAGGCAACACATGACGACCAATGGCCAAACGGTATTCAGCTCTTTGTCATGTTTGGCCCGTTACTCCCTTGCGGTGGGCCGTGTGGGTCGATGTGCCACTGCCCGGAGGGGAGCAGCGCGGCGGCCGAATTGTTGCTCACCGGGTCCGGCGTCGGCGGCGTGGCCGTGCCAGTCGAAGGTGGCTGCCCCTCGGAACATCGCCACCCGTAATCTGTCTCCCCCCACCCCAACCCGTATCCTCATCCTGCCCTGCGAGGAGACCCGTGCACCCCACCCGCAAGGCGGTCGTGACAGCCGCTGCGCTCCTGGTCATGGCCGCCACCGGCTGCGAACCCGGCGCCGGCACCACCGCGTCCCACAGGAACTCCGCCAAGCCCGGATGCCCTGCTGCCTTCTCCAGAGCCGAAAAAGCCGTCAAGAAGGCTGAAGAGGTCAACGCCCCCTGGAGGGGCCCCACCACCGGGCCCGAGGCCGTCCACGGCAAGAGCGTCGTCTACATCGCCCAGACGCTGACCAACCCCGGCGTCGCCGGGGTCGCCCAAGGGGTCCAGGAAGCCGCCAAGATCGTCGGGTGGCACTCCCGCACCCTCAACGGGCAGGGCACGCCCGCCGGTCTCCGGGCCGCCTTCCAGCAGGCGATCCGCCTCAAGCCGGACGGCATCGTCATCAGCGGTTTTGATCCCGGGACAGCCCCCGAGGAGGTCAAGAAGGCCCATGCAGCGGGAATCCCGCTGATCGGCTGGCACGCCGCCCCGGCTCCCGGGCCCAGCAAGGATCCGCAGCTCTTCAGCAACATCACCTCCCGGGTCGAGGACGTCGCGAAGATCAGCGCCGACTGGATCATCGCCCGCTCCCACGGCCGCGCGGGCGTCGTCCTGTTCACCGACGCCTCGGTGCCCTTCGCGAAGCGCAAGTCCGACCTGATCAAGAAGGAACTCGCCGCCTGCTCCGGCACCAAGCTGCTGAGCTACACCAACATGCCCATTCCCCAGGTCAACAGCCGCTCCATCAAGGAAGTCCGCTCCCTGCTGTCCCGTTTCGGCCGCAAGTGGACCTACTCCGCCGCCATCAACGACCTGTACTTCCAGCATGCCGCGCCCGCCCTGCGTGCCGCGGGCAAGGACGGCGCCGGCGCCCCCTTCAACATCGGTGCCGGTGACGGCGATCCGTCGGCCTTCCAGCGCGTCAACGGCAAGGAGTTCCAGGCCGCCACCGTGCCCGAGCCCCTCTCCGAACAGGGCTGGCAGATCATCGACGAGTTCAACCGCGCCTTCACCGGCGCCCCGGACAGCGGGTACGTCGCCCCCGTCCACATCGCCACCGCGGCCAACAGCGGCGGCGCACTGTCCTGGGACTCCGAGGGTTACCGGCAGGCTTACCGCAAGATCTGGGGCGAGTGAGGGGTGCGCGACGTGCTCTCCCGGTCAGGGATGGCGTGAGCGCCCTCGGATGCGTTCTGTTGTGGAGCGGCTGAGAGGTGCGGTCGGCAGGGTCGCCACCTCGATGACGCCGAAGAAGATCACGGGTACGGCCCGCCGCCCGGTCCGCAGGGAGTGTGTCCTGGGACGGGGCGGGCGGGCCGTTGGCCGGTGAGGTCGGGCCGGGCGCCTACGGAGTGGAGGCCGCCCGCTCCGGTACCGGCGTCTGCGACGGGTTGTTCCGCGGGTGCCGCGGGTTGAGGAACCACTTGCGGGCGGAGACGAGCCACCAGGTGCCGGCGAAGACCAGCACCACACCCACGGTGATGGGCGCGTAGTTGAACGTTTCGATGGTCACCGGGTTCAGCTGGGGCAGCATGAACAGCACCGTGATGATCACGACCCAGCTGACCGCGATCAGGCCCACGGGCCTGGACCAGCGCCCCAGGTGCCAGGGACCGCGCCGGAAGTTCTCCCCCTGGCGCAGACGCAGCAGGGTGGGCACCACGTACGCGATGTAGAGGCCGATCGTCGCGATGGACGTGACGGCGGCGTACGCGGTCGTGTTGAACAGGTACGGCAGACCGAGGAGGAAGGCGCCGCCGGCCGCGAGCCACACGGCGTTGGTCGGGGTGCGGGTCCCCGGGTGGAGCTTGTGCCAGACGGAGGAGAACGGCAGCGCCCCGTCGCGCGAGAAGGCATAGATCATGCGGGAGTTCGCGGTCACGGAAGCCATACCGCAGAACAGCTGCGCGCCGATGATGACGAGCAGCATCAGCTTGCCGGTGCTCGCGCCCAGTGCGTCCATGAAGATCTGTGCCGGCGGCACACCGGTGTCCGACTCCAGGGCGCCGCTGTAGGACTGGATGGCGAAGGTCAGGCCGAAGAGCAGCACGAAGCCGGCCGCCCAGGACACGACGATCGAGCGGACGATCCCCTTCGGCCCCTCGACCGAGGCGTTCTTGGTCTCCTCCGTCATGTGGGCGGACGCGTCATAGCCGGTGAAGGTGTACTGCGCCATCAGGAGACCGATGAGCGCGACGTAGACCGCCGAGCCCCAGCCGGTGTTGTTGACGAACTCGGTGAAGACAAAACCAGGGGACTGGTGCTTGTCGGGAATGATCAGCAGGGCGCCGACGATCACCACGACGCCGATCAGATGCCACCACACCGAGATCGTGTTGAAGAAGCCGACGACGCGCACGCGGAAGGTGTTCACCACGGCGTGCAGCAGAAGGATCACACCGAAGAGCGTGATCGTGTGGGCGGGGGTGGCGGCGTAGCTGAACTGAAGGTTCAGGTAGGCGTTGAGGAACGACGCGGCGCCGAAGTCGATGCCCGCGGTGACGGCCACCTGGCCGAGTGTGTTGAACCAGCCGGTGAACCAGGCCCAGGCCGGAGCGGACTTCTGCGGGGCGAGTTTGTGCGCCCAGAAATAGAGGCCGGCGGAGGTCGGATAGGACGAGCAGACCTCGGCCATGGCCAGGCCGACGAACAGGGTCATCAGGCCGACGAGGACCCAGCCCCACATGATCAGGGCCGGCCCGCCGGTGTTCATGCCGAACCCGTACATGGTCAGGCAGCCGGACAGGATGCTGATGATGGTGAACGAGACGGCGAAATTCTGCCGCCCGGACATCGAGCGGTCCAACGTCTGGGTGATGCCGAGTTCGGCGAGGCGTTCCTCCTCGGTCTGCGTGACGCTTGGCATGTCCAATGGCATGGCTGGGCCTCTCCTAGTGGTGGCGCGGTGCATTGCGGCACAACATCGGTCTGCTCGGCCTCGGGGCGGCGCTACGGTGCGGACCCCTTGACCGCCCACTTCCGATGACGGGTGAAGAGCTGCTGAGCGTCTCCGCAGTAGCTCCACGGCACATCCGTGGCGTACGGGCCGATGGCGTCGAACACCTCGGCCGCCGCCCGGTGCTGATTGGCGAAGGACATCGCGTGGGCCAGGTAGTTGGCGTCATCGTGGAACGCGGCGTGCGGCATGGAAGGCGCCCGGTACGTCCACCAGTTCACCCACGCCTGCTGGGTCGACGGGTTGTCCGTCCACGGATGGACCGTCAGGCCGTACCGGTGGCCCTCCTTCTTCATCCGCGTACGGTGCGACTCGGCGAGCGCGACCAGCGGCAGGACGTGCAGCGGCATCCCACGGGGGACATGGGCGCACCGTTCCTGCGCCCAGTGGAACATCTCGCCCGCCACGCCGTGCCAGTCGGGAAACATGTAGGTGAGGAGCTCGTGGTGCGCCTCCCTGTTCCACGGGTCACGTTCCTCGACCTCCTGCCACACGCTCTGCATGGTCTCCCGCCACTGCCGGTCGCGGTCGGGGGAGTGGTAGCGCAGCAGGGCGAGCATGACGACGTACGGTGTCGGATCGGCCGGCAGGGCATCACCGGCGGCATGGCAGCTCTGCCACGCCTCCTCCATCTCCGAGCCGCTGCCCTGCCCCCGTGGGAGAGCCATCGAGCGCAGGGCCTGGACGGTGGCGAGCAGGGCCAGGGCATGCGGGGAACGGGGTTCGGCCTGCGCCCAGGTGTCGGCGAAGGTGAGCCGTGCCCCGGCGCGGGCGAGCACCTGGAGACGGAAGATACGGCGGTCCCAGTCGGCACCGGTCGCGGCCAGCAGTTCGCGTGCGCCTTCCCATCTGCCCATCGCGGCGTCCTCCGCCACTGCGCGCAACCGGGAGTCGTCCCGCGCCGGATGCCGGTCGAAGGCCGGTTGGCGTCTCACGGCCGTCCCGTCACAGTCTTCTCGGGCGGGGGTAGCAGTACCTCACCGTGCGCAAGGCGATCCGGTCCGTGCTGTGGTGCCTTCTCGTGCCCAGGCGAAAGCCCGATGCGACCTTGAGGGGCAATCACCGGAATCTCCTGTACGTGGGGATGCATGAGTTGCGCAAGCTGACTGTCAACTTCGTTCATGAAGTGCTGACTTGAGAAAGAAGACTATTCACTGACGCACGGTGGCGCACATTCCTTCGCTGATAAAGCTCGTGCGATTGCTTCTTAGGGGGGCGGGTGGGGGGGTGTGCGCACTCCCCTCCGGGGCCCGGTCGAGCGCGCCGTAGGGCGATTTGACCGCTATGGGCGTCTCCGTGCCGAGGGGGCACAGTCGGCGCCGCGGGCGCGGTAACGGGTTCGGCGCGGGGGATGGTGGCCGGGCGCCCCCGGGGCGGTGTCCCTCGGCCGGCGTACCCGGTGGTCCGTCGAAAGTCGCAGCGGGCGGGTCGCGCCTCGGGACGATCGGGCGGCGGAGTCCGGCCTTTCCGGCGATCCGCCGGGCGGGGCCGCGTTCCTACGGTGCTGGGGACGGAGAAGTCCAGCGCACTGGTGCGGGAAACGGAGTGTGTTCGTGAGCGTCGGGATGTTGGAGGCCAGGGGGCTGACCAAACGCTTTGGCGGGAAGCCGGCGGTGGACGAGCTGTCCTTCACCGTGCATGCCGGCCGGGTGACCGGTTTCCTGGGCCCGAACGGGGCGGGCAAGTCCACGACCATGCGGATGTTCCTGGGCCTGGACCGCCCCGGAGCAGGCAGTGCGCTGGTCAACGGCAAGCCCTTCCACCAGCTGCGCCACCCAATGAACGAGGTCGGTGCCGTGCTCGATGCCAAGGCCGTCCATCCCGGCCGCACGGCGCACGGGCATCTGCTGGGCCTTGCGTACAGCAACGGGATCGGCCGCAGGCGGGTGGCGGAGGTCCTGGAGATCGCCGGCCTCGCGAAGGCGGCGCACAAACGGGTGGGCGGTTTCTCACTGGGGATGGGACAGCGGCTCGGGATCGCCGCCGCTCTTCTCGGCGATCCGCAGGTGCTGCTCTTCGACGAGCCGGTCAACGGCCTCGATCCCGAGGGCGTGCGCTGGATCCGCAATCTCATGCGGGGGCTCGCCGCGGAGGGCCGCACGGTGTTCGTGTCCAGTCACCTGATGAGCGAGATGGAGGTGACGGCCGACCATCTCGTGGTGATCGGCCGGGGCAGGCTGATTGCCGACACCGCGGTGCGGGAATTTCTCGCGGGCGGTTCACGGGACATGGTCAAGGTCCGCTCTCCGCAGGCCATTCAGCTCGCCGGAAGACTTCGGGAGGCCGGCGGGGAGGTCACCGCGGACGACGAAGGCGCGCTCCTGGTCACCGGCCTGGATCCGGTGCAGGTATCGGCGGCCGCCGCGGCGTGCGGGGCCGCGCTGCACGAGCTGTCGCGGCAGCGCGTTTCGCTGGAGACGGCGTTCATGCGGCTCACCGAGGACAGCGTGGAGTACCGCGCCGACTCGTTGCCACCGGCCTGAGATGCGCGCCGCAGCCACATCCCGACCCAGGAGGTAGCCCCATGTCCCTGACCATCCCCGCGACCGGGCACCGGTCCGCCCTTCCCCCCGGCCCCGTCTTCCCCCAGCTGATCCGGTCCGAGTGGGCCAAGCTCCGCACTGTCCGTGCCACCGTGTGCTGCCTGCTCGCCACTGCGGCGGTGGCCGTCGGCATCAGCGCCGTCATGGCCACGGTCATCGACAAGGAAGGCCCCCAGCCCATCGCCCAGATGGTGATCAACAGTCATATCGGCTTCGGGGTGGGCCAGCTCGCCGTCGTGGTGCTCGCGGTGACGACCATCGGCAGCGAGTACAGCACCGGGACGATCCGCACCTCGCTGACGGCCGTACCGCGGCGCGGACCGTGGCTGATCGCCAAGGCCCTGGTCACGGCCGCGTTGGTGCTGGTCACCGGGGTGCTGCTGAGCATCGTCTGCTTCGCCGTCGAGTACTCTTCCGCCCCCGCTGTCGCCGGCTCGGTCACCGATCCGTCAGTCGTCCGGGCGGTTCTCGGCGGCGGGCTCTACCTGAGTGCGCTGGCCGTGCTCGCGTTGGCGGTCGGCGCCATGCTCCGGAGCACGGTCGGCGGCATCGTCGTGATGTTCACGCTCGTCTTCGTGGTGCCGACGCTCGCGGCCACCCCGGTGCTCAGCGGCCTCGGGCATTTCCTGCCCGGCAGCCTCGTGCCCGGCAGCGCCGGCTGGGCGATCATGCAGCCCGGCCCGATGCTGGGCGGTCTCGGTCCATGGGCCGGATTCGGGGTGCTGTGCGCCTGGGCGGCGGCCGCGATGGCGGGTGCCCTGTATCTGCTGGACAAGCGCGACGCCTGACGAGGCGGGCGTCGTGGGCACCGCCTCACGCTACGCCGCGAGGAGGCCGGCATCGTGGGCAAGGATCGCGGCCTGGACGCGGTTGGTGCACTCGAGTTTGGCGAGAAGACGGCTCATATGGGTCTTCACGGTGGACTCGCTCATGTGCAGGCGGGCGCCGATCTCGGCGTTGGACATGCCCTCGCCGACCAGGCGCAGCACCTCGCCCTCGCGTTCGGTCAGGACGGATATGCGGCGCCGTGCGTCGTTGGCCCTCGATGTACCGCGGGCGGAGAAGTTGGAGATCAGCCGGCGGGTCACCGAAGGGGCCAGCATGGCATCCCCGTCGTGGACGGTCCGGACCGCGCGGGCGAGGTCGCGGGGCGGGGTGTTCTTGAGCAGGAACCCCATCGCGCCGGCCTCCAGGGCCGCATGCACGTACTCGTCGAGATCGAAGGTGGTGAGGACCACCAGCTTGGGCGGGGCGGGCAACTGGTTGATCTCCACGGTCGCGGCCAGCCCGTCCATGACCGGCATACGGATGTCCATCAACACCACATCGGGCCGGTGCAGGCGGGCCAGGTGCACGGCCTCCACCCCGTTGCCGGCCTCGGCCACCATGCTGATGCCGGGGTCGGCCTCCAGGATCATGCTCAAGCCGGACCGGACCAGGTCCTCGTCGTCGGCAAGCAGAACGCGAATGCTCATGGTGCTTCTTCCCTCGTGGGTATCACGGCCGAGACCCGGAACCCGCCGTCCGGTCTCGGGCCGGCCTCGAAGGACCCGCCCAGGACGGTGACCCGCTCACGGAGGCCGACCAGGCCGTGGCCCCCACTGGGCAGACGTGCGGTCGACGGGGCGCTGGGCACCTCATTGTCCACGGTGATGTGCAGCTCGTCGGGCACGTACCGCAGCCGGACGAGGGTGGCGGCTCCTCCCGCATGCTTGTGTGCGTTGGTCAGTGCTTCCTGGACCAGCCGGTACGCGGTGCGCTCGGCGGTCGCGTCCAGCGGCCGGGAGGGGCCGGACGTGGTCAGTTCGATCCGCATACCCGCGGCGCGCGACTGGTCGACCAGCCTGGACAGGTCGTTCAGAGTCGGCTGCGGGGCGCGGGGCGCCGCCTTCTCGCTCTCGTCGACGCGGAGTACGCCCAGTACCTGACGCAACTCGTCCAGCGCCTGCCGGCCGATCTCGCCGATGAGCCGGGCCTGGGTGGTGTGATCGCGGTCCGCCGGGGTGACCTCCAGGGCTCCGGAGTGAATGACCATGAGGCTCACCCGGTGGGCGACCACATCGTGCATCTCCCGCGCGATCCGGGCCCGTTCTTCCATCCGGGTCTGCGAGGCCAGCAGGCGCTGCTCGCGCTCCAGCCGTTCGGCCTTCTCGCGCAGGTTCTCCACCACCGTCCGCCGCGCCCTCGCGTACAGGCCGGCCAGGACCGGCACCACCAGCAGAAGGCCCAGGAGCGGTATGCCGGACGCCAGGTCCTCGACGGTGAGCGCGCGCTGGTCGGTGAGGAGCAGGTAGGCGCCGGTGGCGACGGTCGCCACCGTGGACACCGCAGCCAGGGTGCGTCGGCTGCGACCGTATTTCGCCAGGGAGTACAGGCAGACGGTGAGCGCCGGGAAGCAGACCTCGGCAGGAAGGGCCAGGATCACGGCCACGCACAGCCACGTCGGCCAACGCCGCCGCACCACCACTGCCAGCCCCGTCAAGGCAGCCAGCGTGAAGTAGGCCGCCGCGGGAAGCCCGAGCGGGTACTGCCCCTGGACGTCCACGAGGACAGTGGGGAACAGCGCACAGCCCAGCGCGACCAGGACGTCGAAGACCATGCCCCGGCGGTTCTCCCACCACAGCGGCCGTGCGGGGAGGGGCGTGGGGCGCCACCGGCGCCCGTCGGCGGACGGGGAGCGGTGGGCGCTCGCGGGCGGGGGAGACGGGGCCGGAGGGGGGCCTGGAACCCGCGGCTCGGCCCGTATGGCGTCGCGAAGTCGCATGGCGGCTCCATCCTCCAGCGGTGTGTGGGGTCTTCACCGGCGGTGGGGGGCCGTGCCCTGCCCGTTTCTGCCTGGTCGCCCGTGCGGATGTTTCTGAAATCAACCAATTGCTCGGTCAGTTGGACCAGCATGCAGCAATCCGGCCTTCGAAGCATCGGTCGATCGGTGTACCGGACGGTAGGGCTGCGGTGCGGTACGGAGCCGGTACGGGGAGTGGCGCCCTCGCGCCCCGCCGCCCCGGGGTGAGGTGAAGGCGACCCTGCTGTCGGCTGCGGTCGCGCCGCCAAGCCGCCCTTCGCCCTTCGCGCACCGTGTCTGGTCCACCCCTTTCGGTCACGACATCATCACAGGTTCTTCACTTCATCTATTTCGATGTTCAATCACTCGCTACTCTCCCGGTTCCAGACACCTTGGGGGGATCGTGATGAATCAGATGAATCGGCAGTATCCGGACCAGCCTGGACAGCAGCCGCCGATGCCGGCCGGCATGTATGCGCCGCCACCGCCGAAGAAGAAGAGCGCCGCTGCGAAGGTCGGCATCGGATGCGGCGGTGCCGTCGGTGCGCTCGTCCTGATCGGGATCGTCGCCGCCGCCGTGGGCGGCAGCGACGCCGAACCCCAGGCCGGCAAGCCCGGCAAGGCCGCCACCGCACCGGCGAAGGGGAAGGCGCAGGGCGACGCCGAGCCGGCCGAGGCCGAGCCGAAAGAGAAGCCCAAGGCGGCCCACAAGTCACCGGTCGACCAGTTCAAGGCCTTTGTCGCGAAAAACGGAAGCGCCAACGAGAAGGCCGCCATCGGGCACGTCACCAAAGTCCAAGGCGCCGAAGAGCAGAACGACATCCTCGACTCGGTCGACATCTACACCGACTTCACCGGCGGGATGGTGGGCCCCCACCAGAGCGAGGGCAAGCTGATCGCCTCCGTCTTCGCCGACTGGAAGCAATCCAAGAACGGCCTCGTCACCATCTACGACGCCAAGGGCGAGATCCTCTCCAACGGCAACTTCTGACGGCCTGAAGCGGCAGGAAGCCCCGTCGCGTCCGAAGAGCGGCGGGGTCTTGTCGTCCGGCAGGAGCTCGGCTTCACGCTTACCTCGCTTCACGCTCACACCACTTGTCTCTCCGGTCTCAGCCGGGCGGCGGTTCGCGACCGTGGGCAGGGCCATGCACGCAGGGGAGCGTGCAGTCGCAAGGCAGGGGGCCATATGACGGGAAACCAGGGGTCGACGTCGCCGGAGGACAAGAAGAACGCCAGGCTCGGCTGCGCGGTCATTGCGGTCTTCGTGCTGCTCGTCGGCGGGTGCGTCAACCTGATGAACGGCGACGACGAAACGAAGTCCGCCACCACGTCCGTCTCCGATGCGTCCGACGGCGAGTCCGATGCGTCCGACGGTGAGTCCGACGCGTCCGGCAGCCAGGGCGACACCATCACGGTGCCGGACTACACCGGCCAGAACCTGCAGGAAGCGCAGGACGCGGCACAGCGTGCGGGCATCTACCTGCTCAAGAGCCGGGATCTGTCCATGCGGGAACGTATGCAGGTATGGGACCGGAGTTGGCAGGTCTGCGAACAGGAGCCGGCCGCCGGGGCCGTCATGCAGGACACCAAAACCTTGACGTTCGCCGTCGTGAAGGCCGATGAGAGCTGCGACGATCCTGATGGGGCAGAGGTCACGGGCGGCGACGACGGGGCCGAGCCCACGGATGAACCGACCGGGACCGGCAGTTCCGCCACCTCCGGCGGTTCGGGCGTGGACGAGGGCGACTCCTCCGGTGGTTCCGGTGCGGACGGGAGCGCCACCTCCGGGAGTGCCAGTTCCTCCGGGAGTTCCAGCTCCTCCGGAGGGACGGGCTCCGAGGGCAGCGGCGGTTCCGCGAGCGGTGGCGAAGAGCAGCCGCAAGCCCCGGCAGGCGCCTCCGCGCGCTGCAACGACGGGACGTACAGCTACAGCGGGCACCGGCGGGGCACATGCAGCCATCACCACGGTGTCGCCGTCTGGCTGAGGAGCCTTCCGGCCTGACCAACCGCCCGGCACGGGACCGACGGGAAATAACCCGGCACGGGACCGACGGGAAATAAGGGGTGCCGCGGCACGCGAGGGCACATAGCCGTACAACCTTCAACGGCGTTGGGCGGTCATCACGACACCATCACAGATGTCAGGGGGATTGTTCATGTCGCACTCGCAGCCGCCCGCCCCGTCCGGCCGGCCGCCCCACCCGTTCGCGCCGCCGCAGGTCGCCGAGCCGCCGGAGAAGAACCACGCCGCACTCAAGATCGCAGTGGGTGTGGTGTGCGCGGGCATCGTCTTCGGGCTCGGGGCCGCGGTCGGAAGCGGCAACGACGGCGGCAAGAAGACCGTGGCGAAGCCCGGCCCCACTGTCACGGTCACCGTCACCGCCAAGACGGCCAAGGCCAGGGCGGAGAACGCGAAGAGCGGCGCGAAGCCCGTGGAGCGGGCGGAGGTGCCCGCGCCTCCGGACGCCACGGTCGGCCAGGGCAGCTACCTCGTGGGGGAGGACATCGCCGCCGGCACCTACAGGACCGGAGGCCCCGCCGCGTCCGATGTCCCGCTGTGCTACTGGGCGCGCGCCAAGGACTCCAGCGGGGAAATGGACAGCATCATCGCCACCGGCACCCCCCAGGGTCCGGCCCGCGTCACGGTCAACAGGGGGGAGACGTTCGAGACCAATGGCTGCAAGGAGTGGACGAAGGCCCGCTGACCGGCCGCCACGGCCCAGGGCGCGGCCTTCTTCGACCGCGCCCTCAGTCGCCCGTGCCGCTCGTTCGGCCTGCCCCATCGGCCGCACGGCCGTGCCCTCAGTCGCCCGTGCCGCCCCGTTCGGTCTGTCCCGTCGGCGGCGCCCGGCGGTCAGGTCACCGAGAAACCACCGTCGACGAACACCGTCTGCCCCGTCACATACGCCGCCCCCGGCCCGGCCAGAAACACCGCCGCGCCCGCGAAATCGTCCAGCTCGCCGTTGCGCCCGGTCATCGTCCGGCGCGCCATCGCCTCGGTGCGCCCGGGGTCGGCGAAGACCGCCTCGTTCAGCGGGGTGCGGACGAAGCCGGGGGCGATCGCGTTGACGCTCACCCCGTACCGGGACCAGGCCTCCGCCTGGGAACGGGTGAGCGCGGTGAGCCCGGCCTTGGACACACCGTACGCGCCGCTGTTGCCGAACGCCCGGACCGACTGCTGCGAGGCGATCGAGGTACGCGGTGGCGGTCACGGTGGGCGGTCCTCCTGATGTCGGCCGGTGCGGGGCGGCCGGGCCCGTGGGGAGCGGATGGGCCCGGGGCGTCCGCTGGGACGATCATGGCTCCGTGCCGGCGCCCGGCAACCCTGTCGGGCGTCCGCCGGTGGCTACCGCGGGTCATGACGTCCGACGGCCATCGCCGGCTGCGAAGCGGGCGGCCGTCATGTGCCGCGAGACCGGCGGATGTCATGCGTCACGAAGCCGCCGGGGGGTGAGATCGCGCCGTGGACCGGCTGATACCGGTCGACGGTGCACTGCGGCCCGGCCTGTCACCTGCCCGAGGCGCCCGGAGCAGGCCGGAAGCAGACCGGAAGCGGATCGGAAGCAGACCGGGGGCGGACCTGGGCCGGAGTGGCCGCCCCGCTGGACGGGCAGCCGGATTTCACCGGTGGAAACCGTTCGGAACCGCTTCCTCCGCTTTTGTCGGGGGCGGGGTCCTGTCGAGAGGGGGCCGGTCACGAGATATCTTGATGTCGAGCAATGTTGCAGACGTGGAGCGGAGCACCCGGTGACTGACTCGACCATCATCTACACCCACACTGACGAGGCCCCGGCCCTGGCGACGTATTCGTTCTTGCCTGTGGTCCAGGCATACGCGTCGACGGCCGGCGTCAGCGTGGAGACCCGTGACATCTCCCTGGCCGGGCGCATCATCGCGAGCTTCCCCGAGCGCCTGGAGGAGGGCCAGCGCATCGAGGACGCCCTCGCCGAGCTCGGCCGGCTGGCCAAGACGCCCGGCGCGAACATCATCAAGCTGCCGAACATCTCGGCCTCGATCCCGCAGCTCAAGGCCGCGGTCGCCGAGCTTCAGGAGCAGGGCTACGCGCTGCCCAACTACCCGGACGACCCGAAGACCGACGAGGAGCGGGACATCCGCGCCCGTTACGACAAGGTCAAGGGCAGCGCCGTCAACCCCGTCCTGCGTGAGGGCAACTCCGACCGCCGGGCGCCGGCGTCGGTGAAGAACTACGCCAAGGCGCACCCGCACCGCATGGGCGCCTGGACGGGCGACTCGAAGACGAACGTCGCCACCATGGGCGTCGACGACTTCCGCTCCACCGAGAAGTCCGCGGTCATCGACCGGGACGGCGCGCTGCGCATCGAGCTGTCGGGCGACGACGGTTCCACCACCGTTCTGCGTGAGTCGGTACCGGTCCTCGCGGGCGAGGTCGTCGACGCCTCCGTGATGCGGGTGGCCGCGCTGCGCGAGTTCCTCACCGCGCAGGTCGCCCGTGCCAAGGCCGAGGGCGTGCTGTTCTCCGTGCACCTGAAGGCCACGATGATGAAGGTCTCCGACCCGATCATCTTCGGCCACGTGGTCCGCGCCTTCTTCCCGAAGACGTTCGCCCAGTACGGCGAGTCCCTCGCGGCGGCCGGCCTGACCCCGAACGACGGCCTCGGCGGCATCTACAAGGGCCTCGAGTCGCTGGCCGACGGCGCCGAGATCAAGGCGTCCTTCGACGCCGAGCTCGCCGAGGGCCCGGAGCTCGCCATGGTCGACTCCGACCGCGGCATCTCCAACCTGCACGTGCCCAGCGATGTCATCGTCGACGCCTCCATGCCGGCCATGATCCGCACCTCCGGCCACATGTGGGGCCCGGACGGCGGGGAGGCCGACACCCTCGCGGTCCTGCCCGACAGCAGCTACGCGGGCATCTACCAGGCGGTCATCGAAGACTGCCGCGCGAACGGCGCGTACGACCCGTCGACGATGGGTTCGGTGCCGAACGTCGGCCTGATGGCGCAGAAGGCCGAGGAGTACGGAAGCCACGACAAGACCTTCGAGATCCCGGTCACGGGCACCGTGCGGGTCCTCGACGAGAGCGGCAACGCCGTGCTCGAGCAGGTCGTCGGCGCCGGTGACATCTTCCGTATGTGCCAGACCAAGGACCTGCCGATCCGCGACTGGGTCAAGCTGGCCGTCACCCGCGCCCGCGCGACCGGCGACCCGGCGGTGTTCTGGCTCGACGAGGGCCGTGCGCACGACGCGCAGCTGATCGAGAAGGTCAAGGCCTACCTCCCCGAGCACGACACCGAGGGCCTCCAGATCGAGATCCTGTCGCCGGTCGACGCGATCAAGTTCTCCCTCGACCGCATCCGCCGTGGCGAGGACACCATCTCTGTCACCGGCAACGTGCTGCGTGACTACCTGACCGACCTGTTCCCGATCCTCGAGCTGGGCACCAGCGCGAAGATGCTCTCGGTCGTCCCGCTGATGAACGGCGGCGGGCTGTTCGAGACCGGCGCCGGCGGCTCCGCGCCCAAGCACGTCCAGCAGCTGGTCAAGGAGAACTACCTGCGCTGGGACAGCCTGGGCGAGTTCCTCGCGCTCGCGGTCAGCTTCGAGCACCTGGCGCAGACGACGGGCAACGCGCGCGCCCAGGTGCTCGCCGACACCCTCGACCGCGCCACCGGCACCTTCCTGAACGAGGACAAGTCGCCCAGCCGCAAGCTGGGCGGCATCGACAACCGCGGCAGCCACTTCTACCTCGCGCTCTACTGGGCGCAGGAGCTGGCGAAGCAGACCGAGGACGCCCAGCTCGCGGAGGCGTTCGCGGCACTCGCCAAGACGCTGACCGAGCAGGAGCAGACCATCGTCGACGAGCTGGTCGCGGTGCAGGGCTCGCCGGTCGACATCGGCGGCTACTTCCAGCCGTCCGTGGCGAAGTCCTCGGCGGTCATGCGGCCGTCGACGACCCTCAACCAGGCCCTCGAGACCCTCAGCTGATGCGATAGCCGCGGAGTCCTTCCGCCCCGGCCGGCACCCTGCCGGCCGGGGCGGTTCCGTTTTCGCGGGCAGTGGCGGTCCGTGCCGCGGTCCGTGCCCCGCGGCGGGGGCGCCGAGGCGGGCCCGGCACTCCGTCCTCGATTTCCGCCGGTCGGAAGCGGTTGCTCCGGCCCCGCGCGCGCATCATGACGCCGTGGAACCCACGCTGCCTCTCCTCTTCCTCGACTTCGCGGCGCTGCGGCAGTGGGCGGCTGGGCCGGGGGAGGGGCGGAGCCCCGTGAGGGGTAGCGTCGGCCCGTAGGCTCACTGCTGATCGCTCACGGGGGTATCGATGGAACTCGCCCAAGTCCGCCTGCTCGTCACGGACTTCCGCGGCTGCTACCGCTTCTACCGGGACGTCCTGGGCCTCCAGCCGCAGTTCGAGGCCCCGGACGGTCCGTATGCCAAGTTCAGCTGCGAAAGCGGCTCGGCGGGCATCGCACTACAGGAGCGCGACGGGATGGCCGAGGTCCTCGGCGAGCTGGGGACGGCGCCGGACGGATACCGGTCCCTGGTCGTCCTGCGGGTCGACGACCTCGACGGCTACTGCGCGCAGCTCACCGGGCGCGGCGCCGTCCTGGTGAACGGCCCGGCCCCGATGACGGACCGGATGCGGGTCGCCCACCTCAAGGACCCCGACGGAAACATCGTCGAGCTCCAGCAGTGGCTGGAGCTGCGCGGCGCGGTCTGACCCGGCGCGGTCCGGCCCGCGCCCGGGCTCCTCAGCCCACGAGGTCCAGCACCGGCCGCAGCCCGGCCGGGCGCCGGTCCACCGGCAGATGGTCCACGGGCAGGAAGGAGCAGCCCACCGCCGTGGCGCCGCCGTCCGCCGTGCGGTCGTCGCCCACCATCAGGACGGCGGCCGGGTCGAGCCCCAACTCCCGGCAGGCGAGGGCGAAGAGCTGCGGATCCGGTTTCTGGAGGCCGTGCTCGTAGGACAGCACGCAGATGTCCACATAGCGCTCCAGGCCGTGGGCGCGCAGCACCGGCCGCAGATCCCAGCCGATGTTGCTCAGTACGCCGATACGGATGCCGCGCCGGTGCAGCCGGGCCAGCACCTCGGCGGCGTCGGGGTAGGGCTGCCAGGCCTCCGCCGTCCTGGAGCGTTCGTAGAGCGCGTCGTACAACTCCGGCTCGGGCAGCGGCACTTGACGGCCCAGGCCGGTGTACAGCGCGCGGTGGTGGCGGGCGTCGCGATCGCGTATCTCCCACAGACCGGCCAGATCGGCGGGGATCTCGACGGGCGAGGAGCCGCCGGGCAGCGCGCCGGCCCGTTCCAGCGCGGCCGCCGAGCGGGCGATGTCGGCCTCGTCCATGGCCGTGCCGGACGCGGTCAGCACCGCGCGCAGCCATGACTCGGCGGACTCGATACGCAGCAGCGTTCCGGAGAAGTCGAACAGCACACCCTCGATCGCCGTCATGACCGCCATCCTGCCCGCTCTGCGGCGCCGGGATCCAGCCGGGACACGTACGCGGAGTACGCCGCCGCCGACCCGGTCACCAGGGCCCCGCCCAGCAGCCAGCCGGCGACGACATCCGAGGTCCAGTGCACGCCCAGGTACACCCGGGTGAAGCCGACACCGACGACCGAGACCGCGATCACCGTCCGGGCCGTCCACCGCCACAGCGGGCGCGCCCCGGCCAGTCGCAGCAGCCAGAGGAGCAGGCCACCCGTGACCAGCGCGGTCAGCGCATGCCCGGAAGGGAACGCGAAGTAGCCCGCGGAGGCCACCGGATCCGGCCAGGCGGGGCGGTCCCTGCCGACCAGGGCCTTCACCGCCTGCTGGAGCACCGTACCGACGAGCGCGGTGGCCACCACCCAGACGGCGAGCCGCCGTTCGCCACGCCGTACGAGCACCACGACCGCCGCCGCGAGCAGCGCGCGCATCGTCCATGGGTCCCACACCCAGTCCGAGAGCACCCGGTTCAGACGGGTCCAGCCGGGCGCGGCGACGGCCGTCCGGTGCAGTGCGCCGGAGAGGGCCGTGTCCAGGGACATCAAGGGGCCCCACTGCACCACGACGAGGGTGAGCAGCAGGCCGAAGAGGAGCGTGCACAGCAGCGTGCAGGGGAGGGCGGGGGCGGATGCCCGGTGGCTGTCGGCGTCCACGTCGGGGGTACGGGTGGTGGGGAGCGGCGTCGATGGCATACAGCGATCCTCACCGATACCGGGTGCCCCGGGCGAGGGCGCCGCGCCCTACCTCAGTGCGCTCAGCCCAGGAATGAAGGTGACCAGCAACGGAACGGCCGGCACCAGCGCCGCCATTGCCGTCATCCGGAGCCGGCGGCCGGGGGTGAAGCGAGGGGCGGGGGCCAGCAGCCGGTCCACCCGCTGTGGCACCTGGGCGAGCTGGGCCGGGCAGGGGCCGAACACCCCGCGGTCCTCGTTGAGTTCGACCAGCGCCAGGGCGATCGTCAGCCGGCCGAAGCGGCGCGAGGCCACATCGTCGGCGGCCAGCTCGACCAGCCGGTGCACCTGATCGCGGAACGCGGCGAAGACCGGGACCTGCGGAAAGCCGACGGCCAGCGCCGAGGCGCTGTACAGCAGCAGATCGTGCCGGGCCCGCGCATGGCCCTGCTCGTGGGCGATCAGCGCATCGAGCTGACGCCCCTTCAGCCTCCGCAACGCCGAGGTGGTGATGACCAGTTGGGCCGAGGAGTGCTGGAGCCACCAGGCCTCCGGGCGGTCGCCCTCCAGGACGACCAGGCGCTCTCCGAGGGGCTCCTCGCCGGGCAGCAGCGGTGAGCGGCGCAGAAGTTCGGCGCGGCGCAGCCGACGGCGGGCGCGCGCCGCCCGTACCTCGCGGGTCAGTGTGAAGGCCGTCCAGGCGCCGCCGCCGGCCAGCAGAAGGGCCAGCACCCCGGCCCACGGCCCGTACCCCTGGAGCGCATACGCCTCGACGACCACCCGGGGGGCGAAGCCGAACACCGGGCTGCGGACAGCCTCCCAGGTGGCGGCCGCGCTCAGCGACATCGCGAGCACACAGCACAGCAGCACACCGGCCACCACGCACTGCCACACCCACAGGGCGAGCACCGGTTCACGGTCGGGCCAGTCGGAACGGGCCATCAGCCGTGGCGCCATTGCCGCGGCCAGCACGCCGAGAATCATCAGCGCGAGAGGGACCATCATGCCGTCAGCCTATGAGCGCACTGCTACTCGGTGGTACGACCCGGCGTCGGATGTGACGTATGCCACCCATGTCACACTGGTCAACCGCCGCCCCCGCGTGCCGAGGGCGCGAACCCGTTCACAACGGCATCGCCGCAGCTCACACCGTCAGCAGCATCGCCAGCATGCCGATGCCCATCGCCACCCGGCAGGCCCGCAGCACCCCGGACGGCCCGGCGTCCCCCGGCCGCTCCGCCCCCGCCCCCTCCGGCACGGACTCCGCCGCCCGCACGCCCGGCACCAGCCGGATCCCGGCGGCGATCACATACACCGTGAAGTAGGCGAGCAACAGGCCCGTCAGCAACGGCACTCCCCCCGGCCCGGCGTGCTCCATCGAACTCATCGAACTCATCGAACTGAGCGAACTCATCGAACTCGTGGGACTCATCGGACCCGTCGAGCCCGTCGGTCCCGCCGCACCCATCGAGCCCGTCGGGTTCATGTGGGCCGAGGGCACGGCCATCGCGAGCGCCATGTACGCCATGGCGAACGTGCCCATCGCGTGATGCAGATGCCGCCGTACCAGCGCCCAGACCCCCGCCGCCCCGAAGAGCGCGGTGAACAGCCAGGGCGACCACTCCGGCGGTGTCACGGCGGACGCGGGCAGCGCCATCGCCGCCATGCCCAGCGCCATCAGCCCCTCACCGCGGGCATCCTCCCGGTCCCCGGCCGGGCCGGTACGCGCCCGGACGAGGCAGTACACACCGGCCGCGGCACACAGCAGCACCAGCAGCCAGCCGACCAACGGTGGTTCGTGCACGCCGTACCTCCCCGAGCACCGCCTGCCGTACCGATCGGGTGCAGAATGCCCGGCCGCCGCCCGTCACACGGGAGCGCACGGACGCACGGAGGGGGAGCGCGGAGAGTGCCGGAACGGCGGACGCGGTGTGGGCGAGTGCCGCGGCCCGGTGGCCGACGGAGATGCCGGAGGCGCCGGACCGACGACCCCGTCGGTCGGCCGAGGAGCCGGCGGCTGTACGGGCGAAGGGGGGCCTTCAGGGCCGGTAGCGCAGGGGATGGTCCGCCGGGACCTGCGTCAGCACGATCCGATGGCCGTCCGGGTCGGCGATCCACATCTCGATGAGCCCCCACGGCTCCTGTACGGGCGGCCGCAGCACCTCCACCCCGTGTGCCAGCAGCTCCTGGTGTGCCGCTGCCGCGTCCGCCACCTGGAGCCACAGCTGGAGGGTCTCCGTGGCCGCCGCGGTCGCCCGGCCGGAGACTTCCAGGAAGCCGCCGCCGAGGAAGTAGACCGTGCCGCGCTCGGGTCCCGTACCGAATTCCCGGTAGATCTCCAGACCCAGCGCCTCGCCGTAGAACGCCCGCGACCGCTCGGGGTCGGACGGCCGCAACAGCACCCTGCTGCTCAGTACGTGCACCATGGCAGGACCCTACGCGGCCGGCTCCGCGCCGCCGGAAGGCCGGGCCGGAATGCCGTGCCGAAGGGCCCTGACGCGACACACATACCGCTTGTTAGCCTCCTTTCAGCCCTTCGTCCGGCACCGAGAGGACCCCACGCACCATGCCCACCAGCGAGCTGACCTTCCGTACCGCCCACGACGCCGACGTCCCCGGGCTCGTCGGACTCATCGAGTCGGCCTACCGCGGGGACGCGAGCCGGGCCGGCTGGACGACGGAGGCGGACCTGCTGGAGGGACAGCGCACCGACCCCGAGGGTGTCGCCGCCGTGGTGCGGGGCGAGAGCGGCCGGCTGCTGGTCGCCGAGCGGGAGGGCGTGCTGATCGCCTGCTGCCAGCTCGAACACCGCGGGGACCATGCGTACTTCGGCATGTTCGCGGTGCGTCCGGAGCTCCAGGGCGGGGGCCTGGGCAAGGTGATCATCGCGGAGGCCGAGCGGACCGCCCAGGAGATCTGGGGCGCCCGCGAGATGCGGATGACGGTCATCCGGCAGCGCTCGGAGCTGATCGCCTGGTACGAGCGCCGTGGCTACCGGCGTACCGGGCAGCTCACCCCGTTCCCGTACGGCGATGAGCGGTTCGGCATTCCGCAGCGCGCCGACCTGGAATTCGAGCTGCTGGTGAAGCCGCTCGGCTGAGGGGAGGGACACCCCCCTGGGCCGGCGGACGGGAGTTCGACGGCCGGGCCCACGGAAGGGCCCGGCCGTCGCTCACAGTCGTCCCGCCTGGATGATCCGCTGGAGGAACTGCCGCGTGCGGTCGTGCTGCGGATCGCCGAAGACCTGCTCGGGGGTGCCGCGCTCCAGCACCACCCCGCCGTCCAGGAAACACACCTGGTCGGCGACCTCCCGCGCGAAGCCCATCTCATGGGTGGCGATGACCATGGTCATGCCGTCCTCCTTGAGATCGCGGACCACGCCGAGCACCTCGCCGACCAGCTCCGGGTCGAGCGCCGCGGTGATCTCGTCGAGCAGTAGCAGCCGGGGCCGCCCGGCCAGCGCGCGGACGATCGCGACCCGCTGCTGCTGGCCGCCGCTGAGCCGGTCGGGGTACTCCCCGGCCCGCCCGCCGAGCCCGAGCCGCTCCAGCAGCTCGTGGGCCCGCGCCTCGGCCTCGGCACGCGGCACCCCGTGCACCCGGCGGGGCGCCAGCGTGATGTTGTCCAGCACGGTCATGTGCGGGAAGAGGTTGTAGGCCTGGAAGACCACCCCGATCCGGCGGCGCACCGCGTCCACGTCGGCCCGCGGATCGGTGATCTCCGCGCCGTCCAGGAAGATCGCGCCGTCGTCGATCTCCTCCAGCAGGTTCGCGCAGCGCAGCAGCGTGGACTTGCCCGACCCGGAGGCGCCGATCAGCGTGGTCACGGTGTGCGGCGGGACCGCCAGATCCACCTCCCGCAGGACGACCGTGCCGCGTCCGTACGTCTTGCGCACGGACTCCAGCCGCAGCACCGGGCCGTCGCCGGGCGCCGCCTTCCCGACGGTCTCGTCGGCCGGCCGCGCGGTGTCGTCCGTCGTGCTCATACGAGTCCTCCCTGGGCGCGCCTGCGGTCCATGCGGGCCGTGACCCAGTCCGTGCACCGCGTCATGGGGATGGTCAGCGCCACGAAGACGAGCCCGGCCACGACATACGGCGTGAAGTTGAAGTCCTTGCCGGCGATGATCTGCGCGGCGTAGACGGCGTCCACCGCACCCGCGATGGACACCAGCCCGGTGTCCTTCTGGAGCGAGACCAGATCGTTCAGCAGCGGCGGCACCACCCGCCGTACCGCCTGCGGCAGCACCACGAAGCGCAGCGTCTGTCCGCCGGAGAGCCCCAGCGACCGGGCCGCGGCCCGCTGTGAGGGGTGCACCGATTCGATGCCCGCCCGGAAGACCTCGGCGACATAGGCCGCGTACGTCAGCACCAGCGCGGAGCCGCCGAGCAGTACGGGATCGGTGGTCACGCCCTGAAGCCGCAGCGCGGGCACCCCGAAGACCACCATCAGCAGACAGATGATCAGCGGCAGTCCGCGGAAGAAGTCGGTGTACGCGGTGGCCAGGGCGCGCAGCGGGAAGAACACCGGGCCGCGCAGGGTCCGGGCCACCGCCAGCAGCAGCCCGAGCACCAGCACCGCCGCCCCGCACACCACCAGCAGCCGCAGATTCAGCAGCAGCCCCTCCAGCACCTTCGGCAGCGCCTTACGGGCGTATTCGGCGCTGAAGAACGTCTCCCGGGTACGCGGCCAGCCGGGGGAGCCGGTGATGACGAGGTAGAGGACGACGGCGGTGACCAGGGTGCTCAGCGCGGCGACGGCGGTGGCGCGGCGGGCCCTGGCCCGCTTGAAGCGCTCCCGCTCGATCCGCCGGGGCGAGGGCACATAGCCGCCGTCGGCCCCGTCCTGTGCCGCCGAGGTCTTCAACACACCTTCTCCGTACGTCACTTGAGCACCGGCACGGACACGGCGTCGGTCAGCCACTTCTTCTCCAGCGCGGCAAGGGTGCCGTTCTTGCGCAGCGCGTCCACCGCGGCCGTCACACACCCGGTGATCCGGCTCTCCTTGTCCAGGACCAGGCCGAACTGCTCCCCGTCGCCGCCGGTGGCCGCGAACTGCCCGACCACCTCGGCGTCCTTCACCTCCGCCGAGGTGATGTAGAAGGCCGTCGGCAGATCGGTGAGGATCGCGTCGACCTGGCCGTTCTTCAGCGCGGACTTGGCGAGGTCGTTCTTCTGGAAGACGGCGGGAGGCTGCGTCGGCCGGACGGTGTCGTTGACGACGTCCAGGCTGGTGCTGCCGACCTGCGCGCCGAGCTTGAGATGCCGGAGATCGGAGAGACTCTTGGCATGCGCGGCCCGGGAATCCTTGAGCGCGATGACCGACTGGCGCACGGCGTAGTAGCCGGAGGAGAAGGCGACGGCCCGTTTGCGTTCCGGGCTGATCGAGATCTGGTTGATGTCGAAGTCGAACTTCTTCTCGCCGGGCGCGAAGGCGTTGTTGAACGGCACGGTCTGCCAGCGCACCGCGCCCTTGGCGTAGCCGAGTTGGCGGGCGACCGCGTAGGCGACGGCCGATTCGAAGCCCTTGCCACTGGCCGGGTCGTCGTCATGGAACCAGGGCGCATAGGCGGGCTTGTCGGTGCCGACCGTGAGCTTGCCGTCGGCCACGGTGGCCAGTTTGCCGCGGTCACAGCTCTGTTTGCCCGGCCCGGCGGCCCGTGGGCCACCGGGGGACTCGTCCTGCGGGGCACAGCCGACGGCCGCGGTGAGCAGCGCGACGGTGGCGCAAGCGGCAAGGCGGAGAGGGCGGTTGGCGAGGCGCATGGCGGGAGATTGGCAGTGCGCGAGGCCATCTGTCGAGATCAACGGGGAAAACGTCCAGATGGTGGAAGCGGATTGCGCCGCTGTGAACTGCACGTTTCCCGGTTGCGGGGTGGGACCGGGGGCTCGGCACGCCCCACCCGCTCAACCCGTCGGGCGCCGCCGCACGCCGTGAAAGCGCCGCCTCACGCCGTGAAGCGGACCGCCCGCCGGATCTCCGGCTGGTCGGTCACCACACCGTCCAGGCCGAGCCCGCGGGCGAGGCGGAGCTGATCGTGGGTGTTGACCGTCCAGCCCACGACCTTCAGATGCGCGGCATGCGCGCGCTCGACCAGTTCCAGGGTGAGCCGGCGGATGTTCAGCGAGAGCATCGTCGCGCCGACGGACTGTGCCCGGTCGACGACATCGGCGCCGTAACGGCTGCCGACCAGCGCGGTGCGTACGCCGGGCAGCAGGGTACGGATCGCGGCCAGCGCCTCGTCGTGGAAGGAGATCACATCGATCCGGCCGATCAGATCGCGCGAGCGCATCACCTCCGCCAGCGCCTGCGCGGCCGCCACGTCCTTGATCTCGGCCTGGAGCGGTGCCTTGACCGCGTCCACGACCTCCTCGAAGACGGGGATCCGCTCGCCCTGGCCGGCATCGAGTTCGCGGAGCTCGGCGAGGGTGCGCTCCACGATCGGCCCGGCACCGTCGGTGGTCCGGTCCACGTCCGCGTCGTGCATCACCACGAGCGCGCCGTCCTTGCTCAGATGCAGATCCAGTTCGATGACATCGAGGCCCTCGTGCTCGGCGCGCACGAAGGACCGCAGGGTGTTCTCCGGCTCCACGCCCATGATCCCGCGGTGTCCGATGGTGAGAAAGGACAAGGCTGCCTCGCTTCTGTCGGCTCGGTGCTGGTGTCGGCTCGTATCGGTGTCGACCGTCGGCTGGCGGCAACGGCGCTACGAAATGGCGCACAGCCTAACGGGACCGACCGGCGGAAAACGGGCTGCCGGACGGGGCCGAGGTGTGTCCAGTACGGGTACCCGCCATATCCGGCTTCAGACCGCCTCACCCTCGCGTGGGCGAGTCCTCGCGGCGCTGACGGTGTACCGGTGCCGACGCCGGGGCGCTGCCGACGCCGGGGCCGGTCGGGGCGCCGGCCCCTCGCCGGCCGTATGGCATATGCCACATGCTCAGGAGGTTTCCTTGCCGGTGCAGTACCGGAGAAACCGCCGAAACCCTTGGCAATACTGGCAGGAAGTCTCGCCCAGGCCGTCACCCACAGGAAAAACCTGCGTAAGCGCGGGGTGCTGACAGAATAATTTTCACCTGGCGCACTTGAGCGGGCGATCCTTGGCTGGTTACCGTGTTCCGACAACACGATCTACCGCCGGAGGGCAGTCATGACGGAAATTCTTTCGCCTGTGGGTGTCCGGGGGGCCACCACGACCGCAGAGAGTGTGGTCCAGCACCCGGCGTGGTCCGTACTCAAGGACGCGGTCGAGACCCTCCGCCCCTGGCAGTCCAAGGACGGCTCCATAGACCTGGAGGCGGCGGGCGCGCCCACCGCCGACGCCGTCCGCGCGGAGGCCGACCGGATGGCCTCGGCCGTCGAGGAGCTCGCCCCGCTGCTGCCGCACAATGCCGCCTACCACCAGGCGCTCGTCGCCGACCTGCGCCGCTGGGCCGACAGCGGCTTCGGCGTGCCGGACTTCCTGGACTCCCTGCTCGCCTTCCAGCCCGCCCAGCAGCGCGCCGACGGCCTCCAGCACCTCGTGCTGTTCCCCATGTACACCCAGAACGGCAACCCGGACCGCAACTTCGAGGCCGTCGTCCTGCGGATGGTCTGGCCGGACTGGCTCGCCGAGCTGGAGCGCACCCGCTACGACAACGCCCTCTTCTGCGGCATCGCCTTCGAGGACTTCACGGCCGGCTACGACACCCACTCCGCCGTGCTCTTCCCGGAGACCATCGCCGTGCGCGAGGCCCCCGAGCGGTTCAGCTGGGGCGGTATCTTCTGCGACCGCGAGGCCGCCCGCTTCCGCCGGGTCAGCGAGGCCGCCATCGAGACCCTCGGTGTCGAACTCCCCGAGGACATCCGCGAGATGCTCGACGACCAGGAGCGCTGCCAGGAGGCGTTCGTCCTGTGGGACATGGTGCACGACCGCACCCACAGCCACGGTGACCTGCCGTTCGACCCGTTCATGATCAAGCAGCGCCAGCCGTTCTGGATGTACGGCCTGGAGGAGCTGCGCTGCGACCTCACCGCCTTCAAGGAGGCCGTGAAGCTGGAGGCCGAGGGGTACTCCCAGGCCCGCGATGTGCAGTTCGCAGTGATCTTCGACCGGATGTTCCGGTTCCCCGTCACCGGTGGCCGGGTCCGCAACTACGACGGCCTCGGCGGGCAGCTGCTCTTCGCGTACCTGCACAAGCACGACGTCGTACGCTGGACGGACAACACACTGCACATCGACTGGGAGCGGGCGCCCAAGGTCACCAACCAGCTGTGCGGCGAGATCGAAAAGCTCTACCGCGACGGCATCGACCGGCCCAAGCTGGTCCACTGGTTCGCCGCGTACGACCTCGTATCGACCTACCTCGCACCGCACCCGGGCTCGGTCTGGGCCAAGGGCCCCGATGCCCTCGACCTCGACCAGCCGCCGCGCAAACTCGTGGACGACGTGCTCCCCGACGAGTTCCCGCTGAGCATGTTCTACGAGGCGCTCGCCAAGAAGCTGCGTGCCGTGATCGCCTCTACCCAGGGCATCACGGCCCACAGCGACGCATTGGCGGCGGCATGAGGACCGACCGGAACATCCGGCCGACGGCCGTCCAGGAGCAGGACGAGGAGGCGACGAAGATGGTTACTTCGACGGGCGGCCAGGGGCCGCTGGAGGGCGCGGTCATCGCGGTGGCGGGAGCGGCCGGACCGGCAGGCCGCGCGACCCTGCTGCGACTGGCCGAAGCGGGTGCGGTGGTGGTCGGCTCGGACTCCCACCCCGAGCGGCTGGCGGAGGCCGTGGACGCGGCGCGCTATGCCCATGGCGGCGCCACGGTGATAGGGGACACCGTCGACCTCCTCGACCTCGACCAGACCCGTGAATGGGCTGCTCGTACGGAGAAGGAATTCGGCCGGATCGACGGCCTGGTGCACCTCGTCGGCGGCTGGCGCGGCTCCTCGACCTTCGCGGAGACCGACCTGGCGGACTGGGACATGCTGCACAAGCTGCTGGTCCGCACCGTCCAGCACACCTCGCTCGCCTTCCACGAAGCGCTCGAACGCAGTGGCAACGGCCGCTTCCTGCTCATCAGCGCGGCCGGCGCCGGCAAGCCCACCGGGGGCAACGCGGCCTACGCCGCCTCCAAGGCCGCCGCCGAGGCCTGGACGCTCGCCATGGCGGACGGCTTCCGCAAGTCGGGGGGTGAGCAGGGTCCGCGCGCCGCGGCTGCCATCCTGATCGTCAAGGCGCTCGTCAACGACCAGATGCGCGCCGAGCGACCGAACGCCAAGTTCGCGGGCTTCACGGATGTCACGGAGCTGGCCGAGGCCATCGCCGGGGTCTGGAGCCGGCCCGCCCAGGAAGTGAATGGACAGCGTCTGTGGCTGACCCCCGAGCCGTGACCGGAGCGAAGACCGACGCCCGGCAGCACCACGACCCCGAGATACGCGGCTTCGCCAGCGACAACTACGCGGGCGCCCATCCGGAGGTGCTCGCCGCGATCGCCCTCGCCAACGGCGGCCATCAGGTCGCCTACGGAGAGGACGACTACACCGAGCACCTCCAGCGCGTCTTCCGCAGCCACTTCGGGCAGCGCGCCGAGGCGTTCCCGGTGTTCAACGGCACCGGCGCCAACGTCGTCGCCCTCCAGGCCGTGACGGACCGCTGGGGCGCGGTGATCGCCGCCGAGTCCGCGCACATCCATGTCGACGAGTGCGGTGCGCCCGAGCGGGTCGGCGGACTCAAGCTGCTGACCGTGCCCACCGAGGACGGCAAGCTCACCCCTGAGCTGATCGACCGCCAGGCGTACGGCTGGGACGACGAGCACCGGGCCATGCCCCAGGTCGTCTCGATCACCCAGAGCACGGAGCTCGGCACGGTCTACACGCCCGACGAGATCCGGTCGATCTGCGAACACGCCCATGAGCGCAACATGGTGGTGCATCTCGACGGCTCGCGGATAGCCAACGCCGCGGCGACGCTCGACGTCCCGATGCGGGCCTTCACCAACGCCGTGGGCGTCGACATCCTCTCCTACGGCGGCACGAAGAACGGTGCGGTCTTCGGCGAGGCCGTGGTCGTGCTCAACCCCGACCGGGTGCGCGCGATGAAGCATCTGCGCAAGATGTCCATGCAGCTGGCCTCCAAGATGCGCTTCGTCTCCGTCCAGTTGGAGGCACTGCTCGCCAAGGACCTGTGGCTGCGCAACGCCCGGCACGCCAACACCATGGCGCAGCGGCTGGCGGCCGGGGTGCGGGAGATCGACGGGGTGGAGATCCTCTACCCCGTGCAGGCCAACGGCGTGTTCGCCCGCCTTCCGCACGACGTCGGCGAGCGGCTCCAGAAGCGCTACCGCTTCTACTTCTGGGACGAGCCGGCCGGTGTGGTGCGCTGGATGTGTGCGTTCGACACCGCCGAGGAGGACGTCGACGGCTTCCTCGCCGCACTCCGCGAGGAGATCAGCCGCTAGGGGCGTCTCCACGGCACGGTGAGGCACCTGCATAGCTATGCGCTCGGTCGAAAAGTCATTGACTCTCGACCGGGCGCATCGCTACGCTCCCCGGTCATGGAGCTGATCCAGAACACCCCGGATATCTCTGCCTACTTGGCCGCCGACGAGGTCATCGATCACGAGCATCCGCGTGTCCGGGCCACCGCGGCCACCCTCTCCGCCGACGCCCCCGATGCATACACATACGCCAAGGCCGCCTTGGAATTCGTCCGCGACACCATCCCGCACAGCCAGGACGCCGGTGATCCGCGGGTCACCTGGCGCGCCTCGGACGTCCTCGCGCAGCGCACCGGCATCTGCTACGCCAAGGCGCATGCGCTCGTGGCCCTGCTGCGCGCGGAGGGCATCCCCGCCGGCCTGTGCTACCAGAAGCTCGAAGTCATCCACGGCCTGGTGGCCGTCAAGCTGCCCGGCGAGGAGCGCTGGGCGCGACAGGATCCGCGGGGCAACAAGCCCGGCGTCGACGCGCAGTTCCGCCTCGACCGTGAGCAGCTTGCCTTTCCCGCGCGTCCCGAGTGCAACGAACTGGACCTTCCGGTGCTGTTTGCTGAACCGCATCCGGTCGTGCTCCAATGCCTGCGGGAGGCCGTCGACCGGCCTCACCTCTGGCAGACGCTCCCCACCGACCTCTGAGGAACGCCCCCGATGCCCAGCTCTTCGCACGTCTCCGGTCCGACCCGTCAGCTGCATGTCTCCGACGAGGTGCGCGCCCTGGCGCCCGGCTTCGGCTACCTCACCGTCGAAGCCCACGGTCTGACCAACGGCCCCAGCGACGAGGCCGGTGCGGCGCTCCTGGACGAGGCCACCCGCCGCCTCGCCGGGCGTCTCGACGGACGTGCCCCGCAGGACGACCCGCACCTCGTCGCCTGGCGTGCCGCGTACACGGCATTCGGCAGCAAGCCGTCGCGCACCCGCAACTCCGCCGAGGCGCTGGCCAGGCGCGCGCTCGCGGACGGCGGTCTGCCGCGCATCAACCGCCTCGTCGACCTCTACAACGCCATCAGCGTCGCCCACCTCATTCCCGTGGGCGGCGAGGACCTGGACCGTATCCAGGGCGGTATGCGGCTCGTACGGGCCACCGGCGACGAGCCGTTCGTGACCGCGGCCGGCGGCGCCGAGGTCATCGAGCACCCCGACGCGGGCGAGGTGGTCTGGTGTGACGACGAGGGCGTCACCTGCCGCCGCTGGAACTGGCGCCAGGGCGTACGCACCCGCCTCACCGAGGACTCGGTCAGCGCCCTGTTCCTGCTGGAGCGGATGGCACCCATGACGCTCGACGAGCTGACGGCCGCGGGCGCCGAGCTGGCCGAGGCGCTGCACACGGCCTGCCCGGACGCCCGGATCGAGTTCGGCGACATCTGGACCCCGTGAGCGGGGCCGCCGGATCAGCCGTCGCAGGCGCGCCGCTGCCAGGGCGGCGGCGCGCTCCGGCCCTCCGGTCCCGTCAGCCGACGGTCCCGGGCGCGGCGGGCGCGGTGCCGCCGAGGTGGGCCGGGATCCACCAGGTGTCCTCGGGGCCCTTGGGGCGTACGGGGTAGGCACGCTGGGCCGCTTCCAGCAGGTCCTGCACCCGGGACCGCAGCCGGTCGGTGATCTTCTCGGCCTGCTCGGCCGGGTCGGCCTCCAGCGGCTCGCCCACCCGGATCGTTATCGGGAAGTGGTTACGGCCCAGATCGCGCTTGTGGCCCTTGGTCCACAGCCGCTGGGTGCCCCACAGTGCCACCGGCAGCAGCGGCACCCCGGCCTCCTGGGCCAGCCGCGCCGCACCCGACTTGAAGGTCTTCAGGGTGAAGGACTCCGAGATCGTCGCTTCGGGGAAGACCCCGATGATTTCACCCGAACGCAGTGCGGTCAGCGCGTGCTTGTAGGCGTGCATCCCCTGGCCGCGGTCCACGGGGATGTGCTTCATCGCGCGCATCAGCGGCCCCGACACCTTGTGCCGGAAGACCGATTCCTTCGCCATGAAGCGCACCAGCCGCTTGGCCGGCCGCGCCGTCAGCCCGGCGAAGACGAAGTCCAGGTACCCGATGTGATTGCTCACCAGAACCGCCCCGCCACGGCGCGGAATGTGATCCGTCCCGGCGATGTCGAATTGCAGATCGAGCGCCTTGAAGAGCGTGCGGGCGGCGCCGATCACCGGCGGATAGACGAGCTCTGCCATTGTCCGGAGGACCCCTTTCCACGCCTGGGGAGGGTTCTCCCGGCGGAAACCTACGCAGTCGTAACTGCGGCTTTCGGGAGATCGTGCCCGATGTCGGCCGTGGCGGCCAGCACGTCGGCCGCCACGGCCGCGAGATTCTTGTCACGTGAGACCGCCTCAGCCGGCCGCTCTCCGCACCAGAAGGTACATCTCGCACCCCAGGCAGTACCCGAACACGGCATTGAGAAATGCCGCGGCGAGCGCGCAGCCGGTGGCCGCGAGCCCCAGCCACTGCGGCCCCACGAAGTAGCCGGCCAGCCCCACCACCGCGAAGAACAGCCCGACGCCCTGGGCGAAGCGCGGCGGGCGGGCGTCCTCGAACTCGGCCGGCGGGGACAGCCGCGGGCGCACCGCCACCTTGAACAGCCAGGCATAGGGCGAGTGCCGGACACCCGCCAGCGCCCCGAGGGCGAAGACCAGCGTCTGGCAGGCCAGCAGGGGACCGCTCCCGGTGATCAGCACGGCCGCCAGCACGACGGCCGTCAGCGCCGCCCCGAACCTCGGGCCCCGTACATCAATACTGTCGACAGACATGCCCCCACCCTCCCGCAGACCGGGCCGCACCGGGACCCGGGAATCTTTGCGGTCTCGTGAACGCTGCATCCCTCGATGACTGGACTCATGGTGTGCCTCGCGGTGCTCGTGGCGACGAGCGCCTTCGGCGTGTGGCACCAACGCCGAAAGGGGAGGCCGACGGTGCACAAGGGAGACGACGGGGCGCGGCTGGGTGCCGCAGAGATCGGTGCCGAGCTGGGGGAGCGGGCCACCCTGCTCCAGTTCTCCAGCGCCTTCTGCCAGCCCTGCCGGGCGACCCGGCGCACCCTCACCGAGGTCGCCGGCATGGTCGAAGGCGTGGCGCATGTCGAGATCGACGCGGAGGACCATCTGGAGCTCGTACGGCAGCTCAATGTGCTGCGCACCCCCACGGTGCTGGTGCTCGACGCGGACGGCGCGATCGTGCGCCGCGCCTCCGGGCAGCCGCGGAAGGCCGACGTCATCGCTGCGCTGGGCGCGGCCGTCCGTGATTGATCTCCCAGATATCAGACGCCCCTTGACGCTGTGGGTCACGAATCGTCACTCTGACGTGATGCGGCCAGGAATCCTTCTCTACGGACGCGCCCACGTCGACCTTCTGCGGACTGCCAGCGCCCGCTGTCCGGGCGCGTGAGCAGCGACGACACCTCTGCCGCCGACCGCCATACGGTCACCGGCGGCTCCGCCCTGGGCTCGTACACCACAGCAGAAGGACAACTCCATGACGGCCTCGCCCGGCCTCGGCACGCCCCTCACCGCCTCCCCCGAGCTGCTGCGCTCGGTCTTCCGGCAGCACGCCGCCGGCGTTGCGGTGATCACCGCGCACGGCTCCCGCCCCGCCGGTTTCACCGCCACCTCCCTCACCTCCGTCGCCGCCGACCCGCCGCTCCTCTCGTTCGGCATCGGCACCGGCGCGTCCAGCTGGCCTGCCGTCTCGGAGGCGGAGCACGTCGGCGTCCACATACTCGGCGAGCACCAGCAGGAACTGGCCGCCACCTTCGCGCGCAGCGGCGCCGACCGCTTCGGGCCCGCCACCTCCTGGCGCACCGGCCCCGAGGGCGTGCCGCTCCTGGACGGCGTGCTGGCCTGGCTGGTGTGCAAGGTCGTGGCCCGGGTGCCGGCCGGTGACCACCGCATCGTGCTCGCCCAGCCCGTCGTCGGCGACCCCGCGCGGCCCGGCCGGCCGCTGCTGTATCACCAGGGCAGCTTCAACGCGTTGCGGGACTGACGGGTTCCCGCCCGGCTTCGTCGATCCCCTGTCAGGGCCGTTGTCAAGGTCACATTTCAGCGGCCTTGCTTCGGGGCACGAGAGTAGATGTACTGGCGAGTAATATGGCGGTCGGCGTGGGGAACCGCATCCGACCGGGAGCCGCCCCGACAGGCGCCTATGCTGCCAGCACAAGGCAGTTCTGAAGAGTCGAAGCAGGTAGGAGAGCCGGCGTGAGCCTGAGGATCGTTGTCTGTGTGAAGTACGTGCCCGACGCCACCGGCGACCGGCACTTCGCCGAGGACCTGACCGTCGACCGTGACGACGTGGACGGTCTGCTCTCGGAGCTCGACGAGTACGCCGTCGAGCAGGCCTTGCAGATCAAGGAAGCCGCCGACGACGCGGAGATCACGATTCTCACCGTCGGCCCCGAGGACGCCAACGACGCGCTGCGCAAGGCGCTGTCGATGGGCGCCGACAAGGCCGTCCACGTCGAGGACGACGACCTGCACGGCACCGACGCGCTCGGTACCTCGCTCGTGCTCGCCAAGGCCATCGAGAAGACCGGCTACGACCTCGTCGTGTGCGGTATGGCCTCCACCGACGGCACGATGGGCGTGCTGCCCGCCCTGCTCGCCGAGCGTCTGAGCGTCCCTCAGGTCACCCAGCTCTCCGAGGTGTCCGTCGCCGACGGCAAGGTCACCGGCCGCCGGGACGGCGACACCGCCAGCGAGCAGCTGGAGGCCGCGCTGCCGGCCGTCGTGTCCGTCACCGACCAGTCGGGCGAGGCGCGTTACCCCTCCTTCAAGGGCATCATGGCCGCCAAGAAGAAGCCGGTGGAGTCCCTGGACCTGGAGGACCTGGAGATCGAGGCGGACGAGGTCGGCCTCGAGGGCGCCTGGACCAAGGTCGACGACGCCACCGAGCGTCCGGCCCGCACCGCGGGCACGATCGTCAAGGACGAGGGCGAGGGCGGCAAGCAGCTCGCCGAGTTCCTCGCGGGCCAGAAGTTCATCTGAGCCGCAGTCCTTTCCACCGCCCTCATTCTTCCCGCAGGAGAGCAATCCCATGGCTGAAGTCCTTGTCTACGTCGACCACGTGGACGGTGCCGTCCGCAAGCCCACCCTCGAACTGCTCACCCTCGCCCGCCGCATCGGCGAGCCGGTAGCCGTGCACCTCGGCGCGAACGCCGAGGCCGCCGCGAAGCTCCTCGGTGAGTACGGCGCCGTCAAGGTGCTGGCCGCCGATGCGCCCGAGTTCGCCGAGTACCTCGTCGCTCCCAAGGTCGACGCGCTCCAGGCCGCCTACGATGCGGTCTCCCCGGCCGCCGTGCTGCTGCCGTCCTCCGCGGAGGGCAAGGAGATCGGTGCCCGCCTCGCGCTGCGCATCGGCTCCGGCATCATCACCGACGCCGTCGACGTCGAGGCCGGCGACGAGGGCCCGGTGGCCACGCAGTCCGTCTTCGCGGCCTCGTACACCACCAAGTCCCGCATCACCAAGGGCACCCCGGTCATCACCGTCAAGCCCAACTCCGCCGCCCCGGAGGCCGCCCCGGCCGCCGGCGCCGTCGAGCAGCTCGCGGTGACCGTGGCCGACTCCTCCAAGGGCACCAAGATCGTCTCGCGCACCCCGCGCGAGTCGACCGGCCGTCCGGAGCTGACCGAGGCCGCGATCGTGGTCTCCGGTGGCCGTGGCGTCAACGGCGCCGAGAACTTCCCGGTCATCGAGGCGCTCGCCGACTCGCTCGGTGCGGCCGTCGGCGCCTCGCGTGCCGCGGTGGACGCCGGCTGGTACCCGCACACCAACCAGGTCGGCCAGACCGGTAAGTCGGTCTCGCCGCAGCTGTACATCGCGGCAGGCATCTCCGGTGCGATCCAGCACCGCGCCGGTATGCAGACCTCGAAGACGATCGTCGCCATCAACAAGGACGAAGAGGCACCCATCTTCGACCTGGTCGACTACGGCGTGGTCGGCGACCTCTTCGACGTCGTCCCGGCCCTCACCGACGAGGTCAAGACCCGCAAGGGCTGACCGCCGCCCCGCGGGAGCGCGGCTCCGGCCCTCGCACGAGGCCCCGTACGCGCGGTGCGTACGGGGCCTCGTGCTGTGGCGGTGCCGGTGAGCGGCCGCCGCCCGGTCAGCTGCCCGTGACCCCGTCGATCCGCTCGCGCAGCAGGTCCGCGTGGCCGTTGTGCCGGGCGTACTCCTCGACCATGTGGACGTAGATCCAGCGCAGGCTCAGGGTGCGCCCCGGGCGTGGGGAGAAGGTCTCGTCCAGCCCGCGGTCCGCCACGGCCTTGTCGCAGGCCTCGATCTCGGCGCGGAAGGCCGCGAAATCCCGCTCGGCGCCGGCCGGGTCGGCGTCCTGGAAATCGGCGTCCGGGTTGTCCTCGGTGGAGTAGAGATCGCCGATCCGCAGGCCGAGGAAGCGCACCCGGAACCAGGTGCGTTCGACGTATGCCATATGGCGGACCAGGCCGAGCAGCGTGAGGGTGGACGGCGAGGCACTCGCCTCGACGAGCTGGTCGGGCGTCAGCCCGGCGCACTTGGCGAGCAGGGTGTCACGGTGGAAGTCGAGCCAGCCTTGCAGCATCTCCCGTTCGCCGGCCACGGTCGGGAGTTCTCTGCGTTCTACAGGGGGTGCGATCCAAGTCATGGGGGTGAGTCTGGCGGTGCCGTGAGGGGCCCGCCACGGAGTTTCCCGGAGTCCGGTCGTGCGCCCGTGACCTGCGCCGGCTCGGGGGAGGGTGTTGACCTCGGCAAACCGACGCAGTTAACTTCGCTATACGGATTGTTGATTCCGTGAAGCGGAAAATGCTCGATCGGCGGGCGTGCGCACCGGGAGGGAATCGAATGGGGCAGCAGGAGATCGTGGCGACGAGCCTCGCGGACACCGTACGCGAGGGAATCGGAGCCGCGCTCGCCCAGGTGGACGCGGATCTGGCGCGGCGCTACCCGGGCGACCCCGGCACCCGCCAGCCGGTCCACACCGTCTACGTCCCCGGCGATGTCTTCGCCGCCGACACCGTGCGCTCCTGGGGGGACCAGGCGCTCGCCGCCCTCGACGAGCACGCACCCGACGCCGCCGCGCTCGCCGCCGTCCTCGGCATCCCCGACACCCTCGCCGCCGATGTCCACGACCGGGTCCGCGCCAAGCTGACCCGCGAGCCCGTCGAGGATCTGCGCATCGACTTCGAGGACGGCTACGGCCCCCGCCCGGACGCCGAGGAGGACGAGGCCGCGGCCCGCGCCGCCGCCCTGGTCGCCGCCGCCTGCCGTGGGGGCACCTCCCGGCCGGAGGCCGGGGGAGGCACCGCCGCCCCCTACATGGGCATCCGGATGAAGTGCATGGAAGCCGCCGTCCGCGACCGCGGCATCCGCACCCTCGACATCTTCCTCACCGGCCTCATGGAAGCCGGCGGCCTGCCCGACGGCCTGGTGCTGACGCTCCCCAAGGTGACCTACGCGGAGCAGGTCACCGCCATGGTCCGGCTGCTGGAGGCGTTCGAGAAGGCGCGCGGACTGGAGAGCGGCCGGATCGGTTTCGAGATCCAGATCGAGACGACCCAGTCGATCCTGGGCGCCGACGGCCGTGCCACCGTCGCCCGGATGATCGAGGCCGCCGAGGGCCGGGCCACCTCCCTGCACTACGGCACCTTCGACTACAGCGCCTCCTGTGGCGTCAGCGCCGCCCACCAGTCCCTCGACCACCCGGTGGCCGACCACGCCAAGGCCGTGATGCAGGTCGCCGCCGCGGGTACCGGCGTACGCCTCTCCGACGGCTCGACGAACGTCCTGCCGGTCGGCCCGACGGAGCGGGTGCACGACGCCTGGCGGCTGCACCACGGCCTGGTCCGCCGCTCGCTGGCCCGCGCCTATTACCAGGGCTGGGACATGCACCCGGGCCATCTGCCCACCCGTTACGCGGCGGTCTACGCCTTCTACCGCGAGGGCCTGGAGCAGGCCGCGGCCCGGCTCGTTGCGTATGTCGCCAAGGCCGGCGGCGCGGTGATGGACGAGCCCGCCACCGCCAAGGCGCTCAGCGGCTATCTGCTGCGCGGTCTGGACTGCGGCGCCGTGGACACCGCCGAGGTCGCCCGGCTGACCGGGCTCACCCGCGCCGACCTGGACGCACTCGCGGGCCGCCCGGTCTCCACGGGCTGAGCGAAAACAGCCGCCTGTCCGGCGCAACGTGCCCTACAGCGCGGGAAGTCGGCCGCCGTGCCCCCTTGCGGGCCCGGTGCGCCCCCGAGGCCCCTGCCGGATGGCGGGGGCCTCGTGCGTCAGCCCGCGGCCGGTCCGAGATCGTCGATATGGGCACGCAGGACCGTGGCGCAGGTCTTTCCGTCCAGGACGTCGGGCCGCAGTACGGCGGTGAAGGCGAGGCCGTCCAGGAGGGACGTCAGCCGTTCGGTCTCGGTGTCGAGGGCGAGCCCCGCCCGCAGTCCGCCCGCCGTGCCGAGGCGGGTGAGGATGCGGCGGACGAGCGTCCGGGTGCCGGTGGCGGTCTCCTGGGCGAGGTCGTCGATCCCGGGATGGGTCCGGGCGGCGGTGGAGAAGTCGACGAGCACGGTGACCTCGGCACGCCGGCTGTCGTCCAGGGGCAGCAGTTCGGAGAGCAGGTCCACCGCACAGCGCCGGATCTGCGGCGCGGAAAGCCCGTCCAGATCGCCCAACTCGTCGATGCGGCGCTGGAGCCGGTCGCCGACCCGGTCGAGCATCGACCGCATCGCGAAGCGCATCAGTTCTTCCTGGCCGGCGAAGTAGTGCCGGACGGAACCGATGTTGAGCCGGGCCTCGTCGGCGACGGCGCGCAGTGAGGCGCGCTGGAGGCCGTCCCGTACGACGACGCGGAAGAGCGCGTCGACGACCTCGCGGCGCCGGGCTTCTCGGTCCACCTGCTTGGGCATGGCCCCTTTGTATCACGGCTGTGATAAATTGTTTTATATCACACTCGTGATATAAAAAATGGAGGCGTGATCATGGAGCGGATCCTGAACCTTCTTCTCATCCGGTTCGGCCTGATCGCGGGCGGTTTGGTGGTGCTGGCCCTGCTGCTCTTCGCCGTGGCACTGGTCCTCAAACGCCGGGGGAAGCTCGCTGCGGCGCGGCAGTACGCGGCACCCGCCGCACATGCCGTGAGCCGCTATCTGGACGACCGGGGCGCTGCCCGTGGCCGTGGTGGGCGGTCCCGGAGCGGCGGGACGGTGGCCGGTGCGGTGGCACGGGCCGCGGCCCGCCACTTGGACGGCGACGGGCGCGGGCCGCGTGCAGGGCAACGGGAGCCGGAGCGGGAGCAGGGGCAGGGACAGGGATGGGGGCAGGGGCGGGAGCGGGGTGGGGCGCGATGACCGGCGGCGGTCTTCTGGCCGGTCACGGCCTGCTCCATGGCGCCCTCGCCCGGGGCGGATCGGGAGGCGAAAGGGGCGAAGGGAGTGGAGGGGGTGAAGGGGCCGGTCTCCTTCACCATCTCCTGCTCGACGCCGCGCTCAAGGGCGCCGTCGTGATCGTCGCGCTGATCGTCCTCGCGCTGGGGATGGTGCTGATCTGGAAGAAGGCCGGGCGCGGCGGCGCCCCGCCCCGCGACGGGCGGTGACCTCCCGCCCCGGGGCCCCGGGCCGGCCACGGGGGCGGTCTGCGCCCCGTCGCTGGGGAGTTCAGCTCTCCGAAGGGGGTATCTCGCCCGAGCCACGGGCGATCAGGCGGGTGGGGATCTCCCTGCGCTGCGGCGGATCCTCGATGCCCTCCAGACGGCGGAAGAGCAGCCCGGCGGCCGTCCGGCCCATGTGCGCCGGGTCCTGGGCGACAACCGTGATCGCGGGCCGGACGAGATCGGCCAGTTCGAAGTCGTCGAAGCCCACCAGCGCGACCGGGCGCGGGCGTTCGCCGAGGACGCGTACGGCGGTGACGGTGACCCGGTTGTTGCCCGCGAAGAGCGCGGTGACCGGCTCGGGGGCGTCCAGCATGGCGGTGGCGGCGGCACGTACCCGGTCGGGGGCGGTGGAGCCCAGCGACACCCAGGAGTCGTCGACGGGCAGGCCCGCGGCGGCCATTGCCGTGCGGTAGCCGCGCAGCCGCTCGCGCGCGGTGTGGATGCCCGGCTGGTCACCGATGAAGCCGATCCGGCGATGACCGTGCGCGATGAGGTGGGCCACCGCGTCCTGGGCGCCGCCGAAGTTGTCGGAGACCACGACGTCCGCGTCGATCCGGCCGGGCGGACGGTCCACGAACACGGTGGCTATTCCGGCCGCGATCTCCGGCTCCAGATAGCGGTGGTCGTCGGCGGCCGGGATGATGACCAGCCCGTCCACCCGCCGTGCGCACAGCGCGAGCACCAACTCCTGTTCGCGGTCCGGGTCCTCGGCGCTGGAGCCGTTGATCAGCAGTGCGCCGTGGTCGCGGGCGACTTCCTCGACAGCGCGGTTGAGCGGGCCGTAGAAGGGATCGGCGAGATCCTCCAGCACCAGACCGATGCTGGCCGTACGCCCCTTGCGCAGGATCCGGGCGGAGTCGTTGCGGCGAAACCCCAGGGCGGTGATGGCTTCCTGGACGCGTCGTTCGGTGTCCGGGGTGACCCCTGGTTCGCCGTTGACCACGCGGGAGACCGTCTTGAGGCCGACCCCGGCGCGCGCCGCGACATCCTTCATCGTGGGCCGGGTGCCATAGCGGCGGGAGGTGCCCCGCGCGGTGTCGGTCACGGTGTGCGGTCCTGATTCTGTCGGCGTCAGGTGTGGCGTCGAGCATAGCCTCTAGACAACGTTGTCAATCGACGGAAGACTGGCGTTCTCACGCCGGGCCGGTACGCTCGGCCCCCGGGCTCACCAGGAGATTCCACACTGATGCAGACGGACCTCAGCGCAGCGCTGGACATTGGCGGCACCAAGATCGCCGGCGCTCTCGTGGATGCCCGCGGCAGGCTGGTCGCACGGGCCTCCCGGCCCACCCCCGCCGACAAGGACGGGGCGACGGTGATGCGTGCGGTGGCCGAGGTGGCCGCCGAGCTGGCCGCGGGGCCGGACTGGGCGCGGGTGGCGGCCGTCGGCATCGGCAGCGCAGGTCCGGTGGACGCCTCGTCCGGCACGGTCAGTCCGGTCAACATCCCCGGCTGGCGCAACTTCCCGCTCGTCGCCGGGGTGCGGGCGCTCGTCGGAGAGCTCCCCGTCGTGCTGGTCGGTGACGGTGTCGCGATGACCGCGGCCGAGCACTGGCAGGGTGCCGCGCGCGGCCACGCCAACGCGCTGTGCATGGTGGTCTCCACCGGCGTCGGCGGCGGACTCGTCCTGAACGGCAGGCTGCACCCCGGCCCCACGGGGAACGCCGGCCACATCGGCCACATCAGTGTCGATGTCGACGGTGACCCCTGCCCGTGCGGGGCCCGCGGTTGTGTCGAGCGGATCGCCAGCGGCCCCAACATCGCCCGCCGGGCGCTGGCCAACGGCTGGCTGCCCGGCCCCGACGGCGACACCAGCGCGGCCGCCGTCGCCGCCGCCGCGCACGCCGGTGACCCGGTCGCCCTGCGCTCCTTCGAGCGGGCCGCCCAGGCGCTGGCCGCCGGAATCGCCGCCACCGCCACCCTCGTGGAGATCGATATCGCCGTCATCGGCGGGGGAGTTGCAGGCGCGGGAGATGTCCTCTTCACCCCCTTGCGGGCGGCCCTGAGTGACTATGCGACGCTGTCGTTCGTCTCGGGCCTGACGGTCGTTCCCGCCCAAATGGGGACGGACGCCGGGGTGGTGGGCGCCGCCGCTGCCGCCGGGCAGCGGTCCCGCCTCGACGCCTTCGCCCCCATGTCCTGACGTCACCACGGGCTCCCGTGCGCCCCTTAGTCTGTTGCCGACCGGGACGTACACCGCGACGTACAAGGCGTATGGGCAGAGCTACGGGTATCGAGGGGATCGGTGACGGTGACACCGGGGGAGCGTGAGCAGGGCGGAGCGGACGAGGAGCGTGCGGCGGGTGGTGCGAGCGGCCCCGGCGAGACCGGTGGTGCCCAGCCGTGGAACACCCCCGGCGACGCCGGTGGTACCCCGCCGTGGAACACCCCCGGCGGTGCGGGCCACGGAGCACCGGCTGCCGCCGCCGCGAGTGGGCCCCAGCGCGGCAACGACGCCGATCGCCGGGCAACGCGGGCGCCCCGCCGTCCAGTTGGCTCTCCGGCCCTGGTGCTGGGGGCGCGCCGATGCCCCAGCCCGCGCCGTTGCCGCCATCGCCATCGCCATCGTCGCCGACACCGACACCGACAACGGCACCGACGCCGCACCCGGGCCCCGCCCCGTACCCCACGCCCCCGGCGCAGCACCAGGCGCCGCAGCATCAGCAGGGCGTCACCGGAAACCAGGAACCCGGGTTCACGTTCCCATCGCCCGGCCCCGTCTGCGACCCGCCCGGTGTCATGGCCGGTCCGCCCGTGGGCAGTACGGGCGCCCATCCGTACCCGGGGAGCCCGCGCTCGGGAAGCCCGGGGGCGCGGGACACGGAACGGCTGCCGGTCCGCGCGCGGCGTCGTGTGCTGCTGGCCGCGGCAGCGGTGCTCGCCGTGCTCGCGGCCGGCGGCGGTGTGACCTATGCGCTGGTCGGCGGGGGGCCTAGCGGGGCGGTCGCGGACCGCGGGCAGCCGTCGGCTCAGCCTGCCGGGCCGGGCACCCCGAGCGCGGCCGCCGACAAGGACGGCGCCAAGGCCGACGGGAAGACCGACGGTAAGGACAAGGGCAAGAGCAAGGGACAGGCCCAGGACGGCGGGAAGAGCGCTGCGCCGTCGGATGCGGACCGGCCCTCGGGCGATGGTGCGTCCGAGAAGCCCAAGCCCGGGGGTGCGGGCGGAAGTTCGGGCGGGGACGGGGGCGCTCAGGGCGGCACCGACGTCGGCAGTGGCGCGGGCGGTGCCCAGGGCGGCGCGTCCGGTGGGTCCGGCGGGGACAGTGGTGGCGGTGGAGACCCGACCCAGGGGCCGTCGTGTGCGCCGATCGGCGGCGGTAAGGCCAACTGTGAGGTGTGGCGCGCCGCGAGCTCGTACACCTCGTCGTTCCAGCAGGTCGGCACCCTCAAGTCGGGGACCAACTACTTCTACTGCCAGGCGAAGCTGGGCCGCCGGGAGACGTACGGGAAGTGGACGAACGTCTGGTGGGCCAAGACCGATGACGACAGCGGCAATTCCGGTGTCTATGTCAGCGTGGTCTACCTCAAGGGCGGGGCGAACGATCAGCCCGTTCCCGGGCTGCCCACCTGCTGACCGCCGCTCCTGTGTGCAGGTGCAGGTGCGTATCCAGATGCAGGTCGTTGGCGCCGGGCGGACCGAGTGGCCCGCCCGGCACCGTCATCAACTCGCCCTAAGGGACCGGTCGTTGCTGCTTCAGCACTGGAATGCGGCGTCCGCCCAGTCGGCGTGGTCGTAGTCGATGCCGTCCCCGCCGTCGGTCACCACGAGCTGTACGGTCTGCGCTCCGGAGACCGAGGCGCTGACCGCCTTGGCGGCATCCGCTCCGGTCACCGTGGAGCTCGCGGTGACCTTTTTGCCGTCGGCCCACACCTCGAAGCCCACCGACCCCCGGTCACCGGACTCGTCGTCGATGCCGATCTGGGCACGGAATGCCGAGCACCGCCCGCCGGTGTAGAAGCTCACCTCGCTGGGTGCGTGCACCCCGAGGCCCTTGGCGAAGCCGGTGCCGCCGATGCCGATCGGCCTGCCGTCCCCGGCCTCGCTCTCCCCGACGCTGGTGTTCTTCTCGACCGGTCCCCAGCCGTTGGCGGCGGTGAGCCAGGGGAGTGCGGAGGCGTAGGAGGTCCCGGACGGCGGTGGCACCACGACATGGGCGGTGCCGGGCAGGGTGGAGGTGATCCGCTCCCCGCGGGGTGAGCGGTAGTCGGCGGTCAGCGGCAGGTCGTAGGTGCCGGGCGCGGTGCCGGCCGGTGCGCTGAGTTTCCAGCCGGTGGTGAGGGTGCTGCCGCGGGGCAGTGCGCGTGCGGTCGCCGGGGAGGTGGCCCCGACCTGCCAGCCCCGCGGGGCCTTCAGCGTGACGGTGAGGTTCTTGGCGGGGGTGCCGCCCAGGTTGCGGACGGTGGAGCGGAGGCCGGCGGGGGTGCCGGCCTCGACCAGCGGCGTACGGTCGGTGCCGGTTTCGACGGCCGGCGGGTAGGTGGCCCAGCGGCCGTCGGTGGAGACGCGGTAGACGACGGTGCCATGTGCCGGGACGGTCGCGGAGACGGTGCCCGTGGTGTGGGTGTCCTGGTGCCGCCACAGGTCGCGCAGCCGGTAGCCGTCGGCCTGTGGGAGTCCCAGGTCCTTGGCGGTGGTGGAGATCCGCTGCGGCTGTCCGGTCTCGTTGAACAGCGCCACCGCGCGGTCGCCGTCGGCCAGTTGTCTGACCAGCGTCCAGCGGCCGGACTCGGACTTCAGCACCGTGGCCTGCTTGCCCAGCGGGTCCTGGTCGATGGCGATGATGTCCTTGTTGGCCAGGATCTCGAACGTCTCCGGGCCGGCCTTGCGCAGATCGGAGCCGATCAGCAGCGGGGCGGCCATCATCGACCACAGGGAGAAGTGACTGCGGTACTCGGTGTCGGTCATACCGCCGTTGCCGACCTCCAGCATGTCCGGGTCGTTCCAGCGTCCGGGGCCGGCATGCGGGGTGAGCGGCAGATTCTGCTTCGCGATCCCGAGCATGCTCGACCACGAGTCACTGATGTCACCGGTCGTGCGCCACAGATGCCCTACGTCCGACGCCCACTCCCAGGGCTTGTTCTCGCCCCATTCGCAGATGCTGTAGACGATGGGCCGCCCGGTGGCCTTGAGCGCGTCCCGCATCGTGCGGTACCGCTGCTTGGCGTCCACGCCGAGGTTATTGCAGTTGTCGTACTTGAGGTAGTCCACACCCCAGTCGGCGAACTGCTGGGCGTCGGACTCCTCATGGCCCAGGCCGCCGGGGAATCCGGCGGGGTTGCAGGTTTTGATACCGGCGCTCGTGTAGATGCCGAATTTCAGGCCCTTGGAGTGGACGTAATCGGCCACCGCCTTGATGCCGTGGGGGAAGCGCTGCGGATCCGGTACGAGCTTGCCGTTCCCGTCGCGGGCGGGCAGCGCCCAGCAGTCGTCGAGATTGACGTACTGATAACCGGCGTCCTTGAGGCCCTTGGTGACGAAGAGATCGGCGATTTCCTTGACCATCTCCTCGTTGAACTCCGCCCGGCAGTGGGTGGAGTTCCAGTTGTTGAAGCCCATCGGCGGTGCCATGGCCAGCCCGTCGGGGAGCCGCGGGGTGGGGCCGGTGCGAGCGGTGGGGGCGGGGCCGGCTGCCGGGGAATCGGGCGTACGGGCCGCGGCGGGCAGGGCGGTCACCCCTGCCGTACACAGCAGCGCGGCGGACAGCGCTCCGACGATTCTTCGCTGACCTCGCCGGTGGATGGTGCGGATATGAACGCGCATGGTTCGCGTCCTCCGTCTTCGCGAGAGGTGTGATGGGGTCGTGTACCGGTCGCGTGCGAGTGTTTACGGTAGGGCTTGTTGGAGTCTGTTGGAAGAGGAGCGGTAACGGTTCCTGTTTCGCCTGCCAAAACCCTTGACTCGACCTGCCGTTCGGAGTGAGATCCCACCACTCGCGTTCGGTTCTGTTTGGTTCCACCCCTGAGGAGGGGGACATGGTCCAGTCAACGTTCAGCGGCTCGGATACGTACGGGGAAGCGGCAGGACGTCGGATGTCCCGCCGGACGCTGCTGAGGGGCGCGGCGCTCGGCGCGGGGGCCGTGGCCCTCCCGTCCCTGCTCGCCGCCTGTAGCAGCGGCCCGAACGGCATCACGATGGGGTCGAATGCTTCGGACGCCGTACCGAAGAAGGCGTTCGCCGAGGCATTCAAGGCCTACGAGAAGAAGTCGAAGAAGAAGGTGACGGTCAACACCGTCAATCATGAGAACTTCCAGGAGAACATCAACCGTTACCTCCAGGGCAGCCCGGACGATGTCTTCATGTGGTTCGCCGGAAACCGTATGCAGTACTTCGCGCAGAAGGGCCTGCTCTCTGACATCAGCGATCTGTGGCGGGGCTTCGACGGGTTCTCCGACGCGCTGAAGAAGCAGTCGACGGGGCTGGACGGCAAGCAGTACCTGGTGCCGTACTACTACTATCCGTGGGCCGTTTTCCACCGGAAGAGCGTGTTCCAGGAGAAGGGGTACGACATCCCCAAGACCTTCGACCAGTACCGGGCGCTCGCCAAGCAGATGCAGAAGGACGGCCTGGTGCCGTTCGCCTTCGGCGACAAGGACGGCTGGCCGGCGATGGGCACCTTCGACTACCTCAATATGCGCGCCAACGGCTACGACTTCCATATCGCGCTGATGAGCGGCCAGAAGGCCTGGAACAGTCCGCAGGTCAAGCAGGTCTTCGACCTCTGGCGCGGCCTGATGCCCTATCACCAGAAGGGCGCCAACGGCCGCACCTGGCAGGAGGCCGCCCAGACCCTCGCACAGCAGAAAGCCGGTATGACCGTGCTCGGACTGCCGCACCCCGGCCAGCAGTTCAGCGCCGCCGACCGGGAGGATCTCGACTTCTTCCCGTTCCCGGAAATCGATCCGGCCCACGGCCAGGACGCGGTCGAGGCGCCGATCGACGGATTTCTGATGTCGAAGAAGGCCAAGGACAAGGACGGGGCGAAGGATCTGCTGACGTTCCTCGCCACACCCAAGGCGGAGGACCTCTACCTCAGGTCCGACCCCAACAATGTCGCGGTCAACAGCGGTGCGGACACCGCCGCCTACACCCCGCTTCAGAAGAAAGCCGTCCAGCTCGTCTCGGGCGCCAAGCAGATATCGCAGTTCATGGACCGCGACACCCGGCCGGATTTCGCCTCGACCGTGATGATCCAGGCGATCCAGCAGTTCCTCAGCGCACCGGATGACATCGACGGCCTGGTCAACGACATCGAACGCCAGAAGAAGCAGATCTTTTCCGCCAAGTGAGCGCCGTCAAAAGGCTGCTGTGAAAGACGGGGAGCAAACCGCCGTGCCGAACACCCGCGCACGGCGCGCCGGACGACCGGGCCCACGGCGCCACACCCGCCGTGACCTCGTCGTCCTCGGCGTGCTGCTGGGCATACCGATCCTGCTCGACCTCGCCCTGATCTGGGGCCCGACGCTCGCCTCCGTCGGACTGTCCTTCACCACCTGGGACGGCATCGGCGATATCCAGTGGGTCGGCCTGAAGAATTACGACAACCTCTTCACCAACTACCCGCAGTTCTGGCCGGCGGTCCGCCACAACCTCCTGTGGCTGGTCTTCCTCGGACTGCTCGCCGCCCCGTTCGGACTGCTGCTCGCCGTCCTCATCGACCGCGGTGTCCGCTTCAGCCGCTTCTACCAGTCGACGCTCTATATGCCGGTCGTGCTCTCGCTCGCCATCGTCGGCTTTATCGCCCAGCTGATCCTCTCCCGCGACCAGGGCGCAGTGAACGCCGTGATCGGCGGCCGGAATCCCACCGACTGGCTGGGAAATCCCGGACTCAATATCTGGATGGTGCTGCTGGCCGCCTGCTGGCGGCACACCGGCTATGTCATGATCCTCTATCTCGCCGGCCTGAAATCCGTCGATACCGGCCTCAAAGAGGCCGCCGCCCTCGACGGCGCCAGCGAACGGCAGACCTTCTTCCGGGTCGTGCTGCCCACCCTGCGCCCGGTGAATGTGATCGTCGGCGTCATCACCGTCATCGAATCGCTGCGTGCCTTCGATATCGTCTACGCCATCAACAAGGGCCGCAACGGCCTGGAACTGCTGTCCGTGCTGGTCACCGACAACATTATCGGGGAGGCGAGCCGGATCGGATTCGGCTCGGCCATCGCCGTCGTCCTGCTGCTGGTCTCCCTGGGGTTCATCGTGACCTATCTCGTCCAGGAACTCCGAGGGGAGCGGCAGCGATGACCGCATCTGCCACCACCGCGCCGCCCGCCCTGCAAACGGCACCCGCCACCCCGGCCCGCCGCCGCGGCCGGTTCGGCGTCCACCTCTTCCTGTTCGCCGTCTCGTTCGCCTTCCTCGCCCCGCTGCTGCTGGCCGTCTATGCCTCACTGCGCCCTTACGAAGAGACCGCAAAGTACGGCTATTTCTCCCTCCCGCGCCATCTCTCCTTCGACTATTACCAACAGGCCTTCGCCGACTCCGGGATGAGCAAGTACTTTCTCAACTCGCTCCTCATCGCCGTGCCCGGTGTCCTGCTCACCCTTTTCCTGGCCTCGTTCGTGGCCTTCGCCGTTTCCCGGGTACGGATCCGCGGCGGCATCGTCCTCCTGATGCTCTTCACCGCCGGGAACCTGCTGCCCCAGCAGGTGATCGTCACCCCGCTCTATGTGCTGTTCAACAAGATTCCGCTGCCGTACTGGATGTCCGACTCCCTGACAATGTACGACTCCTTGTGGGCCGTCATCTCCGTGCAGACCGCCTTCCAACTCGGCTTCTGCGTCTTCGTGCTGGCCAATTTCATGCGCACCCTGCCGCGGGAAATCCTGGAGGCCGCGATTGTCGACGGCGCGGGCCTCTGGACGCAGTACTGGCGGGTCACCCTGCCCCTGTGCCGTCCCGCGCTCGCCGCCCTGGGCACCCTGCAATTCACCTGGATGTACAACGATTTCCTCTGGGGCCTGGTCTTCCTCTCCGACGGCGACAAACTCCCCGTCACCTCGGCCCTGAACAATCTGCGCGGCCAGTTCTTCACCGACTACAACCTTCTCGCCGCGGGCTCCGTCATCGTCGCGCTGCCCACGATTGTGGTGTTCCTGCTCCTCCAGCGGCATTTCATTGCCGGACTGACCCTCGGCGCGAGCAAGGGCTGAGGCCGCCGCGCGGAACCGGCCGCCGTCAGCACGATGGGCCGCCGTCATATGCGCCGCCCGCCGGGCCGACGGCGGCCCGGAACCCGGTATGCGGGTGAGGGTTTCGGTACTGGAGGGGCGGGGGAGCGCTTGTTTGCCGGGGGCTTCGCGGCGGCGGATACGTTGACCGGTCATCCTCCGCGCGAGGCAATTCGCGACCGGCGCGGCCGTGGGAGTGGGAAACCTCCCTGGCCGCGCCGATGGTCGAATGCGCAACGTTCCCCGGTCGTGCGCGCGGCCCGTGACCCCGAGCGTTTCCGTGGCAGGGTGTGGCGGGCAACTCACCTGGGTCTAGGGAAGAGGGGAAACCGTGATCGTCTGGCTGAACGGCACGTTCGGTGCGGGCAAGACCACTACGGCTCATGAATTGCTCGACCTGCTTCCCGGAAGCACGCTCTACGACCCCGAACTCCTCGGCAGCGGACTGCGGTTGATGCTGCCGGCCAAGCGGTTCGAGGGGATCGACGACTACCAGGATCTGCCGGCCTGGCGGCGCATGGTCGTCGACACCGCAGCGGCACTGCTCACCGAAGTCCCGGGCCCCCTGGTGACGCCGATGACGCTGCTGCGCCAGGAGTACCGCGACGAGATCTTCGGCTCCCTCGCCGCCCGCCGGATTCCCGTACGGCATGTCCTGCTGCACGCGGAGGAAACGATCCTGCGAGCCCGGATATCGGAGCGGGAGGACGCCTCCGGGGACGCCGGGGCCACCGCGTCGACGCGCCGGTGGAGCCTGGAACACCTGGGGCCGTACGCCGACGCACTGCCCTGGCTCCAAGGCGACGCCCATGTCGTCGACACCACCCGGCTCACCCCCCGGCAGACCGCCGAGCGGGTCGCCGAGGCCATCCGCACCGGCGCCGGCGCCTGCGACATCGTGCAGACCCCCGAACCGACCGCCGAGACGCTCGCCGCCGGCGTACTGCTCTTCGACGACCAGGACCGAGTGCTGCTCGTCGACCCGACCTACAAGGCCGGCTGGGAATTCCCCGGCGGCATCGTGGAACGCGGCGAGGCCCCCGCCCATGCCGGCGTCCGGGAGGTCGCCGAGGAACTGGGCATCGAACTGTCCCGCGCCCCCCGACTGCTGGTCCTGGACTGGGAAGCGCCCAAACCGCCCGGCTACGGCGGCCTCCGCCTGCTCTACGACGGCGGCACCCTGACCGACGACCGGATCAGCAAACTCCTGCTCCCCGGCGCCGAACTGCGCGACTGGCGCTTCGCCACCGAGGCCGAGGCCGAGAAAATGCTCCCACCGGTGCGCTGGAACCGCCTACGGTGGGCGCTTCGCGCCCGTGAGCGGGGTTGTCCGCTTCACCTGGAGGCGGGGGTTCCCGTGGGGTAGGCCCACGTTGTCGGCCGTCCCGCCGTCTCGGTTCTCGCCGGTGCGCCTGCGGCGGGCTGGATCGCTGCGCGGCGCTGTCGGGTGCGGTGCCGCTCCTCCGGACTTCCTCCTGCGGCGCGTCCCCTCCCGTTGGGGGATGGGGGAAGGCCGGTGGGGGTGGGCGCGGGTGGTCCGGTGCTCCTTGTGGATCACTTGGAAACGGTCACGTCGGTGGCTCGCCCCCACTCACTTTTACTTTCTCCACTCACGGGAGGGGACGGGCCGGAGGGGCCTGGTGTGTGGGCTTTGCTTCCGAAGGCTCCAAGAAAGAGCAAAGGCGGAGCGCAG